>NZ_JALAGT010000057.1 GCF_022712295.1 Galactobacter sp.
CGCCCCGATCCTGACACCCCCACCACACCCACGCACACTCACCCCACGAGCAAGGACCTGCTGAACACCATGACTGAGACCGAGCGTCTGATCCTTTTCCCCGCAGTGGACATCGCGGACGGCCAGGCCGTCCGCCTGGTTCAGGGCGAGGCCGGTTCCGAAACCGGCTACGGGGATCCCTTCGACGCGGCCGTGAACTGGATGCAGGCCGGCGCCGAGTGGATCCATGTGGTGGACCTCGACGCGGCCTTCGGTCGTGGTTCCAACGCTGACGTGCTGCGTCGCGTCGCCACCGAACTGGACCTGAAGGTGGAGCTCTCCGGCGGCATCCGCGACGACGAGTCCCTTGCTCGTGCCGCCGAGTGGGGCGCCTCCCGCGTCAACATCGGTACGGCCGCACTGGAGAACCCTGAGTGGACCGCCCGCGCCATCGAGGAGTACGGCGACCTCATCGCCGTGGGGCTGGACGTGCGCGGCACCACCCTGGCCGGTCGCGGTTGGACCAGTGAGGGCGGAAACCTCTGGGACGTTCTGGAGCAGCTGGAGGCAGCCGGTTGCGCCCGTTACGTGGTCACCGATGTGACCAAGGACGGCACCCTCACCGGTCCCAACACGGAACTTCTGGCGGAGATCGCCCGGAAGACGGACAAGCCCGTGATCGCCTCCGGAGGTATCTCCTCCCTGGACGACCTGCGCGCGCTGCGTGCTCAGGTCAGCAGCGGTGTCGAAGGAGCCATTGTGGGCAAGGCCCTCTACTCCGGCCGCTTCACCCTGCCGCAGGCGCTCGACGTCGCTGGTCGGGCATGACGGACCAGCAGCACCCCACACACCGGGAACTGCCGGAGCACATCAAGCAGGCGTTACTGCGCGGTGCAGGCGGCCGCACCGATACCGCGGGGCAGGCCTGGGAGGGCCGAGACCTCTCCGGTGAGGGCAACCCGCTGCACCGGTTCGACGGCGATGACGGCGCCGTGGACCCCATGCTGGACCTGGCCCTGGAGGGCCTGGTACTCGGTATGAACGGTGAGGAAGCCGTGGTGGAGGCACTGGCCGACGCCCGTGTCTTCGTGCCGGTCATCGCCGAGACGGGGGAGACCCACGTCGGCGAGCATGGAGAGATCGAGGACAAGGAAGCGGACATGGCCCTGGTCATGATCTCCGCGCCGGACGGCCGCAAGGCCTTGCCCGTCTTCTCCACCGTGGATCGCCTCACGGATTGGCATCCCGACGCCCGTCCCGTGGCCGTGTACGCACCCCGCGCGGCGCTCTCCGCCGCGGCCGAGGATGCACAACTGCTGGTCCTGGACCCCGGCGCCGAGATCACCTTCGTGGTGCGCCGTCCGGCCGTCTGGGCCCTGGCACAGCAGCGCACCTGGGTGCCGAGCTACCGGGACGAGTCCCTCGCGGAACCCCTCCAAGCGGTCGCCGACATGTTCGACGAGGTGGCCGGCCTGGTCCTGGAACCCGGCCCTGGCGTGGCCTCCCGAACGCGCGACGGCCGGCCCGTGGCCGGCGGCGGCCACGGACCCGAGTTGGGCCTCACCGTCGTGCTCGAGCCTTCCGTGCCGGACGACGACGTGGCCACCGTGGTGGGGCGCGTCCAAGGCGCGCTGGCCGACGTCGAGCATTTGCAGGAGGCGGCCGACTCCCTGACCCTTGGCGTCAGGAAATGAACGCGACCCGGCCCCAACCGGACCAGCCGGAGAACATCGGGGCACTGCGTCGCTACGGGCGGGTTCTCGGGACACCTCACGTCCCGACCCTCCTCGTCGTCGGCTTCCTCGGCCGCCTCCCTCACTCGGTGACCGCGGTCTTGGTGACCCTGCATGTCACCAAGGTGCTCGACCTTTCCTACGCCTCTGCTGGACTGGCCACCGCCATGCTGACCATCGGTGTGGCGATCGGTGCTCCGTGGCGTGGACGCCGCATCGACATGGTGGGGCTGCGCAGAGCGGTGTTGCCATCCGTGGCGGTGGAGGCGGTGTGCTGGAGCCTGGCGCCCTTTGCCAGCTTCCCGGTCCTGGTGCTGCTGCTCTTCCTGGCCGGTTTGTACTCGATCCCCGTGTTCACGGTGGTGCGCCAGTCGCTGGGTGTCTTGATGCACGGACCGGATCGGCGTACCGCCTTCTCCCTGGACTCCATGGCCACCGAGATGGTCTTCGTCATCGCGCCGGGCGGTTCGGCCGTGCTGGCGACCGCCGTGTCCACGACCGCGACGTTCATCGCCATGGGACTCTTGGTGGTCTTTGCCGGCTGCGTGCTGCTGGTGACCAACCCGCCAACGCGGTCCGAGCATCTGCCTGAGCCCATCGGCGATCTTGAGGCGCCCACCCGCGCCATGGACGCTCCCGAGGTGGTCCCGGTGGTCACCGGCGCCATTCCGGTGGTGCAATCCGACGCCACACAGCCGCCGGTCAAGAAGGCCCGGATGTCCTGGGTCACCGCCGGTGTGATCGCCATGTTCATGATGTCGGCCGGCGCGGGACTCTCCCTGTCAGGGACCGAGGTCGGGGTCGTGGCGTTCTCCGAGCACTTCGGCGATGCCGGCACGGGCCTGTGGTGGGCCTACGGGTTGTGGTGCTTCGCGTCCCTGCTCGGCGGGTTCGTGTACGGGCTCATGTCCCGCAAGCTGGACCCGTTGCTGCTGTTGGTCCTGTTGGGTGCGGCACTTGTCCCGGCGGTGTTCGCAGGCAGCCTGTTCTGGCTCGGCGTAGCGCTGTTCCCCTCCGGGTTCTTCTGTGCTCCGTTGATGACGGCGGCCTCGGAACGACTCACCGACCTCGTGGACGAACGCAACCGGGGTGTGGCCATGGGCTTCTACGGATCCGCGATGACCGCCGGTACGGCACTGGGTACGCCCATCGTCGGCGTGGTGATCGACGCTGGTGGCCCAGCGGTGGCCTTCGGGTCCCTCGCTGCTGTCACCGTGGCGGTGGGTCTGCTCACCATGTTGCTGAGATCCATCCGGCGGCAGCGTCGGCGTCGCTGACTCGTGACTTCCCGCACCGAGCCCCAATGACGGCAGGAAACCACAACGACGGTGGGCGGGCTCCAGTGGTGGTTGCAATACCTCCACCTGAGGAGGTGCGTCCGCCGTGACGTCTCACGCTACGACAGCGGCCTTGAAGCCGGCTTTCATGAAGGCATTCAAGCTCATTGGTTCCGTCAAGCCTGCTGCGGAGCAGGTTGGAGTCAATGTCTTTACCGCC
>NZ_JALAGT010000058.1 GCF_022712295.1 Galactobacter sp.
CGGGCCCCCGTCAATTCCTTTGAGTTTTAGCCTTGCGGCCGTACTCCCCAGGCGGGGCACTTAATGCGTTAGCTACGGCGCGGAAAACGTGGAATGTTCCCCACACCTAGTGCCCAACGTTTACGGCATGGACTACCAGGGTATCTAATCCTGTTCGCTCCCCATGCTTTCGCTCCTCAGCGTCAGTTAATGCCCAGAGACCTGCCTTCGCCATCGGTGTTCCTCCTGGTATCTGCGCATTTCACCGCTACACCAGGAATTCCAGTCTCCCCTACAGCCCTCTAGTCTGCCCGTACCCACCGCAGATCCGGGGTTAAGCCCCGGACTTTCACGGCAGACGCGACAAACCGCCTACGAGCTCTTTACGCCCAATAAATCCGGATAACGCTTGCGCCCTACGTATTACCGCGGCTGCTGGCACGTAGTTAGCCGGCGCTTCTTCTGCAGGTACCGTCACTTTCGCTTCTTCCCTACTGAAAGAGGTTTACAACCCGAAGGCCGTCATCCCTCACGCGGCGTCGCTGCATCAGGCTTGCGCCCATTGTGCAATATTCCCCACTGCTGCCTCCCGTAGGAGTCTGGGCCGTGTCTCAGTCCCAGTGTGGCCGGTCGCCCTCTCAGGCCGGCTACCCGTAAACGCCTTGGTAGGCCATTACCCCACCAACAAGCTGATAGGCCGCGAGCCCATCCCCAACCGACAAAACTTTCCACCCCCACCCATGCGGGCAGGAGTCGTATCCGGTATTAGACCCAGTTTCCCGGGCTTATCCCGAAGTCAGGGGCAGGTTACTCACGTGTTACTCACCCGTTCGCCACTAATCCATGACACAAGTGCCACTTCATCGTTCGACTTGCATGTGTTAAGCACGCCGCCAGCGTTCGTCCTGAGCCAGGATCAAACTCTCCACAAAAAAAATGCTTGTGATCAAGCGATCCCGACCGAAAAGAACAGACTGACGAGAAAAAGAACAACACCCACCATAAAGAGAGGCATTGTTCTTCGTATCATCCATCATTATTATTTTCAGCCAGAAAATATGTACTACTTAGTTCTGGCATCACGAAAAAAACTATTCAAGTACGCTATTGAGTTCTCAAACAACAGGCACACACCCACACAAGTAATCCCAACCGCCTGCACAAGACAGACAATGATAGGGACACCGCGAAGGGATGCTCAATCTGATTGTATCACCAGGCCGCGGTTCTAAAACCTAACCCTCAACAGTCCGGGAAGGACTGGCGGTTACTTCAGTGTTTTCCGCCTGGCAACACAGTTAACTATACACACGCTTGGTGGGGCCCGCAAACCGAACAGACATGACACGCACCACAGTCAGTAGTACTGCCCCTGCCGGTAGTCCCAGCTGGGGAATGCGGCGGCCAGATTGGCCATGATCGAGCCCAAGTCCAGCCCCTTGCGGATCAGGGTGGGCACAGGCTCCACTCCCCTCTGACCGTGTTGCTCAGGAACCAGCTGGCCGGCCTCGTCGACGAAGGACACCATGACCCCCTGTTCATACCGGGTATCCGCTGTTTCATTCGGCTGGATCGAACGGACATAGTCATCGGCCTCGATCACCAGATCGGCCTTTTCCGCGATCGCCGGCCCGATCCCCTCGATCCGCCCACGGTTGCCCTTGCCGGACGGATTGGCACTGCTGGCGAACACCAGCCGGCCATCCTTCTCCCACAGGGTCCGCACGATGTTCTCCGCGGGCCGGCCGAACCGGACGACGAAGCAGCTGGTCGCGCGCTCATCCGTGACGAACTCGCCGACCCGCCCCAGGTGGCGTTCTGCGGCTTCGGGACGCCAGGGCAGAATGCAGCCCATCAGAACATCCTGATCCCAGTGGGTCCGATAGAAGGCCTCTGCCTCCCCGGTCAGCTGCGCCAGCTCGCGCAGCTGGTCCATGGATGAGCACAGAACGACGCCCGGCTTGTTCCGGGCCCGGTTCTTCACCGTGAACTTCCGTTCCAAGCCGATCCTGTCGCTGGTCAAAATGATGTATCCGACCTTGGTCGGGCTGACCACGATGCACCCTTCCCGGCGCAGTAGCTCAACGGCCAGAGCCTCGGCCGCCGCGTCCCAGTGGACCGGCACCCCGGTATCCGCATCCGGAACCTCTGCACTCTGCGAATCCGACCTCGGCGCGCTTGTCTGCGTCATCTCACCCTCACTCAATCATTAGGTTACCGTTACCTTATTTGCCTGAGAAGGTGTGTCTCAAGGCCTGTCCACTTAGTGGACGCCTGATGCCGCCGGGCATTGGGCCGCGGCGCGCCGAGCGCAGCGATTCAGGGTCTGAGCGCCACGTTCCGACCACGCAGTGCCGCGACCAGCAGGAGCCCGCACATCAGAACGGCCAAGAGCAGAATTCCCATGAGGATCTGCGACAGGGCGATGTACTGTCCCAGCATCGCAATCGGCAGGGGAGCCAGGAATCCCACATAGCTCAGGGCCTGGAACACCGCGGTATTGCGGCCCAGCCGAGTCTGCTGACTGATCTGGGCCACGATGCGCAGTCCGGCGGTCTGGCACAAGCCGTGAGCCAGACCGAAGACGAAACAGGTAACCAGGAGCAGCGACAGGGATTGCGCACGGACGGCCAGAACGGCAAGTCCCAGGGCACAGGCCGCGATGGCCAGTGCCACCGGTGCCTGCACGCGCGGTGAGACCTTCGCATGTCCAGCCACGGGCTGCACACACAATCCACCCAGGGCCGGTAACGGGGTGAGGAATGCGCTGAACAACAGAGGATCGATCCCGGCACCGCCTCCCACCGCGCTGGGCAGGACGGCCAGGGGGACGCCGGTGCACAGCAGTGTCCATGGGGCCAGCGGGACGACGATCCGCCAGAACCGGCCATCGCGCAGCCCCCGCTGCCCCTCCGCGCCGGCGAGTGCGCCGGCGACCGCACCGGTTGGCGGCCCGGGAACCGACCCACCCGGACCAGCCCCCGGCGCCGTTCCGCCGGACATCTGCACTGCGCCAGGTGCGGCCTCGGCCACGGCGTCCCCGACCGGCAGGGTCACCATGGCTCCGCGGAGCCGACGCCGATGCCACACGAGCAGAGCCAGCGCCACCAGGGCCAGGCACAGGTGGGGGAGCATGACCCAGATCTGCGGGCCGGGCACGTGGGCGGCCAGCAGCCGGGAGGCCAGGATGCCGATGAACAGCGGTCCCACACCCATTCCGGAGGTCATGAGGATCATCGACAGGCGGGAACCGCGCGGCGCCGGCAGAAGCTCGGTGGCCCAGGCAGTCGCCGAGCTGAAACCAATCCCACAGCCGACACCGGTCAGGATGCGTGCACAGACGATCGCAGCCGGCCCTGTGCCGCCGGCCAGCAGCACTGCGGAGGACAGCGCGCACAGCAACACCGCGATGGTGAGGACTCCCGCGCGGCCCAGCCGGTCCGACAGCCACCCGCCCACCACCAGCATCGGGATGAGGCTG
The DNA here is from genome assembly GCF_022712295.1 of Galactobacter sp. Classification (GTDB taxonomy): domain Bacteria; phylum Actinomycetota; class Actinomycetes; order Actinomycetales; family Micrococcaceae; genus Galactobacter. Next base: position 3,461 of record NZ_JALAGT010000058.1, read on the forward strand.
AGGCCGTAGAGGACGAAGAGGATCTGCACCTCGACGGGCCCCAACGGCATGATCCGCGGGTAGAACAGGAGGAGCGGTGCGAACTGGTTCGAGCCCCAGCCCAGGATGAACAAACAGAACAGTGGAACGAACGCCCGGGCGTCGGACGAGGTGGCGCTGGGTAGGGCGGCGTCGGACAGGGGCCGGGGGACTTCACTCACCCGACAATTCTGGCTGCTTTTCCGGATGGGTCGAGATACCGGAAACGATGAATATCACCAGTCCAGTATTCACTGGGTGCGTCGATTGCCCGGGGCCATCGCCACGAAGACATCCCAGAGAGAGTCCGCCGGCCAGGCGGATCATGTGCCGGGAATGAGAATGAGCAGTGCCAGAAAATGCGCGGCGGCCACTGCGATGAACTGTTCCACTGTGCTCCCGGCTCCGTGGCATTCGCTCGATGCCCGCCACACTGGCGGGACCGGAAACGAGTATTCACCCCGGGGGTGGAATCGGCCTTGTATGTTTGTGCAGCGGAAGCGGGGGAGCGGGCCGAGGCGGCTCGAAGTGGGCATACCGTGGTCCAGCATGTGCCGAGCGCGCACGATCCGGGCGTTCTGCCGCCATGCCAGCTGGCTGAGCCCAGTGGCGCGTTTGACCGCCCGACTCAGGCCGTACCCGTCCATTCCCACCAGCGCGGCGAGGTCCGCCGCGGGGGCCGCGGCGAAGAACAGATCACCCAGGTCCGCGATCGAACGGGTCAGATCCGGCCGGAATGACGATGACATCGCCTTCGCACAGCTCGATCGGGCCACTCAAGGGACCGGTGAGGACAGAAACGCCACGACCTTGCCTACACCAGCACCCAGATGCCCAGTGCGGCCACGCCGGCGACCAGGCAGGTCGCCAGGGCTGCCAGGGCCACCGGTTTCAACCCCAGGCCGATGAGCGACTTGATGTGCACCCCGCAGCCCAGACCGAACATCGCTGCGGTCAGCAGAACCGTCTGGCCTGTGGCGGCGCCGTGCTGGAACCAGACCGGTAGCAGGCCGGTGGTGGCGATGAGCGCCGCGACGATGAAGCCGACCACCCACATGGGCACCAGAGGCGGCCGCTTGCCGGGGGCCTCGGCCCCGAGGCCATCGCCGGCCGGCGACTGGGCGCGGGCCCTGGCTGCGGCGCGGGCGACCACGGTGCCCAGCACCATCATCAGCGGGGCGAGCAGGACCACGCGGCCCAGTTTCATCAGCGTCGCGGTGGTCAGGGCCTCGGGGCCGAGGATGCCGCCGATCGCGGCGACCTGTGCGACCTCATGGGTCGAGGCCCCCGCCCACATGCCAGCGGTGTGCTGGTCCAGGTGCAGCAGCCCGGTGACGCTGGGCACGATCGCGATCATCAGGGTGCCGAACAGGACGACCAGGGCGACGGCCGCCGTGACGTGTTCCTTCTTCGCCTTGATCGTGGATTCCGCGCCGGCCACGGCCGCGGCCCCGCAGATCGAGAAGCCGGCGGCGATGAGCATGCCCAGTTCGTTGTTCACACCCAGCAGACGGCCCATCGCCACGGTGCCGGTGAAGCCGATCGCGACGACGGCCACGATGACGATGATCGCACCCCAGCCCAGGCCCAGCACATCGCCGAGGACCAGGCGGAAGCCCAGCAGCACGATACCCAGGCGCAGCAGGGTCTTGGCGGTGAAGTCGATGCCGGGCTGGAGCACCGCGGGGATCGCCGGCAGCACATTGCGCACCAGCACGCCCAGCACGATCGCGATGAGCACCGCGCCCACATAGGGGATGAGGGTGGCGAGCCACATGGCCACGCCCATCGCCGCTGCACACACCACCAGTCCGGGGATGCGCGATCCGTAGAGCCGCATGCGGGCGGCGAGCGCGGACGTGGTCTGTGGGTTCGACCCGGGTGCGGGCGGGGGAGTGGTCTGCGTACTCATAGGGTTCAGTCTGCGCCGCCCGTGCTCACTCCGCTAGCCGGGTATCACGCATTGGGAGATGCGCAATTGATATGGGGCATATGAGACGATGGGCGCGTGCACGATCCCGATCCCGCAGTTCTGCGCATCCTGGTCGACTTGGCCCGCCAGGAGGACGAGTCCGGGCATGCCTCTCTGGGTACCGCCGCCCGGAATCTGCAGATGGCCCAGCCCAATGTGAGCAGGGCGGTGAAGGCCTTCGAAGCCGAATGGGGTGTGCACATCGTGCAGCGTTCACCCAGCGGCTCGCGGCTGGGACCCGATGGCCGGGTCGTCGCCGGCCTGGCGGCCCAGGTGCTGGCCGATTACCGCAACCTCACCGAGACCCTGTCCGCCCTGCACCGGCGGACCAGTTCCACGTTGCGGATCAGTGCGTCCCTGACCATCGCCGAATACGTCCTGCCGCCCATTCTGCTGCGGTTCCGGCAGCACCATCCCACCACCCGCCCGACGCTGCGCATGCAGAACTCCCGCCAGGTGCTGGACGCGGTGCGCGGGGAGCGGGCCGATCTGGGCTTCGTGGAGACCAGGACGCGCCCGCGCGGGGTGCACTACCGGTCCTTCGACCGGGACGATCTGGTCATCGTGGCGCTGCCGGACCACCCCCTGGCCATGGGTCCCGCGCTCAGCGCTGCGGATCTGGCCGGGCTGCCGCTGATCGTGCGGGAGAGGGGTTCTGGCACACGCGAGGTGATCGATGCCGCGGTGCCGGGCGGGGCCTCGGTCGCGGCGGAACTGACGAGTTCTTCGGCGGTGAAGACGGCCGCGGCCACGGGAGCCGCGCCGGCGGCCATTTCACGCCGGGCGGTGGCCGAACAGCTGCGCACCGGCGCGCTGGTGGTGGTGCCGACCGCGCCCGAGGTCGCGCTCACCCGGCCGCTGCGCGTCGTGTGGGCGCGCGGGCGGCGACCGACGGAGGCCGCGCAGGCCTTCCTGCAGGAGGTGCTGGGCGTGCCCGTCTAAGGGCCCGGGGTCCGCCCTCGCGCGGCCGCCCCCGGTGCGGTTCTGTGACCGTGCGCTTCGGGCCGAACCTGTTGGCCGACAGGCCATGTCAGGGCCTACCGGTAGTGTGGATCACACCTGCTGCACAGCTCGCAGCAGTCGCCAGTCGTCTACCCCATAGGAGCCATCGTGGACACCATCGGTTCGGACTCCCCCGTAGCGTCTTCGAGCAAGTCGCAGGCACAGCCGGCGCCCACCTCACCGCGTCTTGAACTCCCGGATTCCTGGGTCAAGCGCATGCCCCGGGACCGCACCCTCCACCGGCCGGCGCGGGCCATGACCATCAAACGGGAACACGTCGACGCAACCCTGAATACCTTCGCACATATGGCCGACCAGGTCTCCGACGACATCGCGGCCAGCCCGGATCCGGACATTGTGTCGTCCGACCCGGATTCCGCTCTGGGAATCGCAGCGCGGATCATCTCATTGGACTCCCATCTGGGCTATTCCCTGCGAGGCCGCTTCCCCACGTACTTCGTCGAATACCTGGTCGGCGAATATCCCCTGCCCCTGGCCACCGCCGCATTGGTCGAAACGCTGAGCATGTACGAGAGCTACGGCACTCAGTTCGGGGTACCGGCGGGACTTATCCGGGAGTCGCCCGGCACGGGCTTCTTCCAGTCTCAGCAGGATCTGAGAGCAGAGTTGTTGAAGGGCTTCCGCACGTACGTGGCCGGCGTATCGGAGGAGGACCATGCGGTCAACATCGCGGCACTGGCACCCTATATCGAATCGCCCAGGTTCCTCCAGGTGCTCGTCGCCGCCTATTTGGTTCCCGAACGCACCGATTGGGCGGATGTGGCCCTGACCCGCTCGCACGACTGCAAACATCTGGCTCCCCATGCCCTGCAGTTCGCGGACACCGGTGCCCGGCTGATAGAGCTGATCGAACACATACCGGTCTGGCAGTTCAAACATCAGCCGGAGGAATTGGCCGCCGCAGTCGAACGACTGGGGGAGGACGCACTGCCCGCACTCCTGCGGGTCATCGATGCCGAGCACGGCTGGGCCGAAGTCATCAAGACCTGCTGCGACCTTGTGGCACTCATTCCGACGGAAGCCGCAGCGCTCGCACTGCTGGACCGCAGGTCGGGGGAGAACACCGCCAGAGCCGCCACTGCTGCGCTCTTGGACTTCGCCGCTCGTTTCCCCACCCTGGCACTGGGGGCCTTGGCACGGCGGGCCGGACAGGACTCGTTCGCAGCCCAGCTCCTGGGGTCAGGGTCCCGGCGGATCCCGAGGCCGCGGCCCAGGTGGCGGCCGAACTCACCGATGATTCCTCTGCCGCACGCATCCGGGCGATCTTGGAACGCCCACGGCTCCCGGAGGCGGACCCCGCGGACCTGCCGCGTGTCCTGGCCGCCCCACCGTGGACGGTCAAGCGCAAACGCGTCAAGGCCACGGTCATCAAGGATCTACACGTTCCCCAGGACATGCACCTGGACTGGTTGCCAGGGGAAGAGGACGAGTGGCTCCACTCCAGCCACTACCTGGTCGGTCAGGACTATGACGAAAGCTGGCAGCATCTACTGGACGACTGCATGTCCGGGAGCGGTTGGTACGATGCCATTCCCATGTTCCTGCTCAACGGGCCGGTCGAACTACTGTTGCCGGTCATCGACTCCCTGCCCCAGCCCCGGAACCTGTCCTATGCGGCGGACTATATGGGGGTCGCACTGTCACGTTTCGGGGATCCGATCGTGCCCTTCGTCTTCACCGCGGCACAGGACACACCCACAACACTGGCGCAGGTGCTCATGCCGGTCGGTGGCGCGCGCATCGCCTCGTTCATGGTCACCACCGCGGCCCGGGCGAAATCGGTTCGGCCGGTGGCCGCCGCCTGGTTCGCCCGGCACCCACAGGATGCGGCCGCAGGCCTCATCCCCCATGCCCTGGAAAAGGCGGGAAAAGTCCGCAAACACGCAGAGGATTCCCTACTCCGGCTGCTGCGGGACACTGCACCTACCGACTCCGCCACCACAGACACCCAGGAGAACCGCCGGGCCATCATCCTGGCCGCCGCGGACTCCTACGGTCCGGAGGCCAGGGCCGCGATCGAAACCCTGTTGGACTCCGACCCCTTGGAGGCTCTACCGACCCGGATGCCGGAACTGCCGGACTGGTTGGCACCGGCTTCGCTGCCACAGCTGACGGCCCGTGCCGGGACCTCGATCCCACTAGATCTGATCCCTCATGTGTTCACGATTTTCGCCCTATCCACCCTGGACGAACCCTATGCGGGCCTGGGCGATCTGCGGGAGGCCACCGACCCCGTATCCCTGGCGGCTTTCGCCCGCGGCATGTTCGAGCTGTGGAAACTGGCAGGGTATCCGTCCAAACAGGGGTGGATCCTCGATGCTCAGGGTCTGGCCGGCGACGATGAGACGGTCCACATGTTGTCCCCGCTGATCCGTGCCTGGCCGGGGGAGTCCGCCCACAAACGAGCGGTGACGGGCCTCCGGGTGCTCACCGCGATCGGCACCGACACCGCTCTGACCCATCTGAATAGGATCGCGCAGAAGGTCAAGTTCAAGGCGCTGCGGGAGACCGCGCGGGATATGATCGACCAGATCGCCGATCGTCTGGGGCTGAGCACGGATGAGCTGGCTGACAGGCTAGTGCCAGACTTCGATCTGGGCCTCGATGGTTCCCGCGTCCTGGACTACGGGCCCCGACAGTTCACCGTGGGCTTCGACGAGGCGCTCAAGCCCTTCGTCTCCCAGGACGGACAGCGCCGCAAGACCCTGCCCAAACCCGGTGTCAAGGATGACGAGGAGCTGGCCGAACCGGCTTATGAGTGGTTCAAGACCCTGAAGAAGGAGGTCAGAGCCTCGGCCGGGGAACAAATCGAACGCTTGGAGCGCGCCATGGTCGAACAGCGCTCATGGACTGCCGAACTGTTCACCACCCTGTTCCTCGAACATCCCTTCATGGTCCATCTGGCCCGCCGTCTGGTGTGGGTCACCGCTGCGGACCCGCAGGATGCCGCCCACACGGCATTCCGCGTCGCCGAGGACGGCACCCTGGCCGACGCCGAGGACGATGAGTTCGTCCTCCCCGAGCAGGCCACTGTGCGGCTGGCCCATCCGCTGACCCTGGACTCCGGGACGCAGGATCAGATGGCCGAACTCTTCGCCGACTATGAGATCCTCCAGCCCTTCGAACAGCTGGGCCGCGAAGTCTACGAACTCACCGCACAGAACAAGTCGACCGGCATCATCGAGGCCTTCGCCGGCTCCACCGTGGCGACGACGAAGATTCTGGCCATGGAGAAGCGGGGCTGGGCCAGGGTCGCACCGGAAGACGGTGGCATCCAGCCCGCATTCCTCCGGGACCTGCCCGACGGCTCCTCGCTCTATGTGAACTTGGACCCGGGCATCGTCGTGGGGGAGCCCTTAGCAGACGGTTTCGACGAACAGACCCTGGCACCGGCAGTCGCCACCGGGTCCACCCAGTCCTGGTACAAACCGGAACCGCGCCCGGCGGCGCTGGCGGGCCTGGACCCGGTGTTCGCCTCGGAAATGCTGCGCGACCTGAGCTGGTTGATTTCATGACCGGCGGCGGAAGGACAGATGAGACAGACGTGGCGGGGAAGACGGCGGCCGACATCCAGCGGCCCCCCGCCGAGGTGCGCTTCGCGGACGAACTGGCACAGCTGCGCGCAGAGGACTCCGCTCCCAGACCACCGGGCTGGACGATGAGCCTGGCCGCGGCCAGGGACTTCATCTGCGGGGACACCGCACGCGGGATCTCACCCAAGTTCGTCGGCGATGTGGCCCTGGTCGAACGCTGCCTGGTGACGCTGGCGACCAGTCGCGGACTGTTGTTGGTGGGGGAGCCGGGCACCGCCAAGTCCCTGTTGAGCGAACTCATCGCGGCCGCCGTCAGTGGGGACTCGACCCTGACCATCCAGGGTGGGGCGGCGACCACGGAGGACCAGATCTCCTATTCCTGGAACTACGCCCTGTTGGTCTCCGAAGGGCCCACAGACCGTGCCCTGGTCCCCGGCCCGGTGCTGCGCGGTATGCGCACCGGTGCCCTGGTCCGGTTCGAGGAGATCACCCGCTGTCCCCTGGAAGTACAGGATTCGCTGCTGTCCTTACTGTCGGAGCGGGTCGTGGCGATTCCGGAGCTGGTGGGCGCCCCCACGATGACCTATGCACACGAGGGCTTCAACATCATCGCCACCGCCAATACCCGCGATCGGGGCGTCAACGAGATGTCGGCGGCGCTCAAACGCCGGTTCACCTTCGAAACGGTTTTCCCGATCGCCGATCCGGCCGTGGAATTGGCCCTGGTCGAACAGGAGGCCGGGCGGCTGCTGGCCGAATCAGGGGTACCCCAGGTACCCGATCACGATGTGCTCGACGTGCTGGTCACGGCATTTCGCGAACTGCGCACGGGTTTGAGCGAACGCGGCGAGGCGATGGAGCCGATGTCCACGGTACTCAGCACCGCGGAGGCCGTGTCGGTGGCCCATGCTGCCGGCGTCAGTGCCTGGTATCTGCACGGGCGCACCCCGAACGCCTCCGATGTCGTGGTGTCCCTGGCCGGTGCCGCGGTCAAGGACGAGCCCGAGGACATGGCCCGGTTGCGCCGTTATCTGGAACAGCAGGTGCCCCGGAAGTCCGGGCCGCAGTGGAAGGCACTCCACGCGGCCCGGGGCCTGCTGCCGGGCTGAGCCGGAGGACTCATGAGCGTCGTCTTCGTGCCGGTCCGCCATCATTCCCCGGCTTGTGCCGGGGAGGTCGAGGCCGTGATCCGCCGGCTGCGGCCTCGCCACGTCCTGGTGGAGGGCCCAGCGGACTTCAACGGCCGGATCGACGAGTTGTTCCTCGACCACGAACTGCCGATCGCCGTCTACACGGGTTTTCACACTGCGGACCGGCTGCACGCCAGCTGGGCGCCGCTGTGCGAGTACTCCCCGGAATGGGTGGCGTTGAACACCGGACGTGTGTGCGGGGCGCAGCTGCACTTCATCGATCTACCGGTGTGGCACCCGGCGCTCTTCGAGGAAACGGAGGCACACGATTCCGAACCGGCGCCGGCCGATCGACGCTACGCGCGGGTCCGGCAACACCTGGCCGAACGCTTCCACACCGATGACGTCGACGCACTGTGGGACCACGTCTTCGAACTGCCGGACTTCACCGCTTCCGAAGCCGCTCCCGATACCGCTTCCGAAGCCGGCGCCGATTCCCTGGCTCTGCGGCTGGACACGTGGTTCACCGGTCTGCGCGGCGATACCGCGGCAGACCCCGCCGATACCGCGCGCGAGGCCTATATGGCCGAGTGGATCCGCGCTGCCCGGGCCGAAGCGGCCCAGGCGAAGGATGCCCAGGGGCAATCCGCCACAGGCGATGACATCGTCGTCGTCACCGGGGGCTTCCACATGCCGGCCCTGCGCCGTCTCATCGCCGAATCGGCGCCGCAAGCCGAAGGGGAGCTCGCCTGGCCCGAAATCCCATCCCCACCGGCGGATGTCGATCCGCCGCGCAGTTACCTGGTGCCCTTCTCCTTCCGCCGGCTGGACTCCCTGGCCGGTTATCGTTCCGGCATGCCGTCGCCCGCGTACTATCAGCGGCTCTTCGAATCGGGACCCCGGGCCGCCGCCGAATACCTGCAGATCCAGGTGGCCACGCGGCTGCGCGAGAGGCATCAGGCCGTGTCCACCCCGGATCTGACAGCGGCCAGGGTAATGGCGGAATCCCTGGCCCGGCTGCGCGGCAATCCGGTGCCGGCGCGTGTCGACGTGCTCGACGGACTGGCCTCGGCCCTGCTCAAGACGGCCTTGGACGCACCTCTGCCCTGGGCACGCAGGTCCTCCCTGGCCCCGGCCACGGATCCTGTGGTCGTGGAGATGGTGGCCGCACTCAGCGGGGACCGGGCGGGCCGGCTGGATCCGCATACGCCTCTGCCCCCTCTCTGGCATGATGTCGATGCTCAGCTGCAGGCTCTGCATCTATCGCCCGGCACTCATTCACTGTCCCTGGTGGATTCGGATGATCTGGAGCGCTCCCGCCTGCTGCACCGCCTGCGGATTCTGCACATCGCGCAGATCGACCGCGTCGACGGCCCGCTGACGGCCCTGGATCCAGAACTCACGGAGGTCTGGGAACTGGGCGAACGGGTGTTGGCGGGACCGTCCGTGATCGAGGCCTCGGGCTTCGGTCCCAGCGTGGCCGACGCCTCGCTGGCCGCTCTGAGCGCGCGACTCGGCGAGGCCTCGGCGGAGGCCGGCCCCGACCTGAGCCTCACCGCCGAGGTGCTGTTCGACGCGGTGCTGTGCGGACACGCCGGACTCACCGATGAACTCCTCGAACTGGTCTCCCGTGCCATCGGGACCAGCGCGGACCTACAGGGGCTCGCCCGGGTGCTGGAAACGGCCCTGGGCCTGTGGCGCAACGGCGGGTACCTGGGAGCGGCAGGCTCCGTGCGCCTGGCCGGCACCGCTCGGGCGTGCGTGCCGCGGATCCTGTGGCTGGCCGAGGCCGTGCGAGGTGACGATGATGCGGAACCCGCCGTGCACGCCCTGGCCGGCGTCCGCGATGTTGTGCTGACCGCAGGACGGCTGAACCATGGGGCGCAGGAGGAGCAGGCCGCGAGCAGGGAGGCCGTCTTGGCGGTCGCCCACCGTTTGGCGGCCTCGCCCGCGGCCCCCATCCGCGTGCGCGGTGCCGGACTGGGCCTGGCCTGGGCGCTGGGCCAGGCGCCGGAGGACCCGGCACGGATGATTCGCGGCGCCGGGCTACCGCAGGAACTGGGCGATTTCCTGTCCGGCCTGTTCGCTCTGGCCCGTGATGAGTCCCTGGCCTCGCCGGAGGTGGTGAGGGTGGTCGACCAGGTGGTCTGCGGCTTCGATGCGCAGGCCTTCCTGATCGCCCTGCCCGCCCTGCGAGAGGCCTTCGCCCTGTTCCCGCCCCGCGAGCGCGAGCGCATCGGCCGACTGGCCGCACGCCTGCACGGCCGCGACGATCCCCGGGCGGTAGCGCTCGGCGCGGACAGTGGGATCTCACCGGAACTACGGGCGCGGGCCGCTGCCGTGCAGGAACGCGCCCGCGCCCTGCTGGGCGCGGCGGGGCTGCTGGGCGAAGAGGAGGCCGGCGATGGACGCTGAGTTGGAGCGCTGGCGGCTGATCCTGGGCGAGGCCGCATCCGAGTTGGGGGACTTGGGGGAGCGGGCGGCCGCGCGCGATGCCGCCCTGGACTGGCTCTACGGCCGCGACGAGTCCCTGGGCCGGCGCGGGATCAGACGCGCGGGCAGTAGAACCCGCGGCGGTGCGGGCCAGACCGGGGGAGCCGGCGCATCCACCCTGTCCACCCCGGAGTGGATCGGTGCGGTCCATCGCCTGTTCCCCACCCCCACGATCGAACGCCTGGAGCGCGACGCGGTGGAGCGCTTCCGAATCGACGACCTGGTGACGAATCCGGAGGTGCTGCGGCGCATCGAGCCCAATCAGGCGATGCTGCGTGCCGTGCTGACCACCAAGCACCTGATGAACCAGGAGGTGCTGGCCCTGGCCAGGCAGCTGGTCAACCGGGTGATCCGGGATCTGATGGAGCGTCTGGCCACCGAGGTGCGACAGGCCTTCACAGGACCGCGCAGCAGAACGCCCACCCGGGTCCCGAACTCGCGGAATCTGGACATCCGCAGGACGCTGCGGGCGAATCTGCGCCATTTTCAGCCCGATACCGGCAAGGTCGTGATCGAGCGCCCCTACTTCACCACACGCTCGGCCAAGCGGATGCGGCCCTGGCAGGTGGTGCTGTTGGTCGATCAGTCCGGCTCCATGCTCGATTCCGTCATCCATTCGGCCGTCACGGCCGCCTGCCTGTGGGGTCTGCCGGGCATCCGCACCCACCTGGTCGCCTTCGACACGACGGTCGTCGACCTGACCCGCGACGTCGAGGACCCCGTCGAGCTGCTCATGAAGGTCCAGTTGGGCGGGGGCACGGACATCGCCCAGGCGGTGCAGTACGCAGCAGGGCTGATCGACAATCCGCGGCAGGCCATCGTCGTGCTCATCAGCGATCTCTACGAGGGCGGCAACGACTTCACACTGCGCCGCGAGGTCGCCTCCCTGGTGGGGCAGGGCACCGAGGTGGTGGCCCTGGCAGCCCTGAACGACGAATCCGGGGCCGTCTTCAATCCGTTCATGGGGCAGCAGTTGGCGGATCTGGGCGCCCACGTCGGCGCGATGACTCCCGGGGAGCTCGCCGGTTTCCTGGCCGATACGATCGGACGCTCATGAGCCCGGACGCACAGGCAGGCTCCCCGGCGCGGGAATCTCCGGCAGGGCAGCCGGCAGCACGGCTGACAGAACAGCGGCCGGATCTCCTGGCGCTGACCGATGACGCCCTGGCCGCCCTGGCCAACCGCGGCCTGGTCAAACGCGCGGCCAAGGACCTTGCCAAGTCGGCCCCACAGGTGGCCATCGACGAGGCGGACACGGTCACCGCGGACTTCGCCGACGGCACCCACACGGTCTTGGGCTCCGGCGGGCTGGAGGCCGGCACCTGCTCGTGCTCGGCATCCGGGGTGTGCCGTCACCTGGTGGGCACCGTGCTGGCAGTGCGCGCCCTGGCCGCGGAGGCCTCGGATGAGCAGGCCCCGCAGTGGTCGCCCGCGGACGTCGACGATGCCGAACTGCTCCGTGTCCTGGGCAAGCCCGCGGTGGACGCCGCACACCGTCGGGTGCGCGCGGGGCTGCGCGCCACAGTCC
>NZ_JALAGT010000059.1 GCF_022712295.1 Galactobacter sp.
AACACCTCCGCGGCACGGCGCTGGGATTCCGCAACCTCACCTACTACCGCATCCGAGCACTCCTCGAAGCCGGCGGCTTCCGCACCCACTTCACCCACACCCGTGACTAACAACCGCCTACACCCCCAAATCCGAAGAGCCTGAAATCTCTTGTCGATTTGAGTTCATATTGATTCCTGGTGTATTCATGTATGTGGATCGAACTGATGGTTGTTTGATGTTAACGCTATTATGGGGTGACGACTCCGGTCTCGTAAGCGATCAGCACGGCTTGGACGCGGTCACGGGCGTCCAGCTTGGACAGGATGCGTCCAACATGGGTCTTCACCGTGGCCTCCGACAGGAACAGTTCGGAAGCGATCTCCGTATTGGTCAGCCCCTGCGCAATCAGCTGATAGACCTCCCGCTCCCTGGCTGTGAGTGAATCCACGGCCTCTCGTTTCTCTGCTGGAGCCTGCGACTGGGAGCGCAGCACCGGGGCCATGTGCTCCAAAAGCCTGCGGGTGGTCGACGGCGCCACGACGCCGCCGCCTTCGTGCACCGTTCGGATCGCGTCCAACAGGTCCTCCGGCGGCACGTCCTTCAGGAGGAATCCGCTTGCACCGACCTTCACCGCATCGATGGCGTACTCATCCAGGTCGAAGGTGGTCAGGATCAGCACCCTGGGGTGGTGGCCCGGAGCCTCGAGCAAGCGTGAGGTGGCCTCGATCCCGTCCATCTCGGGCATGCGGATGTCCATCAGCACCACATCGGCACGGGCAACAGCGGGGGAGGCCACGGCCTCGCGTCCGGTGCGGGCTTCGCCGATCACCTCGAGGTCAGACTGCGAGTCGATGATCATCTTGAATCCGCCGCGCAGCAGGTCCTGATCATCCACGATGGCGACCTTGATGGGTTGCGAGTCGGCTGACATGTCGGTGTTCACTGTGGGGACTCTCAAATCTCTTCGTAGGGGAGGAATACGTGGACGGTGTATCCGGTGACTTCGCCCGGGCGGAAGTCCACGGTTCCGCCGTAGAGCCCTACACGTTCCCGCATACCCTGTTGGCCCCGGCCGAGGCCGTCGGTGGTGGTGGCCCCGACTCCGGTGTCGGCGACCTCGATGTTCAGTCCGTGTGGGGTCCAGGTCATGGACAAGGCGGCTTGGGCGTTGGGACCTGCGTGTTTGAGGACGTTGGTCAGGGCCTCTTGAACGGCCCTGTAGGCGGCCAATTCCGCTCCAGGCGGTAGCTTTCTGCGAGGTTGGCCGCCTTCGTGGTGTTCCAGGGTCAGGCCGGAGGCCCGGACGTTCTGCACCAGCTGCGTCACCTGGGTCAGATCGGGGGCCGGTGCCTTGGGAGCCGCGTCGTCGTCCTCGGTACGCAGGACTCCCAGCAGGCTGCGCATCTCCTTTAGCGCCTCTCTGGAGGTGGAGGCGATGGTTCCCAAGGTCTCGGTGGCCACCTCGGGGTTTGCTGCGGCCGCGTAGCGGCCGCCGTCCGCCTGGGCGATGACGACCGACAAAGAATGCGCCAGGACGTCGTGCATTTCGCGGGCGATCCTGCGCCGTTCATCCGCCGCTGCCAGCGCACGTTCCTGTTCCTGCTCGGCCTCGAGGCGTTCGGCACGATCGGCCAGGGCTTTTCGGACCAGACGCCGGGCGCGCACCATGTACCCAGAAACGATGGCGACCGTACAGAGGGCCGCGAGGAACAACATGAATGCGATGAAGGTGCGCCAATTCGGAACGGGGAGGCCCTCGTAGTAGCTCGAGCTCCCGGCGTAGGCGCCCACCACCGAGCCGATGATGCACCAGATGACGGACCACTTGGCATCTTGGCGTTGCCCGTAGACCACCGCGGAGTACGCGATGACCGGAACCAGGAAGATGAGGGGGGAGACGTCCACGCCGTCCTGGCTGACGGTGAGGGAGATCGCCTGGATGAGTCCGGCCCCGCCAGTGATCCAGAGTGACCTTCTGGGCCTGGTGCGCCTCCAGGAAAAAGCCAGAGCAAGAAGTGCCGTGGCGATCAGGCCCACCCAATACGTTGCCGTGTAGTCCCCGAAAAGGCTCACCCCGTAGAGAATGCTCATCGGCACTAAGAGGACGACGGCGACCGTGGCATCCAGCTTGCCCGGATTCTTGCGGGCCCAGGCTTCGAGTCGGCGCAACCAGGTCATGTACCCAAGCCTAGGGGTGGTGGAGCGCGGTCCGCGTCAGCCTGTGGTCTGACTGTTGTTACGTACTCACGGAATGGACGTCTCAAATGTTGAGACTGCTTGCCCACTATGCGGACGGGAGGCCTACCCTGGAATCATGACGCGAAACATCGACCTGGCAGTCATCCCCGGCGACGGCATCGGCCCCGAAGTGATCGAGCAGGCGCTGCGCGTCCTGAACGAGGCACTTGCTGGCACCGACACCGGACTCACCGTCACCGAGTACCCCCTCGGTGCGGCTCACTGGCTGGAGACAGGGGAAGCCCTCAATGACTCCACCTTGGAGGCCATCCGCCACCACGAGGCCGTCCTCTTCGGGGCCGTCGGAGCTGCCCCGGGCGATACTCGCATCCCCTCAGGCGTGATCGAGCGAGAACTGCTCCTGAAGCTGCGCTTCAACCTGGACCACGCGGTGAACCTGCGGCCGTCCAAGCTCTACCCCGGGACCGGTTCCCCCCTGGAGAACCCCGGCGAGATCGACTTCGTCGTGGTGCGTGAAGGCACCGAGGGCCCCTACGTCGGCAACGGCGGCGTGATCCGTCAGGGCACCGAACACGAGATCGCCACCGAGGTCTCCATCAATACGGCTCACGGAGTGGAACGAGTGGTGCGCGACGCCTTCGAGCGCGCGGCGGCCCGCCCCCGCCACAAGCTCACCCTGGTCCACAAGCACAACGTCCTCGTCAACGCCGGACACCTGTGGCGCCGCACGGTCGAGGCCATCGGCGCCGAATTCCCGGAGGTCGCTGTTGACTACCTTCACGTGGACGCGGCCACCATCTTCATGGTCACCGACCCCTCCCGCTTCGACGTCATCGTCACCGACAACCTCTTCGGCGACATCCTGACCGACCTCGCCGGCGCCGTCACAGGCGGCATCGGCCTCGCCGCCTCCGGCAACATCAACATCGACGGCTCCTCACCATCGATGTTCGAGCCCGTCCACGGCTCCGCACCGGACATCGCAGGCCAGGGAATCGCGGACCCCACCGCCGCGATCCTGTCCTCGGCGCTGCTGCTTCACCATCTGGGCCTGGACGACGCCGCGAACGCCATTGAAGCCGTGGTCGCTCGGGACGTGGAGGCCCGTTCCGGGAACCGATCCACCGCCGAGATCGGCGACGCCATCGTCTCCGCCCTCGCCGAGGCCCGCGTCAGCGCCTGATCGGCGAGGGAGAAAAAGAACTGGACCACCGCCGTCGGGCATCCACCGACGGTAGCCACAGGGCCCCGTCATCTGACGGGGCCCTGATCGGCAGAACCTGGTACAACGGACTAGGCTTTTGTCTTGAAGAACTCCGCCCAGACCGGACGGAGTAGTTGCATCGTGGCCACCGTGCCACACCCCGTTCCGGGGGTTTCCCGGACATCGATGTAAGGACATCACCCACCGTGAGCAGCCTGCAGTTCACCAAGAACCTTTCCGAGGCACGCGCTTCCGACGAACGCCGTGCCGAGATCCTCGCCAACCCCGGCTTCGGCAACTACTTCACCGACCACACGGTCGTCGTCGACTGGACCGAAGGGCAGGGCTGGCACGACGCCCGCCTGGAACCCTATGGCCCCATCAACCTGGACCCCGCAGCGGCTGTGCTGCACTACGGCCAGGAGGTCTTCGAGGGGCTCAAGGCCTACCGTCACTCCGATGGAGGCGTGCGCACCTTCCGCCCCGAGAAGAACGCGGCGCGCCTGAACACCTCGGCCCGCCGTCTCGCGCTGCCGGAGTTGCCCGAGGAGATCTTCCTCGAGGCCATCCAGCTGCTGGTCGAGGCCGACGAAGCCTGGATCCCCACCGGAGACGGCCAGTCCCTGTACCTGCGCCCCTTCATGATCGCCACCGAGGCGTTCCTGGGTGTCGCACCGGCCAAGCAGGTCAGTTTCCGTGTCATCGCCTCCCCGGCAGGTAACTACTTCGGTGGAGAGCTGCACGCCGTACCGATCTGGCTCTCCGAGACCTACTCCCGTACCGGCCACGGCGGCACGGGCGAGGCCAAGTGCGGCGGTAACTACGCCGCGTCCCTGCTGCCCCAGCTCGAGGCTGCCGCTCATGACTGCCCGCAGGTGATCTTCCTTGACCCCTCGGACGACTACGCGGTCGTGGATCGCGGCGGCTTGATCGTCTTCTTCGTCATCGACAACACGCTGGTGACCCCGCGCCTGAACGGCAACATCCTCCACGGCGTCACCCGGGATTCCGTGCTCACGCGGGCCGCGGA
>NZ_JALAGT010000060.1 GCF_022712295.1 Galactobacter sp.
CGTGGGGTTCCCGCGTGGGCGTGCCCACCGTCAAGTCCGACGTGGACGGTGCAGACCCCGCGTCCGTGGCCTTCGACGCCGTCAAGGCCGGAGTTGAGCAGGAGGTGGACGTGGTCCTCGTTGACACCGCCGGCCGCCTCCAGAACAAGGCCAACCTGATGGACGAGCTCGGCAAGATCAAGCGCGTCATCGAGAAGCAGGCCCCCGTGCAGGAGGCGCTGCTGGTGTTGGACGCCACCACCGGCCAGAACGGTCTGCAGCAGGCCAAGGTGTTCTCCGAGGTCGTCAACATCACGGGCATCGTGCTCACCAAGCTGGACGGCACGGCCAAGGGCGGCATCGTCGTGGCCATGCAGCGTCAGCTCGGCGTGCCGGTGAAGCTCATCGGTCTCGGCGAGGGCCCGGATGACCTCGCCCCCTTCGACCCCGAGTCCTTCGTGGACGCCATCCTGGACTGATGGCGCCAGCGACCTGAGGCCTTGCGGAGCCTAGGTCCCACACTCATCCCACCCACGGCGGTGGTCGCGTATCCACGGATACGCGGCCACCGCCGTCGTGCATTGTGCCCGGGGTCTCTGGAGGACACCGTCCGAGCGGTCAAGAAATACGCCCTTCACATGACAGTGATGAGGCGTTCACCGAGTCCGAAAAATGGCAACGAACGAGAAACGTAGTACAGCTCACATCGAAACACCGGCACGGAAGTCTTGTACTCGATCCAGCGGGGGATCCGTCCAGTGAAACCGGAGCATCACACCGGTGAACGTCGAGCCAGACGCCGACACGACCCCCGCTGCACCCGTGACCTTGAGGAGGGACACGTATGCAGTCGTTGCACATTCTGTTGGCGGAAGCCGACCCCGAGATGCTTGAACGCGCAAGCCTGTTCAGTGCAGACCAGGCGTGGAAGATCGTCGCCGCGAGCTTGGTTCTGCTCATGACGCCGGCTCTGGCCTTCTTCTATGGCGGGATGACCCGCGCCAAGGCCACCCTGAACATGATGATGATGTCCTTCGTCTCCGTGGGCATCATCGGATCCGTCTGGGTCCTGTGGGGGTACCCCATGGCCTTCGGCAACCAGGACATCGGCGGACTCTTCGCCAATCCGTTCGAGAACTTCGGCATGTACGGCATGCTCGGTGACAACCTCGACGCGGACACCATCATCGATGTGGGCTTCCAGGCCACCTTCGCCATCATCACCGTTGCCCTGATCTCCGGCGCCATCGCCGACCGCGCCCGCTTCGGCGCCTGGGCCATCTTCGCCCCCGTCTGGCTGACCGTCGTGTACATCCCCGTGGCCCACTGGGTCTGGGGCGGCGGCCTGCTCGGTGAGGACGGCCTCATCGGCAAGCACCTGGTTCCCACCATCGACTGGGCAGGCGGCACCGTGGTCCACATCAACGCCGGTGTGGCCGCCCTGGTCCTGGCCCTCATCATCGGCAAGCGTCAGGGCTTCGGCACGGATCCCCGCCAGCGTCCCCACAACATCCCGTTCGTTATGCTCGGCGCTGCAGTCCTGTGGTTCGGCTGGTTCGGCTTCAACGCCGGCGCTGCCGGCACCGCCGCCGAGGCCGGCCTGATCTGGGTCAACACCCTGGTCTGCCCCGCGGCTGCCATGTGCGGCTGGCTGCTCCTGGAACGCATCCGTGACAAGCACTCCACGTCCCTGGGTGCAGCCTCCGGTATCGTCGCCGGCCTCGTGGCCATCACCCCGGCCTGCGCCAACATCACCCCGGTCGGCTCCCTCGGCCTCGGCCTGGTCACCGGCGTCCTCTCCGCCCTGGCCGTCGGCCTGAAGTACAAGTTCGGTTACGACGACTCCCTCGACGTGGTCGGTGTGCACCTGGTCTCGGGCCTGGTGGGCACCCTGGCCCTCGGCTTCATCGCCGTGGACACCGGACTCTTCTACGGCGGCGGCCTGGAGCAGCTCTGGTCCCAGTTCGTGGCGGCGCTCGTCTCCATCGTCTGGTGCGCCATCGCCACCTTCGTGGTCGGTATCGTGATCCACAAGACCATGGGCTTCCGCATCAGCCCCCAGCAGGAAGTCTCCGGTGTCGACCTGGGCTCCCACGCTGAGACTGCGTACGAGTTCGGTGGTCTGGGTACCGGGTCCCGCTTTGTCCCGCACCCGGCCACCTCCGGCCACATCGCCAAGCCCGCAGTGACCACTGAGGAGAAGTGAACATGAAGCTCATCACCGCGATCATCCGCCCCGAGAAGCTCGATGAAGTACGCGAGGCCCTGGCCAGCGCAGGAGTGAACGGCATGACCGTCTCCGAGGCCGCGGGCTTCGGCCGCCAGCGCGGCCACGTCGAGGTCTACCGAGGCGCCAACTACACCGTGGACACCGTGCCCAAGGTACGCGTCGAGGTCATCGCTGATGAATCGGAAGCGGCCTCTGCCGTGGATGTCATCGTCGGCGCGGCCAACACCGGCAACCCGGGCGACGGCAAGGTCTGGGTCCTCACGCTGGACGAGGTGCTGCGGGTCAGCACCGGAGAGCGCGGCGTCGCCGCGGTCTGATCCGCGTCCGTCCCCTCAGTCATCACACCCACTGCCCGACGGCGTCGGCCCCCTCAAGCGGGGGCCGGCGCCGTCGGCGCGTTCGCGCCCGGTCCTTCGGGTTGGGGCTCCGGCGGCTTCACGCCCTGGTGGCGTCACGCGGCGGTGGCTTCACACTGCGGTGGAGTCACGCCCCGGTGGGCGACGATGTGGCGATCAGGTCCCGTAGGCGCAGCGCCGTGACCAGTGCGGCCTCGCAGGCCTCGTAGCCCTTGTCCTCACGGGAACCGGGCAGGCCGGCACGGTCCAGGGCCTGAGCGTCGTCGTCGCACGTCAACAGGCCGAATCCGACCGGGACGCCGCTGTCCAACGCCACGCGGTTGAGGCCGTCGGTGGCGGCACTGCATACGTAGTCGAAGTGGGGCGTCCCACCCCGCACCACGACGCCGAGGGCCACTACGGCGTCCGAGCCGGCCGCGGCGGCCTGGGCGGCCACGGGTAGTTCGAACGAGCCGGGCACTCGCACCACGCGTGGCGTGATCCCGGCCGCCTCTGCGGCACGCAGGGCACCTGCGATGAGGCCGTCCATGACTTGCGTGTGCCACGACGCAGCGACGATGGTGCAGCGCAATTGCGACAACGCTGGGTCGGTCGAGGAGAGCGCGGCGAGGTCTGAAGGTGGTGCTCCGTGGTGTGCCATGTTCAGGCGGTCCTTTCCGAGATGAGGCTCTGCGGTGTCGCGGGGCCGTGCGGTGTATCGAGGCTCTGTGAAGAGGCGAGGTTCTGTGGTGTAGCGACGCTCTGCGGTGAAGGGAAGCGCTGCGGCGTGCGCAGGTGCTGCGGGTGCAGGGCGTGGTGCATGCGAACTCGTTTGGTGCGCAGGTACCCCGTGTTGTGGGGGCCGGCCGGGACCTGGAGGTCCACACGGGCCACCACGCGGACGCCCAAGTTCTCCAGTGCGGAGACCTTGGCGGGATTGTTGGTCAGCAGCCGGACGCGATCCAGGTCGAGAGTGTGTAGGATCGCCGCCGCGGCCGAGTAGTCGCGGGCATCGACAGGCAGCCCCAGATCCGTGTTCGCATCCACGGTGTCCCGGCCCCGGTCCTGCAGGGCGTAGGCACGGATCTTGTTGAACAGGCCGATGCCTCGCCCCTCCTGCCCGCGCAGGTAGATCAACGTTCCGCCCTCGGCTGCGATGCGCTCCAGGCTTTGCTGAAGCTGCTCTCCGCAGTCGCACCGGCCCGATCCGAGGACGTCGCCGGTGAGGCATTCGGAATGGACCCGGACCAGCGGTGACTCATTCCCGGATGTGGGGCCCGAAACCGTGGGGCCCGAAACGGTGGGACTCGGCGCCGTGAGGCTCAGGTGCTCCTCATCGCCGACGCGCCACGACCGAACGAGGAAGTCGCCGTACGGAGTCGGCAAGGTGACCAGTTCGGAGCACTTCACGTCCTCGTACCCGCCGGAGGATGCGGCCTGGCTAGCCAAACGAAACGCAATCAGGTTCTCGATGGAGATGACCTCGAGACCATGGAGGCGCCCGAAGGCGAGCAGGGCGTCCAGACGCATCATCTCTCCGGTGTCGTGGACCAGCTCCGCGATGACGGACACCGGTGCGAAGCCGGCCAGCTGCGCCAGGTCCACGCCCGCCTCGGTGTGACCGGGACGTTCCAGGACGCCGCCGTCACGGGCGATCAACGGGAAAACATGACCCGGCCGGGACAGATCCCCGGCCGACGCGCCCGGATCGGCCAGTGTGCGCACCGTTGTGGTGCGGTCGGCCGCACTGATACCGGTGCTCACACCATCAACCGCGTCGCAGCTGACCGTATACGCGGTCCCCTTGGGATCTTGGTTGGTCTCCACCATGGGATCCAAACCCAGGGCCTCGGCCCGCTCGCGGGGTAGCGGAACACACACCACACCGGAGGTGAAGCGGACCACGAAGCCCATCCACTCCGGAGTGAGCGTGTCGGCAGGCATGATCAGGTCGCCCTCGTTCTCCCGGTCCTCTGCATCCACCACGATGACCGGACGCCCGGCCCGCAGCGCCCGCAAGGCGTCCCCGATGGAGGAGAGGCGAGATGTGGCCGTTGTGACACTCATGCCAGAACCTCCTGACCGTGTGCAGAGAACGCGGCCAACCGTGCGGCGTACTTGGCCATGACGTCGACCTCCAGATTGACGATGGCTCCAATTCCCAGGTGTCCCAGCGTCGTCTCTGAGAGCGTGGCGGGGATGAGGCTGACCTCGAACCAGTGCCTTCCGGCCGTCGCGGCATACTCGTCGGCATCCGGGTCGCTCACGCCGGAGATGGTCAGGCTCACCCCGTCCACCGCCACGGACGCCTTCAAGGCCGTGAACGGTGCCAGAGTCCGGGGCACCGCGAATCGAAGCACCACCCATCGGGCATGATCCGTGCGCCGTACCAGGGAACCGGTGCCGTCAACATGGCCCTGCACCACGTGTCCGTCCAAGGAATCGGTGGGGCGCAGCGCCCGCTCCAGATTGACGCGGTCCCCAGGCAACAGCGCTCCAAGAGACGTCAACGAGAGCGTCTCACCCATGACGTCGGCCGCGAAGTCCCAGCCGTCCGCGGCATCGGCATCGGTTTCCGTGGTCAGAGTCCGGGCGGCCGTAGCTTCGGCGTCGTGAGGTAACGCGGTCAGGCAGACCCCGTTGACGGCCAAGGAGCCGCCGGCGGGGAGGTCGTGGGCCAGCAGGCCGGCGTGCAGCCGCAGCACGGCGCTGCCGTCGGGATGCCGGGTCAGCGAGATGACGGTTCCGAGGCCTTGGACGATTCCGGTGAACATGATGCGCTGGTCTCCTTCTGGTGGATGGGGTGGAACTGGAGTTCGGTGTGGTCGTGGTCGTCGTCGTTCAGGCCGGGTCATGGCACGAAGTGGGTGAGCACGTCGTCACCGAGGACCTCAGGTGGGGACGCAGGGTCCATGCGCATCCGGCGCGCCTCCGCGAGAGTGGACACGGGACCCACACGCAGACCCGGAAGCCCGCCCCCCAACAGCAGGGGAGCGGTGAAGACCATCAGGTGATCCACGAGACCGGCGTCGAGGAAGGCGCCGACCAGCGTCGGGCCACCCTCCACGAGCACGTGCTCGTGTCCTCGCGTACCCAGGATCGACAGAACATGGTGCAGATACGCCGCATCACCTGAGCCGCCCGACCGGTAGTGGAGAAGATCCTCACGGCGTGCCAAAGTCGAGTCCGTAGGGAGTTCGCGCTCGCCGATCA
>NZ_JALAGT010000061.1 GCF_022712295.1 Galactobacter sp.
CAATGCCTTGGGGCTAAATGATGGTGAACCGAACCAGTGTAAAACCACGCCCCGACGACGGGGGGGTGCGTTCCGTACGTAACGCACCCCCACGTCGTCGGGCACAAGAGTGGCCCACACGGACCGCACTCAGTGGATCAGGCGTCGGCAGCCTTCTTCGCCAGCTTCTTGGCCTGCTTCTCGGCGCGCTTGGCGGCCTGCTTGGCTCTGGACTTCTTGGAGCCACCCAGCAGGAAGGACAGCGAGGAATCGGCAGCGGTCACGGCGGCCACGGACTCCCAGGCGCCCAGCTTCTTGGCCAGCGGGTGGGAAGCTCCGAACGCACCCACGTAGGCACCGGTCAGCAGCAGGGCACGGCCCAGGCCTGCGTTCTTCTTCCAACGGGAGAACGCCACCAGACCTGCGGCACCCAGAACCACGCCACCGAGCTGACGGTTGCCCGTCTTGCGTGCGGTGGCGTAACCCCCGGTGAGGCCAGCGGCAGTGATGACGGCAGTGGACGGTGAAGCCATGAAAATCTCCTGGTTCATGAATCGTTGAGACGGCGTGGAGTTCCCGATGAGGAAACACCTTTCACGACTCAGACTATCCCCGTCCGTCGGAATCTCGCAGGAGTCCCGTCACCGACGTCCCTCGTCCGGAGGGCCACACGGCCCGGGAGCCTGGCTCAACTACGTAGTACCGATCCGGCGCGAAGAACTATACAAAGGGGCAACGATGCTCAATGATTGGAGGGATTTGCGTACGGCTTCCCGAGCGTGACCCCGCGCATCGTGCGGGTACCGGCCGGGAGTCCCGGGCGCAAGAGTCATCAAGTGAGCCGACGATGAGGCCGACCCGAGAGAAGGAACCTCAGCATGAGTGAAACCACCCAAGAGCAGCAATTGACGGGACGCTGGGTCTTCGACCCGCAGCACTGCCGGATCGGTTTCTCCACGCGGCACGCCATGGTGACGAAGATCCGCGGCGCCTTCAACGACTTCTACGGGGAAGCGATCTACGACGCTGACCAGCCCGACGCATCCGAGGTGAAGCTCGAGGTACAGATGAACAGCGTCGACACCCGCAACGCCCAGCGCGACGAGCACCTGCGCAGCGCAGACTTCTTCGACGTAGCCACCTACCCGACCATGACCTTCGTGTCCCACAAGATCGACGAGGTGGACCAGGATGAATTCGTGGTGGTGGGCGACCTGACCATCCGTGACATGACCCGTCAGGTCAGCATCCCGTTGGCCCTGGTGGGTGTCCACGCCGATCAGTACGGTCAGACCCGCGCAGGTTTTGAAGGTTCCCGTCGCATCAACCGGAAGGACTGGGGTGTCACCTGGAACGCTGCCCTGGACGGCGGCGGCGTGATCGTCAGCGACAAGATCAGCCTCGAATTCGAGTTGTCCTTGGTCAAGCAGAGCGACGAGGTGGTCCCGGGGCCGGTCAGCGCCTGACCGACGTTCCCGGTGCATCACGACGGAAGCGGCCCTCATCCGGTGTTCGAGTCACCGGATGAGGGCCGCTGTGTTCCGCAGTGGGATGCGCCCTGATTGCTGCCCCGTGATCACGGCTCCGGTGATCACTGCTCCTGAGATTCGGCGGCCTTCTTGCGCTGAATCTCTTCGCCTCGCAGGCGTGCCATGGTGCGCAGCCGGAACACACCGACCACGGCCAAACCCACGTACATGACCCGCTTCCACGGATTACGACGTGGCACCTCTGCAGCGGTGATCGGGTTGGCTTGGGCGCGCAGTTCCCGTCCCTTGTAGACATCCTTGGAGAGCTTGACCTGAGCCTTGTCGGACTTGTTCTCCGAACGCGGGGGTAGTTGCAGGGTCTCCTCGGCCACGATGCCGGCCTTGAGCTGCTTGGCACGCTCCGACTCGGCATCCACCTCTGCACCCAACAGCAGCACCGAATTGGCGATCCACAGCCACATCAGCAAGGCGATCACACCACCGATGGAGCCATAGGTCTTGTTGTAGTTGGCGAAGTTGGCCAGATAGAAGGCGAAGCCGGCGGAAGCGATGGCCAGCACCACCAGTGCAACTAGAGCACCCACCGACAGCCACGGGAAACGGTAACGACGCACGTTGGGGGTGAAGAAGTAGAGGCAGGCGATCATCAGGATCACGATGATCACGAGGACGGGCCACTTGGCCCACGCCCAGATGGTCAGGACCTCGGGCCCCAACCCCACGGTGTCTCCCACGGCCTGAACCACGGAACCGGAGAACACCAGGATGCCCAGGATCAGCACCGCCATGATCAGCAGACCCAGAGTCAGGACATACATGCCCAGGCGCAACTGCAGTCCCGGACGGCCTTCCTGCACGCCGTAGATCTTGTTCATGGCCTTGCCGAAGGCCACCACGTAGTTGGATGCGGTCCAGACGGCACCGAGAACACCGATGATGAACGCGGTCCCGGCGCCAGCACCGGAGGCCAGCGAGTCGATGGGCCCTTCCAAGGTGTCGGCCATGGACTGGGAACCGTATTGGGCGATCATGTCCACGAGGAAGTTCGTGGTGTTGCGGCCCTGACCCACGAGACCGAGGATGGAGACGACGGCCAGCAGCGCCGGGAACATCGCGAAGACCGTGCGGTACGTCAGGCCGGCGGCCAGGTCCATGCAGCCGTCGCGACCGAACTCTCGGAAGGCGCGGCCGAAGACGTAGGGCCAGAAGCGCTTGGTGAGCCTGTAGATGGGCTCCACCTTGTCCGGCTCGTCCTCTGCATTGCGTTCGCGGAGCAGTGGTCCGCGGGAGTGGTTGGTGGATTCGTTGCCGCTCTGGTTCGCGGCCGTACGTGCTGTGGGCATGAGGGTCCTCGGGTCAGGGGCTGATCAGTCAAGACCTTACCGTGACCCGTGAGGTACCGGTCACATCTTGAATTCCGCTGCCCGCCGCGAGCGCGCGCCGGTCCTGCTTCGCTTGCTTCTACCGCGTGGTGGGAGCGGGGGAGTCGCGGCGGCTGCGTGGGGTGAAGGTGAGGCCGGTGGGGCGGCTCGAGAGCCCCCTCGCACTGGAATCCAGCAGGATGAACACGCCGTTGGCCAGGACCCACAGCCCGGAGAGCCCGCTGACCCAACTGGGGGAGTCAAGGGAGGATCGCTCCAGTACGGTCCAGATGGTGTAGCCGCCGGTACCGAGGAGCCCCGCGATCAGCGTGAAGCCCAGGGGCGCCTGTCCGCCGGATATGGAGGACCGATCCAACCACACCGCACGCTGACCCAGGGTGGAACGGCGTGCACCGAAGAGCGGGACCACGGTGACGCAGAGCGGGAACACCCACACCATCAGGTCTCCGAGACCCGAGAAGAAACTGGGCAGGCCCAGGCGGATGGCCTCATCGACCACGGTCTGAGCGGTCTGGCCCAGGACCACAGCCAGGGCCACGAAGGCGAGGTCGAAGAGCATGCCCCAGAGCCTGCGGACTCGTGTCAGCGGGTGTTGTTTCGCGGCACTGGAGAGCTGTTTGGGCGTCCGGATCCAGGCGAACAGCGGCGTGTAGGCCAGCAGGACGCCGATGAGTGCACCCAACGTATTGGTCGCGATGTCGCCAACATCGGCCACCCTGTAACTGCAGTACAGCCCGCCGATACCCGTGTACTGCAGCACCTCGATGAACACGGATCCCATGAACCCCAAGACCACCGCCACCAGGGGATTCAGGCCGAGCCAACGCACGGCCAGGATGCCCAACGGAATGAACAGCAGCACGTTGAGGGCCAGCTGCCAGAAGATGCTGGAGTGCAGCATGACGGAGCCACCCTGCTCGGCGAGGGAACGCAGATCCCGCAACGGCTGCAATGGATCCAGCTGCAGGCCCCCGGTCCTGACCTGGCACGAGGCCTCACGGGACTCCGGCAACGGAAGCATGGTGTAGGCGCCCACCGCGAAGACGTAGACCATGGTGGCGATCCCGGCGAGAGAATGACCCCAGGTCAGTCGCCCGAAGCGGTGGTACTGCAGCGCCAACAGGTAGATCCCCGCCAGCAACAGCGCGCCGACGGAGAAGAGCGACGCCACCATGCCGGGGTATACGACGGATTCGAGGTTCACGGTGTCCAAGACTACGGGCGAGCAGCCCTCGGCCTGAATCCACACCGGCGACGGCCGTGCGCAGGCGACTCGCGTGCCGGGGACTCAGCGCTCGGCTGCAGAGAGCGCCACGGCCAAGGACGTCAACGAGGCCGGCTCGGACAGGCTGACGCCGAGTTCCTCCTCCAGTCGGGAGATGCGGTGATACACGGCCGGGCGTGACAAATACGCCCGTCGCGCCGTCTCCTGCTTGGAACCACCCGCAGCCACGAGGGTGCGGAGAAACGCGAGGTCCTCCTCACGATCGTCCTCCAACAGCGGACCCAGCTCGGAGCGCGCAAACCTGACCACCCGTTCGTCGCCCGCCAACATGGCCATCAGGCCCGGTAGGCGGACGTCCGCTGCGCGGTACCACGCGCGTTCATCGGCGTTCGTGGAAGGCCCGACGGCGGGTGCCCCCGATTCGTCGCGCACTTGCCGTTGTGCCAGCCGCTGCGCGGCCTCAGCAACGTGGGCGGCCTCCACGAGGCCCGCCGCGGCCTCCACCACGGTGGCCGACGTGGGCCCGACCGCCACCCAGCGGTTCCCCGGATCCGCGGACACCACGGCACTGGCCACCCGGTCCAAGGTGACGCCGCGCCGGGTCCCACGTCCGGGGGCCAAGAGGACGGAGAGCCCATCCGCGCCCAGGTGGCCCACCAGGGCCGTCGCGCCGGACTCGTCCACAGCGCGCGTCAGGTCATCGCGCAGCCGACGCTCCTCACGCGTGGCCGCCAACGGATCCTCGGGGAGCGTGCTGGTGCGCACGGCCAACGGAACCAGGCGCCCCGCGTTGTTGAGCCCGAGCGATGCAGCACGCGTCTGGGCGTCCTCGGCGGAACCGGACCACTGGTTCAGCTCCGTCAGGAAGCTGGACTGGGCGATGCCGGCCAGATCGCGCTCGTCGCGCTCGGCCATCAGGTGCAGTGCCACGGCCTGCGCGGCGCGCTCCAGGACGTGCTGAGCCTGGGCGTGGTCGGGAAGCACGGACACCAGGCGGCCCCAGGCCGTGTTCCGCACTCGAACCACCACGCTGATGCGGTTGTCCTCGTCCGGGCTGTCCGGATGGTCGGCGGCCGAGGAATGGCGAAGCACCTGTGCGGTCTCCTCGGCGGACGGTGTCCTCCCGCCAGGGAAGCCGACCTCCACCACCCGACCCAAGGGATCCTCCAGCAGCACTGGTGCCTGCAACATGTCTGCGGCAGCGGTGAGGACGGTGGCCGGTTCGGCATCTGAGAGGGCCAGATCCGTGAAGGTCTCATGGACGCGGCGGTTGGATTCCAACGCCTCCAGGTGATCGCCCAGGATGGAACGGTGGGCCGCCTCGGTGAACTCCACGAAGCGCACCTTGGAATGCAGGATCACGATGGGCAGTGTGGTGGCCGTGTGGCGGGCGGCGGTGCGCAACGCGGACATGGTGGGTTCCCGTCCGGGAAGCAGCTCCACGATGAGGCCGGCTGCGTTGGCGTCGTCCAGATCCTGGATCAGCTCGGCAGCGGTCTCCGCGTCCTGGAGCATGAGGCCGGTGGTCAGCACCAACTCGCCGCCCTGGAGCAGATCCGAGAGGCGCAATTGCTCGGAGACGTGGACCCAACGCACCGGATTCTCCAGGTTCTCCTGGCCCGAGACGAGCTCCGGAGTGCCCTTCCGGGCGGCCGGGAGGTCCAGTACGGATGCGACGGTGATCTGCATGTACACACTGTAAAGGCAACTGGAGTTTTCGTTGACGTTGTGAAGGGAGCAAAAGTCGGTGACATGGCACAAGATTGAGGGGAACGCGCGCCGCGCACTTCTCCCTTTCCTTTCCAACGCTGATGCGTAACCACGTACAGCACCACGTACAAGAGGAGCAAACATGACTGCAGAGATCCCCACGATTGGTCATTGGATCGACGGTGCTGGCGTCGAGTCGGGTTCTGGTAAGAGTTCTCCGGTGTTCAATCCGGCGACGGGGGAGCAGGTTGCTTCTTTGGGTTTGGCGGACCAGGCGGAGATCGATCGGGCTGTGGCGTCGGCTCAGGCTGGTTTCCAGGTGTGGTCGAAGCTGTCGATCGCCAAGCGTCTCTCCGTCCTCTTCAATTTCCGTGAGTTGTTGAATGCTCGCAAGGGTGAGTTGGCTGAGATCGTCACGCGTGAGCATGGCAAGGTCCTCTCCGATGCCCTCGGTGAGATCGCCCGTGGTCAGGAGGTTGTGGAGCTGGCTTGTGGTTTCCCGTCCCTGTTGAAGGGTGATTTCTCTCAGAACGCGTCCACGGGGGTGGATGTGCACTCCTTCCGCCAGCCTTTGGGCGTGGTGGGCATCATCTCTCCGTTCAACTTCCCGGTGATGGTTCCGGCGTGGTTCTTCCCCGTGGCGATCGCTGCGGGCAACTCGGTGATCGTGAAGCCGTCGGAGAAGGATCCGTCTGCGTCGCTGTGGATCGCGAAGTTGTGGCAGGAGGCCGGCCTGCCTGATGGTGTCTTCACCGTCCTCAACGGCGACAAGCTCGCGGTGGATGGCCTGCTGAACGCGCCGGAGGTCCAGTCGATCTCGTTCGTGGGGTCCACGCCGATCGCTCAGTACATTTATGAGACGGCAGCGAAGAACGGGAAGCGGGTTCAGGCCCTGGGTGGGGCGAAGAACCACATGCTGGTGCTGCCGGATGCTGACCTGGATCTGGTGGCTGATAATGCGATCAACGCCGGCTATGGTGCCGCGGGTGAGCGGTGCATGGCCGTGTCCGTGGTGCTGGCCGTGGAGGCCCCCCGTACTGACGGTGGGCAGGGAACCAGTGCTGATGCGTTGATCGAGAAGATCACCGAACGCATCGGGAACCTGAAGGTCGGTAATGGTGCCGGGTTGCCGGCCGGTGGTGAGCCGGATATGGGTCCGTTGATCTCCGCGCAGCACAAGGAGAAGGTCTCCGGGTTCGTGGATGTGGCTGAGGCCGATGGCGCGAAGATCGTGGTGGATGGTCGCACGTTCGCGGTGGAGGGTCATGAGGATGGGTTCTTCTTCGGGCCCACGTTGATCGATGCGATTCCGACGACGTCGAAGGCCTACACGGAGGAGATCTTCGGGCCCGTCCTCGAGGTCGTGCGGGTGTCCTCCTTCCAGGAGGGTGTGGATCTGATCAATTCGGGTCGTTTCGGGAACGGGACGGCGATCTTCACCAATGATGGTGGTGCTGCTCGTCGCTTCACCGATGAGATCCAGGTGGGCATGATCGGGATCAACGTGCCGATCCCGGTGCCGGTGGGGTATCACTCCTTCGGTGGGTGGAAGCAGTCCCTCTTCGGCGATTCCAAGGCTTACGGTGCCAAGTCCTTCGACTTCTTCACCAGGGAGAAGGCCGTGACCACCCGCTGGGTGGACCCGGCCAAGCACGGCGGCATCAACCTCGGCTTCCCCATCACCGACTGAGATTCAGTCCCCAGGGCAGAGCACGGGTGGCCCGGCCGTCAGGCCGGAGCCACGCAACCGGGCGGAGGCACCCGACGCACGCACACGTCGTCGGGCACAAGCAGGAAAACCATCAAGAAAGGTGTGCGAGACGACGATGACCGAGAGCAAGTGGTTCTTCCGCCGCGGCGAACTGGCCCGCGACGGCTGGGAGGCACGGGTGGACGCCACCCTGCCGGGCTGGACCCACACCGGCCTGGACGTGGCAGCACTGGAACCCGGCCAGGGACTGGAACTGGGCGGCACCGGCGTGGAGCGGCTGATCATC
This sequence comes from Galactobacter sp., assembly GCF_022712295.1. Taxonomy (GTDB): domain Bacteria; phylum Actinomycetota; class Actinomycetes; order Actinomycetales; family Micrococcaceae; genus Galactobacter. The sequence continues at coordinate 7,784 of NZ_JALAGT010000061.1, forward strand.
CCACTGGCCGGCTCCTTCACCGTGGGGTATTCGCACGGGGGAGAGGCCACCACACAGGAACTGGCCGGGCGTCCCAACGTCTTCGATGCGGCCACGGATGTGCTCTTCCTCAACGCCCAGACCACGGGCACCATCACCGCGACGGCAGGTGAGGGCCGCGTGGCCATCGCCACCGCCCCTGCGAGCGAGCCCAAGCCGAACCGGTACCTGCCGGTCGAGGAGTATCCGGTGGAGATGCGTGGCGCGGGCGGATCGTCGCGCGAGGTGCGCAACTACGGCACGCCCGCGGCCCTGGACGCGGAGAAATTCATCGTCTGCGAGGTGCTCACCCCCTCGGAGAACTGGTCCTCCTACCCGCCTCACAAGCACGACGAGGACAAGCCGGGCCACGAATCCCGGCTGGAGGAGATCTACTATTTCGAGGCGCGGCCCACGACGGGTGCCTCGGACGCTGTGGACCCCCAATCCGCCTTCGGCATGTTCTCCACCTACACCTCCTCCGCTGGGAAGATCGAGGTGGACGCTCGGGTCTTCAGCGGCGACATCGCCCTGGTGCCCTACGGCTATCACGGTCCGGCGGTGGCGGCGCCGGGCTACGACCTCTACTACCTCAACGTCATGGCTGGCCCGGACCCTGAGCGTGTCTGGCTCATCAGCGACGACCCGGCCTACGGCTGGGTGCGCGAGACCTGGGAAGGCCTCGAGTTCGACTCCAGGCTCCCGTTGGGCAAGAACTTGCCCCAGCCCACCAACGACCAGAGCCAGGAGGCCTGAGAACCGTGAGCACCAACTCGACCCGCCGCATGACCGTGGGCCAGGCCCTGATGGAGTTCCTGGCCAATCAGTACACGGTGGACGGCGACCACCGTGAGCGCACCATTGCAGGAACCTTCGGCATCTTCGGCCACGGCAACGTGGCCGGAGTGGGCCAGGCGCTGAAGCAGCTCAACGAATTGCGGCCGGGCCTGATGCCGTATCGCCAGGCCCGGAACGAGCAGGCGATGGTGCACCAGTCCGTGGGTTACGCGCGCATGCACCGGCGACTGGGGACCTGGGCCTCTGCTGCCTCGGTTGGCCCGGGCGCCTCCAACATGCTCACCGGTGCGGCGCTGGCCACGTCCAACCGGATGCCCGCCTTGCTGCTGCCGTCCGACACCTTCGCAACGCGCGTCTCCGACCCCGTGCTGCAGCAGTTGGAGCACCCGTGGGACACCTCCATCACCGTCAACGACGCCTTCCGCCCGGTCTCCGTCTTCTTCGACCGCGTGGACCGCCCGGAGAAGCTCTTCTCCATCGCCCTCTCCGCCATGCGCTCACTCACGGATCCTGCGGAGACGGGCGCGGTGACGATCGCCCTGCCGGAGGACGTGCAGGCCGAGGCACTGGACGTTCCGGAGGAGTTCCTGCAGCAGCGCGAGTGGCGGCTCTCCCGCCCGCTGCCCCAGCGCGACGCACTGGCGGAGGCCGTTCGGGCCATCGCGGGCGCCGAACGCCCGCTGATCGTGGCCGGCGGCGGCGTGCTCTACTCGGGTGCCGAGGACCAACTGCGCGGGTTCGTCGAGGCCACCGGTATTCCGGTCGGCACCTCGCAGGCCGGTGGCGGCGTGCTGGTCTGGGATCACGATCAGAACCTGGGCGGCGTTGGGGCCACCGGCACCCTGGCCTCCAACAAGATCGCAGCAGAGGCCGACGTCGTCATCGGCATCGGCACGCGCTACTCGGACTTCACCACCGCCTCCCGCACCGCGTTCCGGAACCCGGATGTGAAGTTCGTGAACATCAATGTGGCCTCCTTCGACGCCTACAAGCACGGCACCCAGATTGCGGTGATCGCGGATGCCCGCGAAGCCCTGACCGAACTGTCCCAGGAACTCTCCGGCTTCACGGTCTCCGCCGACTACGCGGCCGAGGTGGCCCGCGTGAAGGGCGAATGGGACGGGCTGGTGGACGAGGCGTTCGAGCCCTCCGGGCTGAGTCTGCCGGGGCAGCCGGAGATCATCGGCGCCACCCAGCAGGCCTCCGCACCCAAGGACGTGGTGATCCAAGCGGCGGGCTCCCTGCCTGGTGACCTGCACAAGCTCTGGCGGGTTCGCGACGCGTTGGGCTACCACGTGGAATATGCCTTCAGCTGCATGGGATACGAGATCGCCGGCGGCATCGGCGCCAAGCGTGGCCTTGAGGCCTCAGGGGACGATCGCGACGTCATCGTCATGGTCGGGGACGGCTCATACCTGATGCTCAACACCGAGCTCGTCACCGCGGTGGCGGAGGGAATCAAGATCATCGTGGTCCTGATCCAGAACCATGGCTATGCGTCCATCGGTCACCTCTCCGAGACGGTGGGATCCGAGCGTTTCGGTACCAAGTACCGTGCCTACGATCGGGACGCGGACAACTTCCAGGGTGAGGACGTCCTCCCCGTGGACCTGGCCATGAATGCCCGCTCCTACGGCCTCGACGTGATCGAGGTGCAGCCGTCGGAGAACGCGATCGAGGAGCTCAAGGCCGCCATCGCGACGGCCAAGGCCTCCGAGAAGTCCACGTTCATCCATATCAATTCCAATCCGCACATCTACGCGCCGGACGGCGAGGGCTGGTGGGACGTCCCGGTGGCTCAGGTCTCCGAGATCTCCTCGACCCAGGCGGCTCGTGAGCAGTACGAGCGTGAGCAGGAGCCACAGCGCAATTACCTGGGCTGAGTGCCCGCGGCGCCAAAGTCGCCATAAATGCCCGACGACGCATGCTCGCCTTGCGAGCGACAGGTGCGCATGCTCCGTTGGGCATGAAACCAGACACCCTCGAAGATGAGAAGGAAGACCATGACCACCGAAGCCACCCCCGCAGCAGCCGCGGCGGGCACGGGGAACCCCGGCCTGCGCATCGGCACCGCCCCCGATTCCTGGGGCGTCTGGTTCCCCGATGATCCCACTCAGGTCCCGTGGGAGCGTTTCCTCGACGAGGTCGTCAAGGCCGGCTACGAGTGGATCGAACTGGGGCCCTACGGTTATCTGCCTACAGACCCGCACCAGCTTGAGGACGAACTCGGCAAGCGCAACCTCAAGCTCTCCGCCGGCACGGTCTTCACCGGTTTCCACAAGGGTGATGACCAGTGGAAGCGCGCCTGGGACCAGGCGCTGGACGTCGCGGGACTGGCCTCCAAGCTCGGCGCAGAGCATCTCGTGGTGATCCCGGATCTGTGGCGCTCCGATGCCACCGGTGAGGCGTTGGAACCGCGCACCCTCACCGATGAGCAGTGGACCAAGCTGGGCCAGGGGCACGACCGGTTGGGGAAGGCGCTGCTGGAGGAGTTCGGCATCAAGCAGCAGTTCCACTCCCACGCGGACTCCCATGTGGGCACCACGCGGGAGATGCACCGCTTCCTGGAATCCACGGACCAGCGCTACACCAACCTCTGCCTCGACACCGGGCACTTCGCCTACTACGGCGGCGACAACGTGCGTTTGATCGAGGAGTTCCCCGAGCGGATCGGCTACCTTCACCTGAAGCAGGTGGACACCAGCCTGCTCTTCGACGTACTCAAGGGCGACGTGGCGTTCAACAAGGCGGTCGCCGACGGCATCATGGTGGAGCCGCCCTACGGCGTTCCGGACCTGGCCCCCATCATCGAGGCCGTCGCCAAGATCAACCCGGAGATCTTCGCGATCGTCGAGCAGGACATGTACGGCTGCTCCGTCGATACGCCGTTCCCCATCGCTCAGCGCACGCGTGAGCACATCTTCTCCTGCACGCACATGGCGCGCATCAACTGAAAACCCACGTCCCCAACAACGCTTAAGGATCGAAAGACACGTCATGAGTAACGACATCCGCGTCGCCGTGGTCGGCGCAGGCCGCATGGGCGCAGACCACATCGCCCGCATCACCAACACCACCAACGGCGCCGTGGTCTCGGCCGTGGTGGACGTGGCCCTGGATCGCGCAGCCGAGATGGCGAAGGAGGCCGGGGACGCGGCCGTCTTCGGTTCCATCGAGGAGGCCATTGCCGCCAACGCCATGGATGCCGTGCTCATCGCGACTCCCGGACAGTTCCATGCGCCGGTGCTGATCCCGGCGTTGGAGGCGGGGCTGCCCATCCTCTGCGAGAAGCCGCTGACCCAGGACCCGGTCTCGTCGCGGAAGATTGTGGAGGCGGAGATGAAGCTGGACAAGCCGCACATCCAGGTGGGCTTCATGCGCCGATTCGACGCGGAGTACCGGCAGCTGAAGTCCCTGGTGGAATCCAAGGATGCCGGCGACGTGCTGATGCTGCGCGGCGTGCACCGCAACCCGGACGTCAACGACTACTACACCACCGACATGCTCATCACCGACTCCGTGGTGCATGAGTTCTCGGTGCTTCCGTGGATCGCCGACTCCCGCGTGGTGTCGCTTGAGGTCAAACACCCCCGCCGCAACTCTCTGGCTCCCCGGGACCTGCAGGAACCAATCCTGGTGCTCATGACCCTGGAGAACGGTGTCCTCATCGACGTGGAGATGAACGTCTCCGTGCAGTTCGGGTACCAGGTCGCCACGGAGGCCGTGTTCCAGAAGGGCATCGCCCGGATAGGGCAGCCCTCAGGGATGCAACGGTGGCAGGACGGCCAGTTCTTCACGGCAGAGCACACCGGCTTCGAGACCCGCTTCGGCGCGGCCTACGACGCCGAGGTGCAGTCCTGGATCGACGCCATCAAGCGCGGCGACCTGGTGGACGGCCCCAATGCTTGGGACGGCTACGAGGTGGCCTTGTGCTGCGAGGCCGGCGTCACAGCACTGCGGCAGGACGGCCCCGTGGCCATCCGCGACGAGGTCCGCCCGGGCTTCTACGCCTGAGATCGACTGCCCGACGACGTGTGGTCGGGGGCCGCGCGGGCGCGGCGCCTCGGGCGCCGGGCCGGCTCTGGTGACCCGAGCACCGAAGCCGCGACAACGCCGTCGGGCATTTTGACCCCATCAGTTCAAGGAGAAGCACATGGCACGCATTGCACTTGACCCCACCCCGTACAACCACACGCTGAGCCTGCTGGACTTCCCGGACAAGGCCGCCTCGCTCGGGTACGAGTACCTGCAACTCACGCCGAATCCCGATCTGGGCACGCATTTCCATCACCCCAAGCTGGACCGTTCTATGGTGACGTCGCTGAAGAAGCGTGCCTCGGACGCGGGCGTGAGCATCACCTCCGTGCAGCCGGTCCAGCGATTCGGCGGCCCGGAGGAACACCAAGTGCGGGCCGCGATCTACAACGCCAAGGCCTACATCCGCCTGGCCGCGGAGCTGGACGCACCGATCATCAACACGGAGTTCTCAGGTCGGCCCGAGCGTGAGGAGGAGAGCGAGAACTGCTTCTATCGCGCCATGGATGAACTGCTTCCGGTGTTGGAGACCGAGGGAGTCACCATGAACTTCGATCCGCATCCGGACGATTTCGTGGAGAACGGCCTGGACGCGTGGCGGATCCTGCGTTCGCTGAATTCTGACCGGATCGGCTTCGTGTACGTGGGTGCGCATGCGTTCCACTACGTGGAGCCGGCGGCTTCGCTCCTGCCCACGGTCGGTGCCGGTCTGAAGTCCGTGTTCATCTCCGATTCGTTCGACCACCGTCGCTCCCACAGCCTGCGCTACATCTCCAACCCGCCCGGGCACACCGCCCGCGTGCACCAGCACCTCAAGGTGGGGGACGGGGACGTGAACTTCGAGGAGCTCTTCGGGCTGCTGAAGGCGGGCGGCTACCTGAACGATCCGGACGCACTGATCGTCTCCAACGTCTTCGCCGAGGACGAGCGGGCGGACGAGGTCTCCCGCTACCAACTGGAGACCATCCGTTCCTACCTCTCCTGAAGACAGCAAAGGAGCGCGGTGGCCTGGGAGGGCTGCCGCGCTCCTCGTCGGTCTTGTGCGTTCGGGGCACAGGTCCAAGTAAATCCAAACGTTGAACGATTTGTGTTGGCTTGGGTAGAATGCGCGACCATGATCACTCGTCTTACATCTGCTCTGGCCGTCGCGGCCCTTGCCGTCGCCGGCCTCGCGGCGTGCGGCCCCAAGCAGGCCGACGGCCCTGCTGAAGACACGGCCAAGAGCTCTCAGTCCGCGCAGGCGGCGGCCACCGACACTCCGACGGCCGGGCCCGAGGAGACCGACGAGCCAACGGAAACTGAGGGGCCCTTCGAGACCGACGCACCCAGCGAGACCGACACACCGGCTGGCGGGAACAAGGTCGACTCCATTACGGATCTCAAGAACGAGGGTGATTACTACGTCAGCGAGGGCGGGATCACCTACCGCTTCTCGAACGGCGGGGTGCAGATCGATTATGGCTCGGGCGGCTCGGGCGGCTCGGGCGGCTCGGGCGGCGGCACAGACCTGCCCTGGGCCGCCACGCCGTCGGCGGGTAGCGGCGGCTCCGGCTCGGGTGGGCTGTGCGATGCGTTCCCGGAGTTCAGTGTGACCAGCGCCAAGGCGTTCCTGCCTTACGTCTCGGCCTCTTCCGTCGCAGACATCGACGAGCAGCTGGGGTACCTGGACAAGGTGAAGGACTTGGATGGCAGCCTGAAGAAGGACATGGTGGTCTGGAAGCAGTACCTGAAGAAGGCCAAGGCTGCGGGCGGCGGCACGCAGAAGATCATCGAGTCCAAGCTGGTGACGGACGAGGTGCGCTCCGCAGCCGACCGCTTGAAGGCGGCCTATCGCGCGTGCCCATGACGCAGTCGCGCCGCTTCGTCTAGCGGTGCGTTGACACGAATGGCGGTGTGGATCCACGGATCCACACCGCCATTCGTGCTTTCACACCGAAGGGTGTGCGGGTGGGTCCTGGATGGCGCGCCTGAACTCGGTGTGTGTTTCGTTGGGAAGAACTTCTTCGCGAATATCGTGACTTGTATGTACAAGTGGTGTGATCCTCGTTACTCTCGTCACATCGCCGCACTCATCACGTGGCTCACGACGAGGGGAAGCACCCGCCATGACATCCATCAACATCGACTCTCTGACCATCACCTACGGTGACAACACGGTCATCTCCGGACTGGACCTGAACATCCAGGACGGGGAATTCTTCACGCTGCTCGGACCGTCCGGTTGCGGCAAGACCACCCTGTTGCGCACCATCGCCGGGTTCATCACCCCGGCCTCGGGTTCCATCAAGTTCGGTGACAGGGACGTCACCTCCATCCCGACGCACAAGCGCAACATCGGCATGGTTTTCCAGGACTACGCGCTCTTCCCCGACAAGACCGTCAATACCAACGTCGCCTACGGCCTGAAGGCCCGCAAGGTACCCAAGTCGGAGATCCCCGCCCGGATCGAGGAAGCGCTCGATCGGGTCGGCATGGGTGGCTTCGGCGACCGACTTCCCGGTGCCCTCTCCGGCGGACAGCGTCAGCGCGTGGCTCTGGCCCGCGCGCTGGTCATCCGCCCAAGCGTGCTGCTGATGGATGAACCGCTCTCCAACTTGGACACCAAGTTGCGCATCCAGATCCGTGAGTCCATCGCGGAACTGCAGCGCGAGCTCGGCATCACCACGGTCTTCGTGACGCACGACCAGGAGGAGGCCCTGGCGATGTCGGACAGAATCGCCCTCTTCAAGACCGGGCGGATCGAACAGCTCGGAGGCCCCACCGACATCTACCAGTCGCCCGTGTCCAGCTACGCTGCCGACTTCATCGGTGCGGCCAACGTCCTTCCCATCACGGTGCCGGACGGGGTGTCATCGCGTGAGGGCGAGTCCGTCACCGTGGCGTTCGGCACCCAGCGGCTGAACGGTGTCAGCCGTTCCTTGATCGTTCCGGGAGACGGCTTCGCCGTTGCCCGTCCCGAGCACCTGACGCTGGCGGCCAAGGACGCCGCAGTCCCTGCCGGGGTGAACGCCGTACCCGGCAAGGTGCTCTACGAGCAGTACCTGGGACGCGTGCGGCAGTACCGCGTAGCGCTGAGCAACGGCGAAGAGATCCACATCAGCGAACTCGTGGACGGTCCGGGGTTCCCCGCTCACTCCGATGTGCAGGTGCATTTCCCGGAGACCAAGACGCTGGTGATGGCGTCATGAGCCGGCGTATCGCGTCCCCGCAGACATCCCAGACCAAGGCGATCGCCATCGTCGCCAAGGAGCGCAAGCGCAACTTCTCACCGTGGATGGTCATGAGCATCGTGATGGTGGTCCTGGCCCTGGGTTTCGTGGCCTGGCCGGTGCTCTCCGTCCTGGTCGGCTCGTTCGCCGGCGGAGGACTGGGAGGCTGGAAGGAGTTCTTCGGTGAATCCAGCTATCTGAAGGCGGTGGGGAACTCGGTTCTCCTCGCGGCCATCGTCACGGTGATCGCCACGATCATCGGTGTGTACCTTGCCTACTTCACGGCACGGTTCAGATTCTGGGTCAAGGCCGTGGTCGCGATCCTGCCCATCACCGCGATCCTGGTCCCTGAGGTCATCGTGACCCAGGCGTGGCTGATGGTCCTGGGCAACAACGGCGTGGTGACTCGCTGGTTCTACGAGAACTTCGACATCCTCCTGCCCTCGCTCTACGGCTGGCGTGGCCTCATCCTGATCCTCCCGCTGCTGTACTACACCTACGTCTACCTGGGCACCTTGGCCGCACTGCGCGGCTTCGACGCCCAGTTGGAGGAGGCGGCCCAGAGCCTGGGCACCTCACCTCTGATGGCCCGGATCAAGGTCACGTTCCCGGCCATCATGCCCGCCGTGATCGCCAATTCCCTGCTGGTCTTCACGCTCACACTCGGCAACTTCGCAACCTCCACCATCATCGGCGGCAAGGTGGACCTGCTGGCGCCGCTGACCTACAAGGCCTTCCTCGCGGAGACCGGTGGCAACCCCATGATGCAGTCGACGCTCGCGACGGTGTCGATCCTCATCGTCCTGCTCGTCCTGTATGTACAGCGGTCAACCGTGGGTAAGCGCAAGTACGAGATGGTTCAGGGCCGCTCCTGGGTCCCGATGAAGCTGCGCGGCGTCTCCGGAGTGGTGCAGTCCATCATCGCCGCAGTCATGTTGATCGCCTCCACGCTGCCGATGGTCATGGTGCTGGTCATCGCCTTCACCAAGGCCCGTGGGCCGGTGATGGAGTGGGGAACGTTCTCCCTGGACAACTTCCGCAACGTCATCACGCGTGATCCCCAGCCCATCCTGAACACCATCACCTTCGGTCTGATGGCCTGCCTCATCGGTGTCTGCGTCTCGATCATCATCTCCGTGCTGGTGGTGAAGAAGAAGAACCTGTTGACGCCCCTGTTGGATTACCTGGTGATGCTTCCGCTGGCGCTCTCCGGAACCGTGCTCGGTATCGGCGTCATGACCTCCCTGGGCAACGGCCCGTTGGCGCTCGCAGGCACTACCGCCATCATGGTGATCGTCTATGTGATCAGGCGACTGCCACACGGTATCCGTAACGCCTCCTCCAGCCTCCACGCGATTCCGGACAGCTTGGAGGATGCCTCGATCAGCCTCGGCGTCCCACCGTTCAAGTCCTTCGTGAAGGTGGTGCTCCCACTGATGGTCCCCGGTATCGCGGCCGCCACGGTGTTGACGTGGACCACCATCATCGCGGAACTCTCCGCCTCCCTGGTGGTGTACTCGGCCGGCCAGGAGACCATCACCATCAAGGTCTACAACCTGATGGGGACGGGACTGAACGGGCAGGCCGCCGCCTACGGTGTCTTCCTGCTCCTGCTGGCCATCGTGCCGATCATCCTGGCCCGTGTGTTCAAGGTTCGGTTGTTCGCATGAGCCATTCAACGGATTACCCCAGTCATCCCTTATCAGCCCCCAGCCGGCGTCAGCGCCCTGGCGAAAGGCAAGCAGCATGAAAACCACCAAGAAGCCACGTAGGAGTTTGCGGGCGGTGGCGGCCCTGGCCGCCAGTGCCTTCGCCCTGAGCGCATGCTCCGGCGGATCGGACCCGGAGAAGACCGTGGTCATGTACTCCTCGGCCAACGAGACCACGGTGGGGATCCTCCAGGACTCCGCCAGGGACAACGACCTGAAACTGGATCTCGTCACGGGCAGCTCCGGCCCCCTGCTCGAACGCATCAAGTCCGAGTCCAAGAAGCCCAAGGCAGACATCTTCTTCGGTGCGCCGGTGGAGAACCTGGCCCCGTACGAGGAGTACGCAACTCCCGTGGAATCCTCCGAGACGGAGGCCATCGATCCTGAGGTGCTCGAGCAGCAGGAAGGCTGGATACCGATCAACGGCCACGTGGTGGCCTTCATGGTCAACACGACTCGCCTTGATGTTGACGCACCGACCTCGTGGGAGGACCTGCTTGACCCCAAGCTCAAGGGCAAGATCATCGTGGCCTCCCCTGAGGATTCGAGCACCGCGTTGGTGGGCCTCTACGCCGCCTACAAGACGCTCGGCGAAGACGACTTCAAGAAGTTGGTGGACAACCTCGAGGTCAGTGACAACTCCGGCAACATCTATCCGGCCGTCTCGCAGGGCGAGTACCAGGTGTCGATCGGCTATGAGGCCAACATCTACCCTTATGTGGCCAACAAGCAGCCGGGTATCGAGATGAACTACCCCACCGACGGCACGGCGATCGCCTATGACTGCGTCTATCTGGTGAAGGACTCCCCGAATCCGCAGAAGGCGGCAGAGGTCGTGGATCAGATGCTGTCCAAGGACATCCAGATCCAAGAGCTTGAGGACTCCTTCCGACGCCCCGTGCGGACCGACATCGACCCCAGTGACTACACCGACTTCAAGAGTTTGGACGACCTCACCCTCGTGGACATCGATACCGATGAAGACGAGGCCGGCCGCGAAGAATTCCTGGAACTGTGGAAGGAGCTCACCAAGTGAGTATCAGTGACCACCCGGAAGTGGAGGAGTTCGTCTCCTTCATCCACGAACTCGCCGACGCCGCCGGGACCTTCCTGAGCGAGCGACACGAGGGCAGCCGTTTCGAGACCAAGCCGGATGCCAGCCCGGTCACGGAGTTCGACCGCGGCGTCGAGACCCGCCTGCGGGAGATGATCCGTGAGCGCTACCCGGAGCACGGGATCGTGGGGGAGGAGTTCGCTCCCCACAATGAGGAAGCCGAGTTCGTGTGGATCATGGATCCCATCGACGGCACCAAGTCCTTCGTCGTTGGGATCCCGATCTACACGACGTTGATCGCCCTGTGCCACAACGGGGTTCCGGTCATCGGCGTCATCAACGCGCCGAGTTCCAGGGACCGTTTCTTAGGTGTTGAAGGTCGTCCCACGACCCTCAACGACGTGCCGATCCGAACCAGCGGGCGCACCGAGCTGGACGGCGCCACCGGTGCCGTCAGTAACCCGACCAAGGTCATCGACTCCCAGCGCGCGGGGTGGGCTGACCTCGAGGACCGCACCGCCTGGTGGGTCTACGGCGCGGCCGCGTACGGTTACGGCCGTCTGGCCGCCGGGGGCGTGGATATCGCGGTGGAATCCGGGACCGTGGGTCCGTACGACATCAACTGCCTTGTCCCCATCATTGAGGGTGCGGGAGGCAAGGTGACCGACGGCTTCGGTGGCCCGGTCCTGCTGACCACCGGCGGGACGTGCGTGGCCTCGGCAACGCCGGAGCTCCACGATCAGGTCCTGGCGGTGCTCAACTCGGGAGTATGACCCCGCGCGCAGCGCGGCCCAAGGTCCGACGGCGGTGCCCCCTTTCGCGCGAAAGGGGGCACCGCCGTCGGACCTTGTGTTGTCCGCTCAGTCTGTGTTGTCCGCTCAGTCCCTGGGCTTGGGTGCGGTGCGGATGGAGATCCGGGCCGCCGGACTCTGCTGCCTGCGCACATTGTCGATGGCGAAGGTGGCCCGTCCGGGGAGATAGCGATTGTCCGTGTAGTCCATGACCACGCCGTGCTGATCCGACGTGGTTCGCCGCAGCCGCAGCAGCGCGGAGTCGGGCTTCGCCCCGAGCCAGTGGGCGTCGAATTCGTCCGCGGACATGGCGTCGATGACGTTGTGTGCGCGGCTGGCTTGGATGCCGTTCTCCTTGAGCACCTGGTAGACGCTGTTGTGGTCCAAGTCCACGGCCAGCAGGTGTTTTCCGCAGGGTTCCGTGTACATGCTGTGCTCGATCATCACGGGGTCGCCATCGAACATGCGCAGCCGGTCCACGGTCACGATGGGATCTCCCTCGCGGACGTGCAGGAGGTCCGCCGCGGTGGAATCCGCGAGACGCCTGGCGATCTCGATCGTCTTCTGCCCGGGTTCCTTGCCCAACTGCTCCGCCCAGTCGGTGAAGGAAACATAGGTGTCGAAGGATTGAGAGGGGACGGCCGGCTGCACGGTCGGCGGGGAGCCCTGTCCACCGACGATCAGTCCCTCCGTGCGCAGCCTGGCCAACGCCTGCCGCACGGGCCCGCGGGAGGTACCGAACTCCTTGACCAGGGAGCTCTCGCTGGGGACGCGATCGCCCTGCTTCCACGTCCCGGTGCGGATGCGTTCCGCCATCACAGCGTAGAGCTGGTGGTGAAGGGGTTCGTTGCGGGCCATGGTGTCAAGGGTAGTGGGCGCCGACGGTGTCAGGCGTTCACAACCGAGGTCAGCTCAGAGCCTCTGCGATCGCGTTGTTGAAGGCCTCCAGGTCACCCGGGTTGCGAGACGTGATGAGGTTGCCGTCCACCACGACCTCTGCATCCACCCAGTCCGCGCCGGCATTGACGAGGTCGGTGCGGGTGGAGATGTAGGAGGTCAGTTTGCGTCCGTTGGACAGGCCCGTCTCGGCCAGCATCCATGGGGCGTGGCAGATCGCGGCGACCGGCTTGTTGGCATCGAAGAAGGCCTTCACGAAGGCCTGGGCGTCGGGATTCAGGCGGAGGGAATCGGCGTTCAGGGTTCCGCCGGGCAACACCAGGGCGTCGTAGTCTTCTGCCTTGGCCTCCGCAACGGGCACGTCCACCGTGAAGACGGCGGCGTGCTCCCAGTCGCCGTTCATGGCCTGCACTGTTTTCTCGGATGGCGAGACCAGCACCGTGGTGGCTCCAGCTTCGTCCAGGGCCTCGCGGGGGCTGGTCAGTTCCACCTGCTCCACACCACGGGTCAGGAGGAATGCGATCTTCTTGTCACTGATGGCCATGCTCTGCTCCTTGTCTACGAACCGGCCAGGTCACGATCTGGAGTCCCAGTGGTCACTGACCGGGCTTGGTGCTTCACTACGGGAACGCACGTGCACAACGCGATATTCCGTTGGAAGGAGGGGGTCAGCCAGCGCTGGAACCGCGTATCACCAGGTGTGGAGTGATGACCTGTTCCAGCTGGCTGGGTTCATCGCCCCGCATGAGGGTCAGCGCGGTCCGGGCGGCAAGGCGGCCGATCTCGTCATTGTGGGGGTCCACGCTCGTGAGATCGATCCGGGGCATGGAGGCCAGAGTGGAATTGTCGAACCCGACCACGGCCACGTCCCGGGCAACGCGTAAACCGGCCTCATCCACGGCGGTGAGCGCCCCGATGGCGGCCATGTCGTTGACGGCGATGATGGCGTCAGGCCGGTGGCCCGCGGGCTGGGCAAGCAGTTCGGCAGCCGCCTGCCTGCCTTCCGATTCGGAGAAACCGGCCGGTCGGGAGCGCGGCGTGACGTCGTGTTCCGCGGCCAGGACCCGATAGGCCCGTTCGCGAGCTTCGGAAACCGGGCCGGCCTTACCGCCCACGAACCCGATGCGCTGGCGACCGGCCGCGACCAGATGCTCCACGGCCAGACGCATGCCGACGGCGTCATCCACGTGGATGGAGTAAGAGCCGGGTCCGGGGGCTGCGGACGCGTACACGGTCGGGATGTCGTCGAAGAGGGGGGAACCCTCTGCCGTGCCGATGATGATCAACGCCTTGGGTCGGAGATCCTTCACCATCGTCACGACCCGCGTATCGAGCCGACCGTACGAGGTGACTTTTCCTGGGTACCCGGGAAGGGTTGCGGCGGTGATCAGTCCATACTCGCCGTGGAGGTCCAGTTCGGCACGTACGGCGTCTGCGATGGCTGCGAAGAGCGGATTGTGCAGGTTCACCACCACGATGGCGACGAAGGGCATGCCGTCGGTGGCCAGGGATCTGGCCAGCATATTGGGGCGGTAGCCGAGCCGGGCTGCGGTTTTCAGGATGGCTTCGCGGCGTCTTTCGCTGACCCGTTCCGGCTCCTTGAACGCCAGGGAAACCAGCGACTTGGATACGCCGGCTGCCGCAGCGACGTCGCGAATCGTGGCGCGTGCAGACTTGCCTGGGGAGGCGTGATCCTCCGGGCTGCCTGCGTTCAAATCGTCCACCCGCACATCCTTGCATAATCGCCGCTTGACACTGTGCCACGTGTCACCATAGCGTGGTCTCGATCGGGTTTGAACCGGTCCAAAATCTCCCTCCATTCAACGAGGGCGTTGTTCGGCCCAATTTTGAACCGGTTCAAAATGGAGCGACCCGGTCTCAAGAGCCGGGGACAGAAGCTCGCCGCCAGCGGGCACCATCCCGGCCCTGGAACAAGCCCGAGCAGGACCACCCAGCAACAAGACCACCCAGCAGATAAGACCACCAAGAACAATCAGGAGCAGCAATGGCGCGCCAAGACATGTTGATCGGCAACGAGTGGGTCGCCGCGAGCAGCGGCGATACCGTGGATGTGCGTTCTCCCTATGACTCTCGGGTGGTCGGAACGGTTCCGGCAGCCGGGGCCCAGGACGTGGAGGCCGCCATCAAGGCTGCGCAGCAGGGTGCGGAGGAATGGCGTCGCACCCCGGCCTGGAAGCGTGCAGACGTCCTGACCAAGGCCGCGGCCCTGGCGGACGAGCGGACGGAAGACATCGCCCGCGTCATGTCCTACGAGAACGGCAAGACCCTCACCGAGGCACGCAGCGAGGCCGGACGTACAGGAGACATCATCCGCCTGGCCGCCTTCGAGGGAACCCAGCTCTACGGGGAGACCCTGCCCCTGGACGCCAACCGGGGCACCGGCCAGGAAAAGATCGGCTTCACCCTGCGCCAGCCTGTTGGCATCGTCGCCGCCATCACCCCCTTCAACTACCCCGCACTGCTGGTCAACCACAAGATCGCTCCGGCGATCGCCGCCGGGAACGCGGTGATCCTCAAGCCGGCCACCGCGACCCCCTTGACCGCCTTGGCGATCGCGGAGTGCTTCGTGGATGCAGGACTGCCGGCGGGCGTTCTCAACGTGATCACGGGCCGCGGATCAACGATCGGCGACGCGCTCGCCACCGACGATCGGATTCGCAAGATCTCCTTCACCGGCTCCACCTCGGTAGGTGAGCACCTGGCCGCGGTGGCCGGAATCAAGAAGCTCTCCCTGGAACTCGGCTCCTGCTGCCCGGTCATCGTGCTCCCGGACGCCGATCTGGATCTTGCCACCAACGCTTTGGCTCTTGGCGCCTACACCAACACCGGTGAGGCCTGCATCTCCGTCCAGCGCGTCATGGTGCACCAGGACATCGCGGCGGAGCTGACGCAGCGCCTCAAGGAGCGCACCGAGCAGATCACGGCGGGTGATCCTCAGGACTCCGGGACCACCATCGGCCCCTTGATCTCCGAGCCGGAGGCGCAGCGCGTGGAGGAGATGGTGCAGCGCGCTATCGCCGCAGGCGCCACGTTGGTCACGGGAGGTCAGCGTGAAGGCGCGGTCATGCAGCCCACGCTGCTCACCGACGTTGCCCCGGACGCCGAGATCGCTCAGGAGGAGATCTTCGG
The DNA here is from genome assembly GCF_022712295.1 of Galactobacter sp. GTDB lineage: Bacteria > Actinomycetota > Actinomycetes > Actinomycetales > Micrococcaceae > Galactobacter. The sequence goes on from NZ_JALAGT010000061.1 coordinate 23,445, forward strand.
CCCGGTCATGGCACTGGTGAGAGTCAAGGACGTGGATGAGGCCATCGAAGTAGCGAATTCCTCCCGCTACGGCCTGGGCGCCGGTGTCTTCACCAATGATCTCGACACCGTGGTTCGCTGCGCGCGTGAGATCGACGCGGGCACCGTGGACATGAACTGGACCTCCCTCTTCCGCGCCGACCTGATGCCCTACGGCGGACTCGGCGCCTCTGGCATCGGCAAGGAAGGTGTGCGCAGCGCGGTCGAGGAAATGACGGAAGTCAAGACCGTGGTGCTGCACGGCCGCCCCTGGTCCTGATCCCGACACCCGACCACGGGTGCCGCAGGCGCCCAACCCATGCCCGACGCGTCGGGCACAGAATCGCTCGAAAAGGCGCCTTGGGCGCCCTACTCCGGACCATCCCGGAATCTGTTCGAAGGAGAACACCACCGATGTCAAGCCATCCTCAGGACGCGACCGTCCGACTCACCGTGGCGCAGGCCGTGGTGCGTTTCCTGAATCACCAATACTCGGTGCTGGACGGGGAACGCCGTCGCATGATCCCGGCCTCCGCCGGCATCTTCGGCCACGGCAATGTCTCCGGATTCAGCCAGGCCTTCTCCCAGTTCGGTGACGACATGCCCTTCATCCAGGGACGCAACGAGCAGGCACTGGCTCACGCAGGCGCCGCCCTGGGTAAGGCCACGCAGCGGACCCAGACCCTGGCCGTGACCGCATCCATCGGCCCCGGGGCCATGAACCTGGTGACGGCGGCCGCCTTGGCCACCGTGAACCGGCTACCGCTGTTCCTGCTGCCGGGCGACACCTACGCCACCCGCCGACAGGGCCCCGTGTTGCAGCAGCTCGAGAACCCCCAGGACCCGGGCCTCACGGTCAACGATGCCTTCCGTCCGGTCTCCTCCTTCTTCGACCGCATCACCAGGCCGGAGCAGCTCATCACCGCGCTTCCGCAGGCCTTCCGGGTGCTCGCGAACCCGGTGGAGACCGGCGCGGTGGTGCTCTCGGTGCCCCAGGACATCCAGTCCCATGCCTACGACTTCCCCGAATCCTTGTTCCGCGACCGCGACTGGGTCATTCGCCGCACCATCCCGCAGCCCACGGAACTCGACGCGATCGCTGAGGCCGTCCGTTCCGCAGAGAAGCCGCTGTTGATCGCGGGAGGCGGTGTGCACTACTCACGAGCCTTCACCGAGCTGGAGGCCTTCGGGGAAGCTACCGGGATCCCCGTGGCGGAAACCTTCGGCGGCAAGGGTGCGGTCAGCACCGACGCGGAATGGTTCCTGGGCGGGCTGGGGCTCGAGGGAACGCCCGCCACCAATAGGCTCGTGGCGCAGGCGGACCTGATCATCTCGGTCGGCACCCGGCTCACGGACTTCGCCACGGGAGCGCAGACCATGTTCAAACACCCGGACGTGCGTTTCGCGAGCATCAACGTGGCGGAACTCGACGCCATCAAGCAGGGCGCCATCGCGGCCGTGGCCGACGCCAAGCTGGGGCTCGCCGGCCTCACCGAGCGGCTGGACGGTTACCACGTGGATACCTCCTGGACCCAGGAGACCGCAGCGCAGAAGGCCGAATGGGCTCCGCGTCGCGCAGCCGCACTGAACCCCGATGAGGTCTACGCCAAGACATCGGACACCCCGGACACCGACGCGATCCTGACGCAGGGGCAGCTCATCGGCCTGATGCAGGAGCACGCCAAGGGTGGCGACACCCTCATCGCTGCGGCAGGTGGCCCTCCAGGAGACCTGCTGAAGGTCTGGGACGCCACGGGCGCTCGACACTGCCACCTGGAGTTCGGCTTCTCTTGCATGGGCTACGAGATCCCAGCAGGCATGGGTGTGCGGCTCGCGGACCCTGACCCGGCACACCGCGTTTCCGTCTTCATCGGGGACGGCACGTTCCTCATGAACCCCACCGAGATCCTGACCGCGGCGCAGGAAGGCCTCAAGGTCACCTACATCGTCTCGGAGAACCACGGGTTCCAGGTGATTCGTCGCCTGCAGATGCTCAAGGTGGGCAAGCAGTTCGGCAACGACTTCCGCTACCGCGGCGAGGGCGGAACCGAGCAGGCGGCCCTGGATGGTGGTTACCTCGCCGTGGGTCTGGAGAAGATCGCTGAGGGCCTTGGCGCCCACACGGTGCGAGCCACCACGGCTGCCGAGGTGCGTGCCGCGTTGGACTCCACGCGGGACATCGACGGCCCTGTGGCCATTGTGGTCCCGACCGTCCCGCTCGTGGACCTGCCCGGGTCGGAGGTGTTCTGGGACGTGGCTCCGGCCGAGGTCTCTGAACAGGCGTGGGTGGCCCCCATCCGCGCCGAGTACGAAGAAGACCTGAAGGAGCAGCGGTGGCACGTGTGAGCGGACAGGAAGATCTGACGATGACCCCAGTACAGCCGATGACCCCAGTACAGCGCGGCGGCGACGCCACGAGCGTGGTGGCGCGAATTCTCTCCGGCGAACGCACCATCGGAACGTTCGCGGGACTCGGCTCCACCACGGCGATCGAGGTGCTGGCCGCTGCGGGCCTCGACTGGGTCCTCGTAGACCTGGAACATGGCGGCGGGGACGAATCCCAGGTGGGCGACGCCGTCGCGGCGGCAGGTGCCTACGGTGCGGCCACGCTGGTGCGCGTCGAGAGCGCAGAACGCATCCGGATCGGCCGTGTCCTTGACGCGGGAGCCGCAGGGGTGATGCTGCCCCGCATCGCCTCTGCGGAGCAAGTGGAGGAGTCCCTGAAGCACTTCTCCTACCCGCCGCTCGGTGACCGAGGAGTCGCGACCTACAACCGCTCCGTGCGGTGGGGCCTGGACAAGGCCGCGCTGGAAGCGGACCCGGCCCTCGTGATCGTGCAGATCGAGACGCTCGGCGCCCTGGACCAGGTGGAACGGATCGCCGCGATTCCCGGCGTGGATGTCCTCTTCATCGGGCCGCTGGACCTCTCCTACGCGCTCGGCACGCCCTTGGACTTCTCCTCGGAACCGTTCAAGGCCGCGGTGGACCGGGTCATCAAGGCGGCCAAGGACCACGGAAAATCCGCAGGAATCCTCTCCGCCACCACCGACATCGCAGCCGGTCGCGCCGAAGAGGGATTCACCTTCCTCCCCGTTGGCTCGGACGCCACTTTGCTGGTCGATGCCGCCCGCGGCATCATCTCGACGCTCGCCTGAGCCGCTCGCCCCTCATCTTCCCTAGGAGTACCCCCATGAACTCACCTCGCACCATCGGTGTAGGCCTCATCAGCGTCGGCTGGATGGGCCAGCTTCACTCCCGCGCCTACTCAGCGCTGCCCGTCATGTACCCCGAGCTCGGCATCAAGCCCCGACTGGTCGTCGCGGCAGACACCAATCCCGAGCGCGCCCAGTACGCCGTGGACGTACTCGGGTACGAGCGCGGCGTCACCGACTACCACGAGGTCCTGACCGACCCCGAGGTCGAGGTGGTCTCCATCTGCGCGCCCAACTTCCTTCACGCAGAGATCGGTGCTGCCGCGGCCGCTGCAGGCAAGGCCTTCTGGATCGAGAAGCCGGTGGGCCGTTCCGCCGACGAGACGCAGGCCGTGGTGGACGCGGCGGATGCCGCGGGGGTGGCTACCGCGGTGGGCTTCAACTACCGCAATGCGCCGGCCATCGAGTATGCCCGCAAGATCATCGCGGAGGGCAAGTTGGGGCGGATCAACAACGTCCGCGGCGCCTTCTTCGCGGACTACTCCGCCGAACCCAACGGTGCCCTGTCCTGGCGCTTCATCCGTAACCTGGCCGGCTCCGGCGTACTGGGCGACCTCCTGGGTCACTTGACCGACCTGGCTCACTACGTCGTGGGTCCCATCGACTCGGTCGCTGCCACCACCAAGACCGTCTACGCAGAGCGTCCCAAGCTGCCCATGGGGCAGGCCACCCACTTCGCCGTGGTGGAGAACGGCGAGATGGCTCCGGTGGAGAACGAGGACTACGCCGGACTGCTGGTGCGTTTCGGGCCCGACGCCGTGGGTGCCGGTGCCGTGGGCACGCTCGAGGCCTCCCGGGTCACGGTGGGTCCGCGTGCGGAGTATTCGCTCGAGGTCTATGGCACCGAGGGCTCTCTTCGCTGGAACTTCGAGCGCATGAACGAACTCGAACTGGCATTGGGCTACGACGGTCCTCACGTGGGCTTCACTCGTGTCATGGCCGGCCCGGACTTCGGGGACTTCAGCCACTTCCAGCCTGGCGCGGGCACCTCCATGGGCTACGACGACTTCAAGGTCGTGGAGGCCAAGAAGTTCCTGCTCTCGTTCGTGGGGCAGGACTCGGCGCACGCAGATGTGCATGACGCACTGGCCGCGAACCGTGTCGTGTATGCGGGGGAACAGGCGGCGGCGAGCCGCGCCTGGGTGGATGTGGAGCAAGTCGCAGGAACCACTGCGGCCCGCAACACCAGCGCGGTCCCCAGCGCAGCCGGAGCGTCGGCATGACACGTCCCGTGGTCGTAGGTCTCGGGCCGGTTCCGGCAGACGTCGTGGAGCCCGTGCTCGGTGACGTGGAGTTCGTGGCCGAGCCGACCGCCGCAGACCTCGCACGGGCGCACGGCGCCATCGTGCGCGCGGCGGTCACGGTGGGGGAGGAACAACTGGAGAACATGCCGGAGCTGCGGGTCATCGCCCGCACCGGCGTGGGTGTGGACGACGTGGACATGGCGGCCGCCGCCGCCCGCGCCATTCCGGTGGCCATCACCCCGGGTGCCAACACCAACGCCGTGGCCGAAGGGGCGTTGGCTCACATCCTGCATCTCGTGAAGTCGCTCGGCCCCTTGACGGAACTCATCAGGAAGGGCGGGTGGGCGGAACGCACCGGCATCCCCGTGGGTGACCTCGAGGATGCAACGCTGGGCATCGTGGGCTATGGCCGGATCGGACGACGGGTGGCTCACCTGGCCACGGCCTTCGGCGCCCGGGTCTTGGCCTACGACCCCGTGGCACCGGTACCCGAGGACCGAGATGCCGGAGGGCTGGAGGCACTGCTCGAGAACTCCGACATCGTCTCCCTGCACGTGCCGCTGCTCGCGAGCACCCGCAACCTGGTGGACGCGGAGGCCTTGAGCCGGATGAAGCCCGGCGCGGTCCTCGTCAACGTGTCGCGCGGCGGGTTGGTGGATCTGGATGCGGGACTCGCTTCGCTGGAATCCGGTCACCTGGGTGGCCTGGGACTGGATTCCTTCGACCCTGAACCTGCGACCCCACATCCGCTCTACCGTCACCCGCGCGTGGTGCTCACCCCCCATGTCATGGGCCTGTCCGCCAAGGCGGCGCGTGCCACCTTCATCGACGCGGCCCGTGCCGTTCGCGCGGTGCTGGACGGTGGCGCACCGGCCGCGGTGGCCCAACCGGACACCTGAACCCCCCATCACTTCGACGAAGAAGACGAGTAACCAGCTCATGACTGATATTCAGATCGCGGCAGCCCCCATCTCCTGGGGTGTCTGCGAGGTCCCGGACTGGGGCCACCAGATGGATCCCGATCGCGTGCTCACCGAAATGGGCGAGCTCGGGTTCGCGGCCACCGAGTTCGGCCCGGAGGGCTTCCTGCCCACCGACCCGGAGGCCAAGGCACGGCTGTTGGCCGAGCACGGCATGCGGGCCGTGGGAGGTTTCGTTCCCGTCCTCTTGCACGATCCGGACCACGACCCGCTGCCGGAGATCGTCAGGGAACTGGCCTCCTACGAGGCGGCAGGCGCCGGGACCATCGTGCTTTCCGCAGTCTCCGGCCAGGATGGCTACGACGCCCGCCCCGAGCTGGACCGTACCGGCTGGGCCACCCTGCTGGACAACCTGGGGCGGGCGCGTGAGGCCGCAGCGAACGTGGGTGTCACCGCCGTGCTGCACCCCCACGCCGGGACCATGGTGGAGACCACCGCGGATGTGCAACAGGTCCTCGACGGCAGCGAGATCGGCTTCTGCTTCGACACCGGACACCTCTTCATCGGCGGAACAGACCCAGTGACCTTCGCGGCCGAGCACGCGGACCGTATTCTCCACGCACACCTGAAGGACGTGTCCCTGCAGCACGCGGAGCGCGTGCGTGCGGGCCAGAGCACGTACTACGACGAGGTCGTGGCGGGAATGTATCGGCCGCTCGGCCAGGGCGACATCGATATCGCGGCCATCGTCACCTCGCTGTTGGACGCCGGCTACACCGGCTGGTTCACGCTGGAGCAGGACAACGTGATCAGTGAAGAACCGGCGCCTGGTGACGGCCCTGTGTCCGACGCCGCGGCGAGCCTCGCGTACTTGCGTTCCGTGGCCGATGGACACGGTTCAGCTCGGGAGGTCAACGCATGAGTTCGCTGCAGGATGCTGCCCTGACGATCGGCGTCATCGGGCTCGGCCGGATCGGCATCATGCACGCCAGGAATCTGGCGCAGCAGCCCGGCGTCGAGGTCCTGGTGCTGATCGGTCGTAACCAAGAGAAGCTGGACGCTGCGAAGGCCGAGTTGGAGCGGGCGTTGGCCCCCGGCGCACCGGCGGAGATCGCGGGTGAGCTGGCGCCTGCGGACGTCGAGACACCCACCATCCGGACCCGACTCACCTCGGAGGGATCCTGGACGGATGGCCTCGACGGGGTCGTCATCGCCACGTCGACCGGGACCCATCCCGAACTGGCTGAGACGGCCGCCTCAGCGGGCGTACCGCAACTGCTGGAGAAGCCACTGGGGCTGGACCTGGAGCACACCGCGAACCTCGCTGCCCGACTCGAGGCGTACGGAACCCCCATCATGGTGGCCTTCCACCGCCGCTACGATCAGGGCTACCAGGAACTGCGCCGTCAGGTGCAATCCCGGGAACTCGGCCTGATCCGTCAGGTCGCGGCCGTTGATCACGACCACTACCACGTCACGCCGGACTACATCCCGACCTCTGGCGGCATCTGGCGCGACCTCGTGATCCACGACTTCGACGTCATCCCCTGGATCCTGGGAGAGGAACCGGTGTCCGTGTTCGCTTCGGGGTCCGTCCTGGATCGGTCGGACTACGGAGACCACGGGGACCTGGACACCGCCACGGCCGTGGTGACCTTCGAGTCCGGCGTGCAGGCCGTCGTGTCCGCAGGCCGCCGCATCGGTACCGGTCAGCACGTGGACGCCACGGTCTACGGTTCCGAGGGCGTCGCGGCGGCCGGCTACGACTCCAGGACCCCCATCGCCTCCACGGAACCCGACGGCCCCGTTCCCGCCTCGACGTATGACGAATTCGTCAACCGATTCGAACCGGCCTTCCGCCGGGAGATCGCCCACTTCGTGGCCATGGTGCACGGCGAGGCGGACTCGCTGACCTCGCCCAGTGCGGGAGTCACCGCATCGCGGTTGGCGCTCGCAGCAGAGGAATCGGTCCGCACGGGGCGTCCGGTCCTGTTGGCGGAGATCAAGGACGCCGTAGCAAACGGCGAGAAGAGCACCGAAGCCGACCACACGGCGTCGGACATCGAAAGCACACAAGGAGCATCCGCATGAGCAACGCGAGACTGGGTTTGATCGGGACCGGTCGTATCGGATCCGTCCACGCCACCAACATCGGGGCCTCCTCCGAGGCCGACCTTGCCTGGGTGGCCGATCCATTCGTGGACGGCGCCAACCGGGTGGCAGCGCAGACCGGGGCGCGGGCAACCGACGACCCAGCAGCGGCCATCGCGGCCGGCGACGTGGACGGGGTCATCATCGCCTCCCCGACCCCCACGCACGCGGACCTCATCGAGGCGGCCGTCGGCGCGGGCGTCCCCGTGCTGTGCGAGAAGCCCATCGACCTGGACCTGGCGCGGGTGGACCGGCTGGCACCCGTGGTCGAGGCCTCGGGCGTACCCGTGGTGGTTGGCTTCAACCGCCGCTTCGATCGTGACTTCGCAGCGGCGCGAGCTCGTCTCGACGCAGGGGAGATCGGCCAGCTTGAGCAATTGCGCATCACCAGCCGCGACCCCGCAGCCCCGCCCGCCGACTACGTGGCCGTATCCGGCGGCATCTTCCGCGACATGACCATCCACGACCTGGACATGGCTCGCTACATCGCCGGGGACATCGTGGAGGTCTCGGCCACGGGCGCCAGGCTCTTCGACGCGGGTGCTGCGCAGCATGGCGACTTCGACACCGTCATGCTGACCCTTCGCGCGGCAACCGGTGCGTTGGTGTGCATCCAGAACTCTCGGCACAGCGCCGTGGGCTACGACCAGCGCATCGAGGTGTTCGGCCCCGACGGGATGCTGGACGTGGTCAACGCACCCACCTCGCTGCTGCGTTCCTCCACCGCGACGGCCGTCGAGTCGGTTGGCGGTCCCTACCAGCACTTCTTCCTGGACCGATACGCACAGGCCTACACCGACGAACTCTCTGCCTTCGTGGGACTGCTCCGGGGCGAGTCCTCGCAGTTGGCGACCTATGCGGACGGGCGTGCGGCCCTGGCTCTGGCGGACGCGGCCCAGCGTTCAGCCGATACGGGCACCGTGGTCGCCGTCTGAACCGACGACGGTGGTCCCCACACCACGAACAGTAGAACCGACACAGGAAACCTTCGGCCCTCGGCCGGGTGCGTGCAACCACGCACAGATACCTCAGGAGGCTCAGAAGTTGAGCACCAACGTCCCACCGCTCATGATCAAGGACAACGACCTACCGACCATGCCCGTCAAGGGTCCGCATCGAAAGCGAATCGGCGTCATTTCCATCGTGGCGTGCTTCGGCGGGCTGCTTTTCGGATATGACACCGGAGTCATCAACGGCGCCTTGAACCCGATGTCCTCCGAACTCGGACTGACCGCTCTGTCCGAGGGCGTGGTCACCTCATCCCTGGTGTTCGCAGCCGCGATCGGCGCACTGTTCGGTGGACGACTTTCCGATGCCGTAGGGCGGCGAAGCACGATCATCGTGCTTTCCGTCCTGTTCTTCGTGGGAACGTTGCTGTGTGTCTTCACACCGGGGGTCGCTGTGTTGGTGGCAGGGCGCATCTGCCTCGGGCTCGCGGTGGGCGGCGCCTCCATCACGGTGCCGGTGTACCTGTCGGAGCTGGCCCCGTTCGAGATCCGCGGATCGTTGTCCGGGCGCAACGAGCTCGCCATCGTCACAGGTCAGCTTGCGGCATTCGTGATCAACGCCGTGATCGGGACGGTGTGGGGACATATCGACGGAATCTGGCGTGTCATGCTCGCCATCTGTGCCGTTCCGGCCGTTTGCCTCTTCATCGGCATGCTGAGGATGCCGGAGTCACCCCGCTGGCTGATCGAACATGGACGGAACGACGAGGCTCTGCAGGTGCTCAAGAGCGTGCGCACCGAGGACCGTGCCGTGGCGGAGATGCAGATCATCGAGGACCTGGCCAAGGACACCACCGGGGAGAACCGCGTGGGCTTCAGGGCCGTGTTCACCTCCAAATGGGCTTTGCGTATCGTCCTGGTCGGCATCGGCGTAGCCGTGGCACAGCAGCTGACTGGGATCAACTCGATCATGTACTACGGGCAGACCGTGCTCATCGAGTCCGGTTTTGCTTCCAATGCCGCGCTCATCGCCAATATCGCTCCAGGCATCGTGGCCGTGGTCGGTGGCTGTTTCGCCCTGTACATGATGGACAAGGTGGACCGGCGCAAGACCTTCACCATCGGATTGAGCCTGACCACTCTGTTCCACCTGCTGATCGGGATCTGCTCCGTGGCGATCCCGCAGGGCGCCGCGTTACGGCCCTGGGTCCTGCTCTTCCTCATCGTGTGTTTCGTGGCCTCCATGCAGACCTTCCTCAACGTGGCGGTATGGGTGTGGCTTGCCGAGGCGTTCCCGCTGCCCATGCGTGGCGTCGGTACCGGCATCTCTCAGTTGTTCGGCTGGGGAATCAACGGTCTGCTCGCACTGTTCTTCCCGAGTCTCGTGGCCGGCATCGGCATCACCGGGGTCTTCTTCCTGTTTGCCGGGGTCGGGGTTCTCGCTCTGATCTTCGTGGTGACGCAGGTACCTGAGACCCGTGGAGTCTCCCTAGAACGAATGGAGGAAGGCGTGGTGTCAGGCCAGGCATATCGCTTCTCCGAGTGGCGCGACGAACGCGATCGGGAGACCGCGGATCGACTGGCACGGAGGGCCTCTGCGTCCCAGGAAACGGAAGCGGTGACCAGCCATGACTGAGGCGATCGTCGCCACCTGCTGGACCAGTGCAGGCGATGCCGCTCCCATGCGGGCCAGTGAGGCCAGCCCCGTGGACCCCCTGGAGCGGGTGCGGGCTGTCGCCGAGGCCGGCTACCGCGGTATGGGTTGGGTCTTGGAGGACCTTCGTGCCATCAAAGCCGGGGTGGGATATGCGGCCGTCGCGGAGGCGATGGCGGCCGTGGGGCTCTCGCACGTTGAGGTGGAACTCGTCGGTGAATGGTGGAAACCGGACGAGGTCTGGCGCGGGGCTTGGAAGGAGCTACTGGAGGCCTCGGACGCCTTCGGCGGGGCGGCCATGATCAAGGCAGGTACCGACCAGGCTCCGGCGCTGGAGGACCCCACCGTGCTTGCGCCAGCGTTCAGGAGGCTCGGCATCGAGGCGGAGGCCCACGGCACCAGGGTCGCACTGGAGCCGCTTCCCTTCGGGATGGTGGCCTCCATGCCGGCTGGAGCGGAGCTGGTGCGGGCCACGGACCATCCGGCCTGTGGGCTCGTGGTGGACTACTGGCATATTTTCAGGGCGGGAACGAGTTTCTCTGACGTTGTGAATAATTTGACACCGGAAATGATTTTCGGGGTCGAGCTGAATGATGCCGATGCGGAGCCGATCGGCACGTTGTTCGAGGATACGCGTGATCGTCGCCGTTATCCCGGCGAAGGTGTGCAAGACATGCACGGCTTTGTGCAGTGCATGAGGGATCTCGGGTATCAAGGCGCGTGGGGTGTTGAAATCCTCTCCGAGGAACACCGATCCCTATCTGTCGCGGAAGGTTTGCGTCGAGCATTTCGCGCAACGGAGGCGATTCTCTGAGCCCGTGAGGGGGCGTGTGAGACAACCGACAAATCCGGTAGCCCGTTTTCTTCATGACTCCGATTCATGAAGAAAACGGGCCGGAAGAGTTTATTTAAAACACATCCAAACTACTTGCGAAAAATATTCGAACTCCTATTGTGGTGACGCGCATCACGTGCTTAGAATTCGGGTACTCGAGCAGTCGTTCGCCTTTTATGGAGCGGAGCGACGCTCCCACCCTCTTGAGAAACTCGAGGGCGGGCACCTACGACACGATGGAGTGCAAAAGTGAGTGCAAACAAGTTCAACCGCACGGCCAAGGGCCGGCGACGTTGGGGTGTCGTCTTAGCAGCTGGTCTCGCTGCGGTGTCGCTCGCGGCCTGTTCGGGCCCGGCCGGCGGCAAGGACGACTCCGGAGATGGCGTCGCTGCCGGCGGTGGCCCCAAGATGAAGGTCGCCCTGATCACCCACTCCACCCCGGGTGACACGTTCTGGGACATCATGCGCAAGGGCGCTGACACCGCGGGGAAGAAGGACAATATCGAGGTCCTCTACAGCTCCGATCCCGACGGCGCCAGGCAGGCTCAGCTCGTGGACCAAGCCGTGGATCAGAAGGTGGACGGAATCATCGTTTCCTTGGCCAAGCCGGAGGCCATGGCCGGGTCGGTCAAGAAGGCACTGGACGCGGGCATCCCGGTCTACAGCGTGAACTCCGGTGAGAACGAGTACAAGGACATGGGTGTCCTGGCGCACTTCGGCCAGGATGACCGCGTGGCAGGGCAGGCAGCAGGCGAGAAGCTCAAGGAGCTCGGTGCAAAGCATGTGGTCTGCGTGATTCAGGAACAGGGCCACGTAGGGCTGGAGAATCGCTGCACCGGCGTCGAGGAGAAGCTGGGAGGCAAAATGGAGCGGCTCTACGTCACTGCCGCGGATTCGACCAACATCTCCTCCACCATCACTTCGAAGCTGCAGACCACTAAGAGCGTTGACTACGTCCTGACACTCGGTGCTCCGCAGGCGCCCATCGCCCAGAAGGCCATCTCTGAAGCTGGTTCCGACGCCAAGCTCGCAACGTTCGATATGAATGCTGACGTCATCAAGGGGCTCAAGAACGACTCGTTGCAGTTCGGTGTGGATCAGCAGCCGTACCTTCAGGGATATGAGGCCGTGGACGCGGTCTGGCTGAACAAGCGCAATGCCAATGTACTCGGTGGTGGCCGTGCCGTACTGACCGGTCCGCAGATCATCACCAAGGATGATGCCGACGAGCTTGAGGAGTACGTGGAGAAGGGCACCCGATGACGGCCACTCTCCCAGCCTCGAATCGGACGCCGACGAAGAAGGACGAGCGTATCGCTCGGAGCAATCTCTTCGTCCGCTTCTTCACCAAACCCGAAGCCGGCGCCACGGCCGCAGCGGTGGTCATTGCGATCCTGTTTGCAGTGGTGGCACCGCAGTTCACTCAGGCCAGCTCCATCGCGACGATCCTCTACGGTGCCTCCACCGTGGGCATCATGGCCGTGGGTGTCTCCCTGCTGATGATCGGCGGCGAGGTCGACCTCTCCGCCGGTGTGGGTGTGGTCTCCTCCGCCTTGTGCGGCGGGCTGTTCCTGTACTGGTTCGGCACCAATGTCTGGTGGGGTGTGCTGGCCAGCCTGGTGTTCTCCCTCGGCATCGGCTTTCTCAACGGTTGGCTGTTGACCAAGACGAAACTGGCGAGCTTCATCGTCACCCTCGCCACGTTCTTCATGCTGACCGGTCTGAACCTGGGCCTGACCAGATCCCTGACGGGCGGGGTCGCGACCCCGTCCATCGAACGTTGGTCCGGTTTCGAGTCGGCAGCAGCCGTTTTCGCCTCCGACGTGTCGGTGTTCGGAGTCAAGGTGAAGATCACGGTCTTCTACTGGATTCTCATGGTGGCCGTCGCAACCTGGATCCTGCAGCGCACCAGGACGGGTAACTGGATCTTCGCGTCCGGCGGAGCACCTGATTCAGCACGTGCCGTCGGGGTTCCGGTGGCTCGAACCAAGATCGGCCTCTACATGGGTGTGGGGTTCTGCGCCTGGTTGCTGGGTATGCATCAGCTCTTCGCCTTCAAGACGGTTCAGTCTGGCGAGGGCATCGGTAACGAGTTCCTCTACATCATCGCCGCGGTTGTGGGAGGTTGCCTCATGACCGGTGGCTATGGATCCGCGATCGGCGGCGCCATCGGCGCTCTCATCTACGGCATGGCCCTCAAGGGAGTCGTGTACGCGGAATGGAACCCGGACTGGTTGAAGTTCTTCCTGGGCGCCATGCTCTTGGGCGCCACCGTCCTGAACTTCACACTGCAACGTAGGGCCGCGAAGGGAGGCAAGAAATGACTGCCCAGGTAACCGCCCCCTCGTCGGGCACGGACAAGGGCGCTCAGCCGCTGGTGGAACTGAAGGAAGCCGGCAAGCGCTACGGCAACATCATCGCGCTCAAGGACGTGAGCCTGAAGGTCGGCGCGGGTGAGGTCATGTGCGTGCTGGGCGACAACGGTGCGGGCAAGTCCACGTTGATCAAGATCATCGCGGGCCTGCACCAGAACACGTCAGGCCAGTACCTCGTCCAGGGTGAAGAGGTCCATTTCAGTTCACCGCGTGAGGCCCTCGCCGCCGGTATCGCCACGGTGTATCAGGATCTGGCGGTCGCGCCGCTGATGCCGGTGTGGCGCAACTTCTTCCTGGGTTCAGAGGTCACCAAGGGTTGGGGTCCGTTCTCCAAGATGGACGTTGCGTTCATGCGGAGGACCGCCAAGAAGGAACTGTTGGACATGGGTATCGACCTGCGCGATGTGGACCAGCCCATCGGGACGCTCTCCGGCGGTGAGCGTCAGTGTGTGGCGATCGCCCGAGCCGTGTACTTCGGCGCCAAGGTGCTGATTCTGGATGAGCCCACCGCCGCACTCGGCGTGAAACAGTCCGGTGTGGTGTTGCGTTACATCATCCAGGCTCGTGAGCGAGGCCTCGGGGTCATCTTCATCACCCACAACCCCCACCATGCCTATCCCGTGGGAGACCGTTTCCTTCTGCTCAAGCGGGGCCAGTCCATCGGCTACCACGAGAAGGAGGACATCACACTGGAAGAACTGACCAGCATGATGGCCGGTGGGGCCGAGCTGGAGCAGTTGGTGCACGAGCTGCGCGACGTCGGTACGGAGACCGGTGTGATCCGGGAGATCCGTGACGAGATCCACGAGGACTCCCAGGCCGATGTGGGTCGGATCCCAGTGACGGGGGCCATCGATATCACGGGGCTGCCGGAGGACCTGGAGCAGGACGGCAAGCGCCGCCGCAAGCGCTGAGCCGGTTACATCCTGCGGTGCGTTGGCACGGATGGCGGTGTGGATCCTCGGATCCACACCGCCATCCGTGCGCTCATGCCGCAATTCGTGATCCGGCAACGCCGGTTGAAGGGTCTACTTCTTGCTCTTCTTGGCCTTCTTCTTGGGCTGATCCAACGCGACCTCCAGCAGCAGGCCACCCACCAGGGCCGCGTTCTTGAAGAACTGCACCTGCTGCTGCTTGCGGGCCACCGGATCCTGGATCTTCCAGAATGCATGCCCGGCCAAGGTGGTGGGGACCATGGAACCGGCGATCACGGCCGAGGAGAACCGAGGGAAACGCCCCAGGGCCAGCAAAGCCCCTCCCGCTGCTTGGGCTGCACCATTGGCTCGGACCAGCAGCTCGTCGTTCTTGGGGAGCGGGACCACCTTGCGAATGCTGTCCAAGGTGGGCCCTGCCTGCTCCACCCGGCCGCCGGGTTTGCGGGCTGCGTCAGCGCCGAGGACCACGAACGTGGTTCCGGTGAGTAGGCGTCCAACGCTGCGGATGAGTGTGCGTCCGGGGGTCTTCATGGCTTGTCTCCTTGTCGCTCTGTTTTCCCTGCCGAGCCTATGAGACGAGGTACCCCTAGGTCACGCTTCTGCGGCGGAGGAACTCCGGTTTGCCCGCATGTACCAACCCATCACCAATGCGGCCACCACCAGGAAGCCGCCGCCCAGTGCAACGGCCGGGCCGATGCCCCACATCGTTCCGAGCACAGCCAGGGTGATCCCGTTGCCGATGCGGAAGCCGGAGGAGAACATTCCGTACACGCCGATCACACGCCCACGCTCCGACGGCTCTGCCCGCAGCTGCGCAAGGGCTTGCCCCATGGAGTTCGACACCAGGTTCGCCACGCCGCCGAGCACCAGGGCCAGCAGTGCAAGCCAGTAGGTGTGGGTCATGGCAACAGCCACCGTGGTCACGCCGAAGAGGATGGACCAGCCCACGATGGCCCGCGGTGTTGGGCGCCCGCGAGTCAGCGCCTCGATGAGAAGACCGCCGATCACGCCGCCTGCGCCGTTGGCGAAGAGCAGCACACCGTAGCCGATCCCACCATCGCCGATCGCTAGGTTGCTGGTGGCGAAATCAGGGATGGAGACCTGGAGGGAGCCGCCAATGGCCACCGCGGAGAGCCCGGAGAGCAGGATGACGCCGAAGAGCGTGCGATCACGGACCACGGATCCCAACGAGGAGAACATGGCCCGGAATCCGGGGCGGGTGCCGACCATCCCCTGCGTGGACCCGTGCCCGGTCTGCTCGACCCTCATCAGCATGAGTGTCAGCGGCAGGTAGAAGAGAATGTTCACGAAGATGCCCCACACCGGCCCCAGACCGAGCAGCAACGCGGACCCGACCACTGGGCCACAGAGGATCCCTAGGCTGCGGAAGGTCGCGTTCAGGCGAACGGCGCCCGGCAGGTCGCGTTCCTCGACGAAGTCGTGGAGCAGCAGCTGTTCCGCCGGCGCCCACATGGCACCGGCGATGCCGTGAAGAATCAGCAGGACGCAGGCCGACCACATCTGCAAAGAGTCGGTGAGGAAGAGCAGTCCCCAACTCAGCGACACCAGCATGAAAAGTACCTGCGAGAACTGGATGATCTTGCGGCAGTCCACGCGCTCCGCCAGTGCGCCGAAGGGAACGGAGAGCAGCAGGAACGGCAGCCAGTGGGACACGACCTCGAACCCGACCAGCACTTCGGAGTGGAACATCTCCCACAACACCCAGTAGGTGATCACGTGTTCGATGTTGTCCGCCATCATCGCCAGCGCTCCGCCGATCAGATAGTTGCGCGGCGTCTTCTGACGCAACGCGGCGAACTTCTGTGGTTCGGAGGCGGACGCGCTCACATGGCTCCTTCGATGGATACGGCAACGGTGCGGCTGGGCGGCCTCATCATGTTTATCACCTGTGCCCGACGATCGGTGGTCAGGTCCCACCGCGCGGGACCTGACCGGTGCCCCCTACGGGTGAAGCGTTGCACTCATGCCGGCCCTGATCTTGCCGCCTTTCTGAGTGGTCGGCGTTGCACGGTTGATTCACTAATTGCCGTGAACAGTTCAGCCGTGGTGGGAACTCAGGGCGTTGGTGCCGTCAGTTTCAGTGTTGCTGCCATGCCTGCGACGACGAACGCGGTGGCTGAGTGGTGGATGTCCACTGCCGGGACTGAGAGCGCCCATGCGTGAAGCTGGCTTTCGAGGCCGCTGGACGGGGCTTCGATGTAGGCGTGCGGGGTTTCGCCGTTGGCCGGTTGGGCTTCGCTTTCGTCGCGTTGGGTGGCGTGGTCGGTCAGTAGGGCCTCGACGTGGGTGCGGAGCCTGCCCAGGGCGTTGGCGTCGTGGTCGAGGCTTTCGCGCTGTCGCTGCAACTCTTTGGCGTCGCGTTCCTGTTCGGCCTGAAGTCGTGTGAGTTCTTGGTATTCGTCGGCGAGGCAGGTGCGGACTTTCTTGGCGTGTTCGGCTGCTTTCTTGAGTTGGTCGGCGAAGGCGTAGTTGGCGTCTTGGCCCAGCTGCATCAGTTCTTCCCGTCGGGTCAGCGTGGTTTCCGCTGCGGCGGTGCCTGCACGGTAGCCGGTCCAGTAGAGGGTCGAGTCGATGGTGTTGGGGTTCTCGTGGGGGAAGGGCCTGGCTGGGGAGGTGAATGAGGCGCCGGAGGGTAGGCGTGTGGTGATCGGCCCGGTGCCGTTGGGCAATGGCGTTGTGCCGTTCGGTGTTGGCCCGGTGCCATCGGGCGATGACGTTGTGCCGATGGGTGAGGGATCCGTGCCGTCGGGTGCTGGTGCGGTTCCCGTGGATGCTGGAGTGGGGCCAGCAGGTTGGGGTGTGGCGGTGGTGTTGCCGGAGTCTTTGATGAGGTTGTGGCGGGCGCAGAGACCTTGGCCGTTAGCGAAGCTGGTGGGACCGCCTGTTACGTGTGGGGTGATGTGGTCCAGGTGTTTGATCGGGGAGTTGCAGTAGGGGTGCCTGCAGAATTTATCTCGGAAGCCGATCATCTGGGCCAGTCCGTCGGGGAAGGTCCGGGACTTGGATTCCATGGCGACCAGTGCCCCGGATGCCGGGTCGGTGTAGAGCCGTTTCAGCGTCGCCTGGTGGTTGGCGGTGGCGGTGGCGATCATGGTCCTGGCGGTCTCGGCGGGGACGGGGCCGAGGCCGAAGACCTCCGCGGGAGTGTCTTGGATGCCGAAGAGCGCCAGGTCCGTGATCACGACGTTCACCTGGACACCCACACGGGCGTGAAAACCGGTGTGCTGGCCTGCACCGGTGGGATGAGTTGGGCCGGTGGGGGCTGGCAGGCCTTCAGGGGACCGCAAAAAGGCAGCGAACGCGTCCCTCGCCTGATCCACCTCCGCGAAACCGGGCAAGAAGCCGTCGTCCTTGGCGGCAGCATCGGTGTCGGTGTCGGTGTTGGCAGACAGGTCCCCATGCGCGACGGCCGCGGTCGTTCCGAACGCGGGCTCGGTGTCAATCTCGTCCGGAGCGCATGAGACACCTTCACTGGTCCGGGCGGTAGCACCTTCAGCCTCGAGGGTGCCGTCAGGGTGAGCACCGTGCATGATGGCGCCGGTATTTCCCAAGGTCCCGCCCTTGGTAGGTTCGGCGCCGGGCATGGCGGTGCCGGCGGAGGGAGAACTCGGGCGGTCAGTTGGACCGTTCCCGCTGGTCTTGATGCGGTGCGCCTGGGTGAAACTGCGGGGGACGTGGCCGGTGGCTTCGGCCCAGCCGATGACGATGCCGGTCAACGCGTCGGCTTTGATGTGGGCTTCGAGGCGTTCCTCGCCTGCGGCGCGCTTGGATTTGGCGTAGCGGGTGAGGATGGTGTCGATGGCCATGGCGACCGCTCCGGGCAGGAGTGCGGTGAGGTTGGCCATGCTGTCTGGGCGGGGTCGGACGCTGACGTGGCGTTGTTCGGCGGCTTTCCGCGCCCGTTCTGCGGCGAGTTCTGGTTCGAGTTGGGCGGTGGTGAAGCGTAGGCGGTGGCGTAGTTCGCGTTCACCGAGGTGGGGTGCCTCGTCGGCGAGGTCGGTGTCGGCTTGGCGTTTGCCGTCCTCGGTGAGCAGGGTGGTCTCGTCGAAGAACGTGACGAGGTGATCCTCACTGACCTGGCCTTGGCTGAATTCTTCGAAGAGACGCGGTGCCTGGGCCGGGGCGTGAGCGTGTCAGATGGTCTGTGTAAGCCCTTCTGGGAAGGACAATCATGACCATGACGAATACGGATCCTCATGCCAACGGTGGCGGTGCTGCTGCGGTGGAGGCGTTGAAGGCCTCCGGCGGGCTGGATGAGGTCTTCAA
>NZ_JALAGT010000005.1 GCF_022712295.1 Galactobacter sp.
CACAGGGCCTTTCCGGAAGCCTTGGCGTAGCGAACGCGCACGGTCTTCTCGACGCCGTCCTTGGTCACGGTCTCCTCACGGAAACCGACACGGGTGGGCTTCTTGGTCTCGGGGTCCACCACGGCCACGTTGGAAACGTGGATCGGGGCCTCGACGTGCTCGATGCCGCCGGTCTTGGAACCACGGTCGGTCTGGCCGACCTTGGTGTGCTTCGTGATGACGTTGACGCCCTCGACGATGACACGCTGTGCTTCCGGGAAGACCTTCAGGACCTTGCCCTGCTTGCCGCGGTCGCCGCCGCGCTCGGCCTTGGCGCCGGTGATGACCTGGACCAGGTCACCCTTCTTGATCTTTGCACCCATGATCAGAGCACCTCCGGGGCCAGCGAGACGATCTTCATGAACCGCTTGTCGCGCAGCTCGCGGCCCACAGGGCCGAAGATGCGGGTACCGCGGGGTTCGGTCTCGTTCTTGAGCAACACCGCAGCGTTCTCGTCGAACTTGATGTAGGAACCGTCTGCGCGACGGCGTTCCTTCACGGTGCGGACGACGACCGCCTTGACGACGTCGCCCTTCTTCACGTTGCCGCCAGGGATTGCATCCTTGACGGTGGCGACGATGACGTCGCCGATGCCTGCGTAGCGACGCTTCGATCCACCGAGAACGCGGATGGTCAAGATTTCCTTGGCCCCCGTGTTGTCGGCGACCTTGAGTCGCGACTCCTGCTGAATCACTAGTTATCTCCTGTCGTCTCGCCGGTTCTGCGTACTCGCAGCCTTGCGGAACGGGTTGATGGATCTCCCGGTGCCTTACGCTTACCCCCACCCCCCTCGCTGCTCGCATGCACAAGGCATGGAAGCGAACTGGGACGAGGCCGAGGCTTGAAACGGCTCCGGGCCGTGTTGCACTCCCCCACGTTGTGGACGTGGTGAAGTACGCGGTTGCCGGCGCGCGTTGGTGGATAGTCAACGCACACGAAACCCACGGACTCTTCAGTGTACAACGAACACACGGGGCCCGGTAGCCGTAGGAGTCCTCCTACGGGCACCGGGCCCCGTGTGTTCTGTCACCTTCCCGTCAAGGACGGGAGGCGATCACTTGGCCTTCTCGACGATCTCGACGAGGCGCCAGTTCTTGTCCTTGGACAGCGGGCGGGTCTCAGCCAGCACCACGAGGTCACCGACACCAGCGGTGTTGGTCTCGTCGTGGGCCTTGACCTTCTTGTTGCGACGCAACACCTTGCCGTAGAGGGCGTGCTTCACACGGTCCTCGACGTCAACGACGATGGTCTTGTCCATCTTGTCGGACACCACGTAACCGCGAAGGGTCTTGCGGTAACCGCGGGCCTCAGCCTGCTCAGCCACGTTCGTCTCCTTCTCGCTCATCACTCGGCATCCTTCTTGGACTTCTTCTTGGACTTCTCGGGCGCCTCGACGGGAGCGACTGCGGCACGGATGCCGAGCTCGCGCTCACGCAGGACGGTGTAGATCCGAGCGATGTCCTTCTTCACGGCACCAATGCGGCCGTGCTGCTCCAGCTGGCCGGTGGCCGACTGGAAGCGGAGGTTGAAGCGCTCCTTCTTGGCGTTCTTCAGTTCCTCTGCCAGGCGAGCATCGTCGTAGCCGCCCAGCTTCTCCACGGTGAGTTCCTTTGAACCGATGGCCATGGGATCATTCACCACCCTCACGGCGCACGATGCGCGCCTTCAGCGGAAGCTTGTGGATCGCGAGGCGCAGGGCCTCGCGAGCAACTTCCTCGTTGACACCGGCGAGCTCGAAGAGGACACGTCCGGGCTTGACATTCGCGACCCACCACTCGGGCGAACCCTTACCGGAACCCATGCGGGTTTCGGCGGGCTTCTTGGTCAGCGGGCGGTCCGGATAGATGTTGATCCAGACCTTGCCGCCACGCTTGATGTGGCGGGTCATGGCGATACGAGCAGCCTCGATCTGACGGTTCGTCACGTAGGCCGGCGTCAGCGCCTGGATGCCCCACTCGCCGAAGGAGACGGTGGTACCGCCCTTGGCCATGCCGGAGCGCTTGGGGTGGTGCTGCTTGCGGAACTTGACTCGACGCGGGATCAGCATCAGGCCTGGCCCCCTTCTGCAGCGGGAGCGGCCTCGGCCGGTGCCTGCTGCTCGTGACGACGACGACGCTCGCCACCGCCGCGGCGTTCACCGCCGCGACCGCCGCGACCGCGCTGAGGAGCAGCGGCCTGCTGTGCAGCCAGCTCCTTGTCGGTCACGTCGCCCTTGTAGATCCACACCTTGACGCCGATGCGACCGAAGGTCGTCTTGGCCTCGAAGGTGCCGAAGTCGATGTTCGCGCGGAGGGTGTGCAGGGGCACACGGCCCTCGCGGTAGAACTCCTTGCGGGACATCTCAGCGCCGCCGAGACGGCCGGAGCACTGGACACGGATGCCCTTGGCGCCGGCACGCATGGCGGACTGCATGGCCTTCTTCATGGCGCGACGGAACGCGACACGGCTGGCCAGCTGCTCTGCAACACCCTGAGCCACGAGCTGCGCATCGATCTCGGGGTTCTTGACCTCGAGGATGTTCAGCTGCACCTGCTTGGAGGTGAGCTTCTCCAGCTCACCGCGCAGGCGCTCGGCCTCGGCGCCGCGGCGTCCGATGACGATGCCAGGACGCGCGGTGTGGATGTCGACGCGGACGCGGTCACGCGTGCGCTCGATCTCCACCTTGGCGATGCCGGCACGGTCCATGCCCTTGGTCATCAGCTCGCGGATCTTGACGTCTTCCTTGACGAAGTCGGCGTAACGCTGACCCGGCTTGTTCGAATCGGCGAACCAGTGCGACACGTGGTCGGTGGTGATGCCGAGTCGGAAGCCGTTCGGGTTGATCTTCTGACCCATTTACTTCTCCCCACCCTTCTCAGGCGTCGCGACGACCACGGTGACGTGGCTGGTGCGCTTGTTGATGCGGTAGGCGCGGCCCTGGGCACGCGGCTGGAACCGCTTCATGGTCGGACCCTCGTCGCCCTTGGCCTCTGCGATGAAGAGCTCGTCCTCGTTGAAGGACACCCCTTCCCGCTCGGCGGTCTGGCGGGCGTTGGCCACCGCGGAGGCGACGACCTTGTACACCGGCTCCGAAGCCGCCTGCTGGGCGAACTTCAGAATGGCGAGCGCTTCGTTCGTCTGCTTGCCACGGACGAGGTCGACGACGCGCCGGGCCTTCATCGGCGTCACGCGCAGGTGGCGCGCAATAGCCTTGGCTTCCATTGCTTTCCTTCTTCCTAAGAGGGATTCAAGCGTTACTGAACCGCTAAGCGGTTCAGCGGCGCTTGCCCTTCTTGTCGTCCTTCACGTGGCTGCGGAACGTGCGCGTGGGAGCGAACTCCCCGAGCTTGTGTCCCACCATGGATTCGGTGACGAACACCGGAACGTGCTTGCGACCGTCGTGCACGGCGATCGTGTGACCGAGCATGTCGGGCACGATCATGGAACGGCGCGACCATGTCTTGATGACGTTCTTGCTGCCCTTCTCGTTCTCGGCCAGAACCTTCAGGTAGAGGTGCTGGTCGACGAAGGGACCCTTTTTCAGACTGCGTGGCATGTCTAGCTCCTACTACCGCTTGTTCTTGGTACGACGGCGACGAACGATCAGCTTGTCGCTTTCCTTGTTGGGGCGACGTGTGCGACCCTCGGGCTTGCCGTTCGGGTTGACCGGGTGACGGCCACCGGAGGTGCGGCCTTCGCCACCACCGTGCGGGTGATCGACCGGGTTCATGACCACACCACGGACGGTCGGGCGGACGCCCTTCCAGCGGTTGCGGCCGGCCTTGCCCCAGTTGATGTTGGACTGCTCTGCGTTGCCGACCTCACCGATCGTGGCGCGGCAGCGCACGTCGACGTTGCGGATCTCGCCGGAGGGCAGACGCAGCTGAGCGAAGCGACCCTCACGGGCCACCAGCTGGATGGAGGCGCCTGCGGAGCGGGCCAGCTTGGCACCGCCGCCGGGACGCAACTCCACAGCGTGGATCACCGTACCCACGGGGATGTTACGCAGCGGGAGGTTGTTGCCGGGCTTGATATCAGCCGTGGCGCCGGACTCGATGCGGTCACCCTGGGAGAGCTTGTTCGGCGCGATGATGTAGCGCTTGGCTCCGTCTGCGTAGTGCAGCAGGGCGATGCGAGCGGTGCGGTTGGGGTCGTACTCGATGTGAGCGACCTTGGCCGGCACGCCGTCCTTGTCGTGACGACGGAAGTCGATCACGCGGTACTGGCGCTTGTGGCCACCACCCTTGTGACGGGTCGTGATACGACCGGTGTTGTTGCGGCCGCCGGACTTGGTCAGCGGACGCAGGAGGGACTTCTCCGGAGTCGATCGAGTGATCTCGGAGAAGTCGGCGACGGACGAGCCACGCAGGCCCGGCGTCGTCGGCTTGTACTTACGGATACCCATGTTTTTTGTTCCTCGTTAAAGTGGTCTCCGCTCAGGCGAGCGGACCGCCGAAGATATCGATGGTGGCGTCGCCCTTGAGGGTGACGATGGCACGCTTGGTGGTCTTGCGCTGGCCCCAGCCGAAGCGGGTGCGCTGACGCTTACCCGCACGGTTGGAGGTGTTGACCGAGGCGACCTGGACACCGTAGATGGACTCCACAGCGGCCTTGATCTCGGTCTTGTTGCTGCGAGTGTCCACCAGGAAGGTGTACTGGCCCTGGTCAACGAGGTTGTAGGACTTCTCGGAGACGACCGGTGCCACCAGCACGTCGTGCAGGGACTTCTGAGTTGCGCTCACTTGGCGTCCTCCTTGTTGACAAGGGTGTCGAAGGCGGCCTTGGTGAACACGACGTCGTCGGCGATGAGCACGTCGTACGTGTTCAGCTGGTCGACGTAGACGGCGTGGACAGTCTCGAGGTTGCGGACCGAAAGGGCTGCAACGTCGTTACCGCGGTCGAGCACCACGAGCTGGTTCTTGCGGTCGGACAGGCCGGCCAGCGTAGCGATGGCGAGCTTCGTGGAGGGCTTGGTGCCCTCGACGATGTTCTCCACGACGTGGATACGCTCATGACGGGCGCGATCCGAGAGGGCACCGCGCAGTGCGGCAGCCTTCATCTTCTTGGGGGTGCGCTGCACGTAGGAACGCGGCGTGGGACCGTGGACGATGCCACCGCCGGTCATGTGAGGGGCGCGGATGGAGCCCTGACGAGCGCGGCCGGTGCCCTTCTGCTTGAACGGCTTGCGACCTGCGCCGGACACCTCGCCACGGTTCTTGGTCTTGTGCGTACCCTGACGGGCGGCGGCCAGCTGGGCCACGACGACCTGGTGCAGCAGCGGGACGTTGGTCTGGACGTCGAAGATCTCAGCGGGGAGATCGACGGAAAGTGCCTTCGTCATGGTTTCAGGCTCCCTTCACAGCGGAACGGACCAGGACGACCTGGCCGCGAGCGCCGGGAACGGCGCCCTTGATGAGCAGCAGATTGTTCTCCGCGTCCACCGCATGAATCGTGAGGTTCATGGTGGTGTGGCGGACGGCGCCCATGCGACCGGCCATGCGCATGCCCTTGAAGACGCGGCTCGGGGTGGAGGCCTCACCGATGGAGCCGGGCTTGCGGTGGTTCTTGTGCTGACCGTGAGAGGCGGAGACGCCCTTGAAGCCGTGACGCTTCATCACGCCGGCGAAACCCTTACCCTTCGTGGTTCCCGAGACGTCGACCTTCTGGCCGGCCTCGAAGACCTCGACGGAGAGTTCCTGGCCGAGCTCGTACTCGGCGGCATCAGCGGTGCGCAGCTCCACGACGTGACGACGGGGCGTCACACCGGCGGCCTTGAAGTGGCCGGCCAGGGGCTTGGTCACCTTGCGCGGGTCGATCTGGCCGTAGCCGATCTGAACGGCGGTGTAGCCGTCCTTGTTTTCATCCAGCAGCTGGGTGACGACATTCGCATCGGCCTTCACCACGGTGACGGGGATGACGTTGTTGTTGCTGTCCCAGACCTGGGTCATGCCGAGCTTCGTGCCCAGCAGGCCCTTGACATTACGGGTTGCGGTCATAGTCTCTCAGCACCCCCTTCAGAGCTTGATCTCGATGTTGACGTCTGCCGGCAGGTCGAGACGCATGAGCGAATCGACGGCCTTGGGCGTCGGGTCCACGATGTCGATGAGGCGCTTGTGCGTGCGCATCTCGAAGTGTTCGCGGCTGTCCTTGTACTTGTGCGGCGACCGGATGACGCAGTACACGTTCTTCTCGGTCGGCAGCGGCAAGGGTCCAACGACCGTGGCGCCTGCGCGAGTGACCGTCTCGACGATCTTGCGGGCGGACGTGTCGATGACCTCGTGGTCGTACGACTTCAGCCGGATGCGGATCTTCTGTCCCGCCATGGCTTGTGGCCTCTCTCTTGGTTAGCACTATGTAAGTAGTTGTGCCTTGACGGGCCGGCCATCTCTGGCCGACCGGCACGCCTGCGTCGGACCGAATCCGAATCGTGACGATTCGGGTTCCTCGCCCCGACGAGACTCCGACCCCCGCACTCGGGCGTGTCGTTGATTTGCTGACGCAACGTGGGACACACTCATCTACGGGAACCGGTTGATCCTGCCTTCGGAGTGATTCCGAGGGCCCACTGCATCGACTCGATGCAGTGAAGATCAACCCATATAGTCTCTCAGATCGAGGGGCAGGATGCCAATCCCCTATCTCCCCTGATGTGTTTGATCTGTGCCACACCCGTATCCGTAGGTCACATGGGGGCGCTCGAGTGGCGTGAGGACGGCGAAGGGGCCCGGCACCTTCACAGGTGCCGGGCCCCTCACGTCATGGACTTCTCAGTCCGAGCCTGTCAGGCCAAGATCACTTGATGATCTTGGTGACGCGGCCCGAGCCCACGGTGCGGCCACCCTCACGGATGGCGAAGCCGAGGCCCTCTTCCATGGCGATGGGCTGAATCAGCTCGACGCTCATCTCGGTGGTGTCGCCGGGCATGACCATCTCGGTGCCCTCGGGCAGCGTGATGACGCCGGTGACGTCGGTGGTGCGGAAGTAGAACTGCGGGCGGTAGTTCGAGTAGAACGGGTTGTGACGCCCGCCCTCATCCTTGGACAGGATGTAGACGTTGCCCTCGAAGTCGGTGTGCGGGGTGATGGAACCCGGCTTCACGACGACCTGACCGCGCTCCACGTCCTCGCGCTTGATACCGCGAAGCAGCAGACCACAGTTCTCGCCTGCCCAGGCCTCGTCGAGCTGCTTGTGGAACATCTCGATACCCGTGACGGTGGTCTTCTGGATGGGGCGCAGGCCCACGATCTCGACCTCGGAGTTGATCGGCAGGGTACCGCGCTCGGCGCGACCCGTGACGACCGTACCGCGGCCGGTGATGGTGAAGACGTCCTCGATGGGCATCAGGAACGGCTTGTCGGTGTCGCGCACCGGATCCGGGATGAACTCGTCAACGGCCTCCATGAGATCCTCGACGGACTTGACCCACTGGGGGTCGCCCTCGAGAGCCTTCAGAGCGGAGACGCGCACGACCGGAGCGTCCTCGTCGAAGTCCTGGGAACCCAGGAGCTCGCGGACCTCCATCTCGACGAGGTCAAGCAGCTCCTCGTCGTCGACCATGTCGGCCTTGTTCAGAGCCACCAGCAGTGCCGGCACGCCGACCTGCTTGGCGAGCAGCACGTGCTCGCGGGTCTGAGCCATGGGGCCGTCGGTGGCGGCAACCACGAGGATTGCACCGTCCATCTGAGCGGCACCGGTGATCATGTTCTTGATGTAGTCGGCGTGACCCGGAGCATCGACGTGAGCGTAGTGACGCTTCTCGGTCTGGTACTCGATGTGGGAGATGTTGATGGTGATGCCGCGCTGGCGCTCTTCGGGAGCCGAGTCAATGGCGTTGAAGTCGCGCTGCTCGTTGAGATCCGGGTACTTGTCTGCAAGCACCTTGGAAATGGCGGCGGTCAGCGTGGTCTTGCCGTGGTCAACGTGGCCGATGGTGCCGATGTTGACGTGCGGCTTGGTCCGCTCGAACTTTGCCTTCGCCACTTGTTCCTCCTAGAACTGGTCTTCAGCAGTCTGGTCCACCTGCACCTTGCTGTGCAGGCAGCTTGTCACCAGTCTACCGATGGCTTTGGGTGTTGTTGAAATTGGTCCGGCGACGTTCATCGTGAACGACGTCGGCTTCGTCCGGTCGGGGGCGGTGACGCCCCCGACCGGTGGGACGGGGACCTGACCTCGGGAAGAGGTCGGGTCCCCACCCGTCGACGCGTCGATTACTCGCCGCGGGACTTCTGGATGATCTCGTCGGCCACGGCCTTGGGGACCTCGGCGTAGGAGTTGAACTCCATCGAGTACACGGCGCGACCCTGCGTCTTGGAACGCAGGTCGCCGATGTAACCGAACATCTCGGAGAGCGGGACGAAGGCCTTGACGACCTTGACGCCCGCAGCGTCCTCCATGGACTGGATGGAACCACGACGGGAGTTCAGGTCGCCGATGACATCGCCCATGTACTCCTCGGGAGTACGGACCTCGACGCTCATGAGCGGCTCGAGGATGACCGGGTTGGCACGGCGTGCGCCCTCCTTGAACACCTGCGAACCGGCGATCTTGAACGCCATTTCGGAGGAGTCGACGTCGTGGTAGGCGCCGTCGAGCAGCGTGGCCTTGACGCCCACCATGGGGTAGCCGGCCAGCACGCCGAGCTGCATGGCCTCCTGGATGCCTTGGTCCACGGAAGGGATGTACTCGCGGGGGATGCGACCACCGGTGACGGCGTTCTTGAACTCGTAGAGCTCGCCTTCCGCCGTGTCGAGGGGCTCGAAGCTGACCTGCACCTTTGCGAACTGACCGGATCCACCGGTCTGCTTCTTGTGGGTGAAGTCGACCTTCTCGACCTTCTTCTTGATGGTCTCGCGGTAGGCGACCTGCGGCTTACCGACGTTGGCCTCGACGCGGAACTCGCGGCGCATGCGGTCCACCAGGATATCCAGGTGGAGCTCGCCCATGCCGCCGATCTCGGTCTGGCCGGTCTCCTCGTTGAGGGACACGGTGAAGGTCGGGTCCTCCGCAGCCAGCTTCTGGATGGCGGTGGAGAGCTTTTCCTGGTCACCCTTGGTCTTGGGCTCGATGGCCACGAAGATCACGGGCTCGGGGAGCTGCATCGACTCGAGCCCGCACGGGGCGTCGGGGGCCGAGAGGGTGTCACCGGTGGTGGTGTCCTTCAGGCCGATGACGGCGTAGATGTGGCCTGCGTGGAGCTCGTCGACGGGCTCCTCCTTGTTGGCGTGCATCTGGAACAGCTTGCCGATGCGCTCCTTCTTGCCCTTGGTGGTGTTGAGCACCTGGGCGCCGGCTGCGAGGTGTCCGGAGTAGACACGCACGAAGGTCAGCTGGCCGAAGAACGGGTGAGCAGCGATCTTGAACGCCAGAGCGGAGAAGGGCTCCTCGTCGGAGGGCTTACGCGTCAGCTCGACCTCTTCGTCCTTGGGGTCGTGACCGATCATCGGGGGCACGTCCACGGGTGCGGGGAGGAAGTCGATGACCGCGTCCAGCATGGGCTGGACACCGCGGTTCTTGAAGGCGGAGCCACAGAACACGGGGTAGGCCTCGGAGTTCACGGTCATCTTGCGGATGCCGGCCTTGAGCTCCTCGATGGAGAGCTCTTCGCCCTCCAGGTACTTCTCCATGAGTTCGTCGGAGGACTCGGCGACCTGCTCCACGAGCTTGGAGCGGTACTCCTCGGCACGCTCCTGGAGGTCAGCCGGGATCTCCTTGGTCTCGTACTCGGCGCCCAGGGTCACGTCACCCTTGGCGTCGCCCTCCCACACGAAGGCCTTCATGGACAGCAGGTCCACGACGCCGACGAAGTCGGACTCGGAACCGATGGGCAGCTGCATGACCAGCGGCGTGGCACCGAGGCGGGACACGATGGTGTCCACCGTGAAGTAGAAGTCGGCACCCATCTTGTCCATCTTGTTGACGAAGCAGATGCGCGGGACATCGTACTTGTCGGCCTGACGCCAGACGGTCTCGGACTGGGGCTCAACGCCCTCCTTGCCGTCGAAGACGGCAACGGCGCCGTCGAGCACGCGCAGTGCGCGCTCGACCTCGACCGTGAAGTCCACGTGGCCGGGGGTGTCGATGATGTTGATCTGGTTACCGTTCCAGAAGCAGGTCACGGCAGCGGAGGTAATGGTGATACCTCGCTCCTTCTCCTGCTCCATCCAGTCGGTAGTCGAGGCACCGTCGTGCGTCTCGCCCAGCTTGTGGTTCACACCCGTGTAGTACAGGATGCGCTCCGTAGTGGTGGTCTTGCCGGCATCGATGTGCGCCATGATGCCGATGTTGCGGACCTTCTTGAGGTCGGTGAGCACGTCCTGTGCCACGATGTCTCCCTTTGAGTGTCTTCTTCGTACCGCCCCCGTTGCCCTCCTCCCTGGTCACGGGAGGAGGGCAACGGATAAGGACGAACTCTTACCAGCGGTAGTGAGCGAAGGCCTTGTTGGACTCGGCCATCTTGTGGGTGTCCTCGCGGCGCTTCACTGCGGCACCGAGGCCGTTGGAGGCATCGAGGATCTCGTTCATCAGGCGGTCGGTCATGGTCTTCTCGCGGCGAACCTTGGAGAAGCCGACCAGCCAGCGCAGGGCCAGGGCGGTCGCGCGGCCGGGCTTGACCTCGACGGGCACCTGGTAGGTGGCGCCGCCGACGCGACGGGACTTGACCTCGATGGCCGGACGGATGTTGTCCATGGCCTTCTTGAGGGTTGCCACCGGATCGGAGCCGGTCTTGGCCTGGGCGCCCTCGAGGGCTCCGTAGACGATCCGCTCTGCGGTGGACTTCTTGCCGTCCTGCAGCACCTTGTTGATCAGCTGGGTGACCAGCTGGGAGCCGTAGACCGGGTCATTGACGATGGGGCGCTTCGGCGCGGGTCCCTTGCGAGGCATTACTTCTTCTCCTTCTTGGCACCGTAGCGGGAACGAGCCTGTCCACGGTCCTTGACACCCTGGGTGTCGAGGGCGCCACGCACGATCTTGTAACGCACACCGGGGAGGTCCTTCACACGACCACCGCGAACGAGCACGATGGAGTGCTCCTGGAGGTTGTGGCCCACACCGGGGATGTATGCGGTGACCTCGACGCCGCCGGCCAGACGCACACGGGCGACCTTACGGAGTGCGGAGTTCGGCTTCTTGGGGGTGGTGGTGTACACGCGGGTGCACACGCCACGACGCATCGGGTTGCCCTTCAGGGCGGGAGCCTTGGTCTTGACGACCTTCGGCGTCCGGCCCTTGCGGACCAGCTGCTGAATAGTAGGCACTGCCTTCAGTCCTAACGTTGGTGTTTTCGAGTTGACGGCCTAGTCCCCGGAAAACGCAAGGCCGTACGGTCGTTTCCTCGCCCTACACCGATCCCCCGCACAATGCGGGAGGCCAGGCGTGCGAAAGTGTGGCGTACGTTGCGCAACCTGCGCGCAACACGGACCGGGTCCACTTCGCCACACGAAAACTCTCAGTAGACAACACTACCATGATCCGCGAGTTGACGGGGAAGTGAGCCTCCCCACGTACGCGGAAAGGCCCGACGGGTGGTGCCCGGCTCATCGAAGCCGGTCACCACCCGTCGGACCTTGGTCACGGCGCTACGCGCCGCACCTGACTGCTGTCAGCAATGACTCAGCGGAAGTCCTGACCGTAGCCGTAGTCGTCCATCGACATGGCGCTGAACTCTCCGCCGATTCCCTCGTTGCCGGGGTAGTCGAAGCCACTGAAGGCGCTCGGACCGGAGTAGAACTTGGCCTTGGCCTCGTCCGTGGGCTCCACGTCCACCTGCGTGTAGCGGTCCAGGCCGGTGCCGGCCGGGATCAGCTTGCCGATGATGACGTTCTCCTTCAGACCCATCAGCGGATCCGACTTGGCCTCCATGGCGGCCTGCGTGAGGACACGCGTGGTCTCCTGGAAGGACGCGGCCGAGAGCCAGGAATCCGTGGCCAGCGACGCCTTGGTGATACCCATCAGCTCGTCGCGACCGGAGGCCGGGCGGCCTCCCTCGGTCAGCGCCTTGCGGTTGGCGGCCGTGAACTGGGCACGATCCGTCAGCTCGCCGGGCAGCAGGTCGGTGTCACCCTGATCGATCACGGTGATGCGACGCAGCATCTGGCGGACGATGACCTCGACGTGCTTGTCGTGGATGCCCACGCCCTGGGACTGGTACACGTTCTGGACCTCGCGGACCAGGAAGCGCTGGGCCTCACGGGGGCCGAGCACACGCAGTACCTGCTTCGGGTCGATGGCACCGGAGGCAAGCTGCGTGCCGACCTCGATGTGCTCACCCTCGGTGACCAACAGCCGTGCACGGCGCAGGACAGGGTAGGCCTCTTCCTCGGAACCGTCGTCCGGGGTGACGACCACACGCAGCGTCCGCTCCCCGTCCTCGATGGTGACCCGACCGGCCACCTCGGAGATCGGGGACAGACCCTTCGGGGTACGCGCCTCGAAGAGCTCCTGAATACGGGGAAGACCCTGGGTGATATCACCCGTGGAGGCCACACCACCGGAGTGGAACGTACGCATGGTCAGCTGCGTACCGGGCTCACCGATGGACTGTGCGGCGATGATGCCGACGGCCTCACCGATGTCCACCAACTTGCCGGAGGCCAGCGAGCGACCGTAGCAGAGGGCACACGTACCCACGGCGGAATCACACGTCAGCACGGAGCGCACGCGGATCTCGTCGATACCGGCGCTGTAGAGCTTCTCGATCAGCACGTCCCCGACGTCCTCGCCCGCGGAGGCCAGGATCTCACCGTTTGCGTCCACGACGTCCGCGGCGAGCGTACGGGTGTAGGCCGAGTTCTCCACGGTCTCGTGCAGGCTGCGGTTGCCGGACTCGTCGTAGCCGGCCACCGGCACGGTCAGGCCGCGACGGGTACCGCAATCGTGCTCACGCACGATGACGTCCTGGGAGACGTCCACCAGACGACGGGTCAGGTAACCGGAGTTCGCGGTCTTCAGCGCCGTGTCTGCCAGGCCCTTACGGGCACCGTGCGTAGCGATGAAGTACTCGAGAACCGACAGACCCTCACGGTAGGAGGACTTGATGGGACGCGGGATGATCTCACCCTGCGGGTTCGCCACCAGGCCACGGATACCTGCGATCTGGCGCAACTGCAGCCAGTTACCACGTGCACCCGAGGTCACCATGCGGTTGATGGTGTTGAGCTTCTCCATACCGTTCTTCATGGCCTCGGCAACCTCATCGGTGGCCTTGGTCCAGATGTCGATCAGTTCGGAGCGGCGCTCGTCATCGGCGATCAGACCGGTCTCGTACTGGTCCTGCACCTTCTGCGCCTGGTCCTCGAAGGGAGCCAGGATCGCGGCCTTGTCCATGTTGGAGGTCACGTCGGAGATGGCCACGGTGACACCGGAGCGGGAGGCCCAGGCGAACCCGTAGTTCTTCAGGTTGTCCAGCGTGGCTGCCGTGTCCACCTTGGGGTAACGCTCGGCCAGGTCGTTGACCAGGTCACCCAAGGCGCCCTTGGTGGCCAGACCCGAGAACCACGGGTAGTCATCGGGCAGGGTCTCGTTGAAGAGAACCTGGCCGAGCGTGGTCTCGATCAGCGCGGGCGTACCGGGCTCCCAGCCCTCGGGGGCCGGCTTGCCCTCGGAAGGAACGAAGCCGTCAACGCGCATCTTCACGACGGCGTTCAAGTGCAGTTCTCCACGGTCGAAGGCCATCAGGGCCTCCGACAGGTTGGAGAACGCACGACCCTCGCCCGCTGCGCCCTCGCGCTCGGTGGTGAGGTGGTGCAGACCGATGACCATATCCTGTGCGGGCAGGGCCACGGGGCGGCCGTCGGACGGCTTCAGGATGTTGTTGGACGACAGCATCAGCACACGCGCCTCGGCCTGGGCCTCGGGGCTCAGCGGCAGGTGGACTGCCATCTGGTCACCATCGAAGTCGGCGTTGAACGCGGCACACACAAGCGGGTGCAGCTGCAAGGCCTTGCCCTCGATGAGCTGCGGCTCGAACGCCTGGATGCCGAGGCGGTGCAGGGTAGGTGCACGGTTCAGCAACACGGGGTGCTCGGAGATGATCTCCTCGAGCACGTCCCAGACCTGAGGACGCGAACGCTCCACCATCCGCTTGGCGGACTTGATGTTCTGCGCATGGGAGAGATCCACGAGGCGCTTCATGACGAAGGGCTTGAAGAGCTCCAGAGCCATCTGCTTGGGCAGACCACACTGGTGCAGCTTCAGCTGCGGGCCCACCACGATCACGGAACGACCGGAGTAGTCCACGCGCTTACCGAGCAGGTTCTGACGGAAGCGACCCTGCTTGCCCTTGAGCATGTCGGAGAGGGACTTCAGCGGGCGGTTACCGGGGCCGGTCTGCGGGCGTCCACGACGGCCGTTGTCGAACAGCCCGTCAACGGATTCCTGCAGCATGCGCTTCTCGTTGTTCACGATGATCTCGGGGGCACCGAGATCCAGCAGGCGACGCAGGCGGTTGTTGCGATTGATCACGCGACGGTAGAGGTCGTTCAGGTCGGAGGTCGCGAAGCGGCCACCGTCCAGCTGCACCATGGGGCGCAGCTCCGGCGGGATCACCGGTACGGCATCGAGCACCATGCCCTCGGGCGAGTTCTCGGTTGCAAGGAAGGCGTTGACGACCTTCAGGCGCTTCAGTGCACGGGTCTTGCGCTGGCCCTTGCCGTTGGCAATGGTGTCGCGCAGGGACTCCGCCTCAGCGACCAGGTCGAAGCTCTGCAGGCGCTTCTGGATGGCCTCGGCGCCCATGCAGCCCTCGAAGTACAGTCCGTACTTCTCGCGCATCTTGCGGAAGAGACCCTCGTCGCCTTCCAGGTCGCCGACCTTGATGTTCTTGAAGCGGTCCCAGACCTGTTCGAGGCGATCGATCTCCTGGTCCGCACGCTTGCGGATCTGGGTCATGACCTTGTCCGAGGCATCCCGAGTCTTCTTCTTCTCGGCGGCCTTGGCGCCCTCCTCCTCGAGGCGGGCGAGATCGTGCTCGAGGTCCTGACCCACT
Source organism: Galactobacter sp. (assembly GCF_022712295.1). Lineage (GTDB taxonomy): Bacteria > Actinomycetota > Actinomycetes > Actinomycetales > Micrococcaceae > Galactobacter. Next base: position 15,002 of record NZ_JALAGT010000005.1, read on the forward strand.
GCTGCGATGTCTGCGTCACGGGTATCGGAGATCTTCTTGATCTCGATGTCGTGAGCGGCCTGCAGGTTGGGCAGTTCCTCGTGGCGACGGTCCTCGTCCACGGAGGTGATCATGTAGGCGGCGAAGTAGATGACCTTTTCGAGGTCCTTCGGTGCCAGGTCCAGGAGGTAACCCAGACGGGAAGGCACACCCTTGAAGTACCAGATGTGGGTCACGGGGGCGGCGAGTTCGATGTGGCCCATGCGCTCACGGCGCACCTTGGCCTTGGTCACCTCGACGCCGCAGCGCTCACAGATGATGCCCTTGAAGCGGACACGCTTGTACTTGCCGCACGCGCACTCCCAGTCCCGGGTGGGGCCGAAGATCTGTTCGCCGAACAGGCCGTCTTTCTCGGGCTTCAGGGTGCGATAGTTGATGGTTTCGGGCTTCTTGACCTCGCCATGGCTCCAACCGCGGATCTGTTCCGCGGTCGCCAGGCCGATGCGCATGAGGCCGAATGAGGAATCGTTGGACATGTGGTCCTTGTCTCTCTCGTGTCAGGAAGAAGGTCTTGAAGGAAGTCGGAGGCGGCGTCTGCGTGGGCGGAGGCCCCGCAGACGTTGCCCTCAGACCTCGTCGACGGAGCTCGGCTCCACGTTGGAGAGGTTGATCCCCAGTTCATCGGCTGCGTGGAAGACGTCGTCATCCGAGTCACGCATGTCGATGGTCTCGCCCTCGGTGGAGAGAACCTCCACGTTCAGGCACAGGGACTGCATCTCCTTGAGCAGGACCTTGAACGACTCGGGCACGCCTGGTGCCGGGACGTTCTCGCCCTTCACGATGGCCTCGTAGACCTTCACGCGTCCGGCGATGTCGTCCGACTTGACCGTCAGCAGCTCTCGCAGGGTGTAGGCGGCACCGTAAGCCTCCAGTGCCCACACCTCCATCTCACCGAAGCGCTGGCCACCGAACTGGGCCTTACCGCCCAGCGGCTGCTGCGTGATCATGGAGTACGGGCCGGTGGAACGGGCGTGGATCTTGTCGTCCACCAGGTGGTGCAGCTTCAAGATGTACATGTAGCCAACGGACACCGGATCCGGGAACGGCTGGCCGGAGCGGCCGTCGAAGAGACGAGCCTTGCCGGAGTTGCCGATCAACCGCATACCGTCACGCGTCTCGTTGGTGTGGTCCAACAAGCCGCGGATCTCGTCCTCGCTGGCACCGTCGAACACCGGAGTGGCGACCTTTGCAGGCGCGGAGACACGCGGGAAGTTCGGCAGATCCTTGATCCACTCCGGCTCACCCTCGATGTGCCAGCCCTGCTTGGCAGCCCAGCCGAGGTGGATCTCGAGGATCTGGCCCACGTTCATACGACCGGGGACGCCCAACGGGTTCAGGATGATGTCCACGGGGGTACCGTCCGCCAGGAACGGCATGTCCTCGACCGGCACGATCTTCGAGATGACGCCCTTGTTGCCGTGACGGCCGGAGAGCTTGTCACCCACGGTGATCTTGCGCTTCTGAGCAACGTAGACGCGCACCAGCTGATTGACACCCGGCGCCAACTCGTCGTCGTTCTCGCGGTCGAAGATGCGAACACCGATGACCGTGCCGGACTCGCCGTGAGGCACCTTCAGGGACGTGTCGCGGACCTCGCGGGACTTCTCACCGAAGATGGCGCGCAGCAGGCGCTCCTCCGGGGTCAGCTCCGTCTCGCCCTTGGGCGTGACACGGCCGACCAGGATGTCGCCGGCGTCCACCTCGGCACCGATGTGGATGATGCCGCGCTCGTCGAGCTGGGACAGCACCTCTTCGGAGACATTCGGGATGTCCCGAGTGATCTCTTCCGCACCGAGCTTGGTGTCACGGGCGTCGACCTCGTGCTCCTCGATGTGGATCGAGGTGAGGACGTCGTCGGAGACCATACGCTCGGAGAGGATCATGGCATCCTCGTAGTTCAGGCCCTCCCAGGACATGAACGCCACGAGCAGGTTCTTACCCAGTGCGAGCTCGCCACCGTCGGTTGACGGTCCGTCAGCGATGAGCGACTGGTACTCGACGCGGTCACCCTCGGAGACCACGACGTGCTGGTTGTAGCCGTTGCCCTGGTTGGAGCGAGCGAACTTCATGATGGGGTAGTGCGTCTCGGTTCCGTCGTCGTTGAAGACGGTGACCAGATCTGCGGAGACCTCGGTGACGACACCGGCCTTCTTGGCCATGACGGCGTCGCCGGAGTCCACGGCGAGGAACTTCTCCATGCCGGTACCGACCACGGGGGCCTCGGTCTTCAACAGCGGCACGGCCTGACGCTGCATGTTGGCGCCCATGAGTGCACGGTTGGCGTCGTCGTGCTCCAGGAACGGGATCAGTGCGGTAGCCGCGGACACCATCTGACGCGGGGAGACGTCCATGTAATCGATGTCTTCCGGAGTGACGAGCACGGGCTCGCCGCCGCCGCCACGCTCACGGCAGAGGACCAGGTCCTCTTCGAAGTGCTGGTCCTCGGTCAGAGGGGCATTGGCCTGAGCGATCTGGAAATCGAGTTCCTCGTCTGCGGTCAGGTAGTCCACCTGCTCCGAGACCAGGCCGTCGACGACCTTGCGGTACGGGGTCTCGATGAAACCGAACGGGTTGATGCGTCCGTAGGTGGCCAGCGAACCGATCAGACCGATGTTGGGGCCTTCAGGGGTCTCGATGGGGCACATGCGGCCGTAGTGCGACGGGTGGACGTCTCGGACTTCCATGTTGGCGCGGTCGCGGGACAGGCCGCCCGGGCCCAGCGCGGACAGACGACGCTTGTGCGTCACACCGGCCAACGGGTTGTTCTGGTCCATGAACTGCGAGAGCTGGGACGTTCCGAAGAACTCCTTGATCGCGGCCACGACAGGGCGGATGTTGATCAGGGTCTGAGGCGTGATGGCCTCGACGTCCTGAGTCGTCATGCGCTCGCGAACCACGCGCTCCATGCGGGACAGGCCCGTACGGACCTGATTCTCGATGAGCTCGCCGACGGCGCGGATGCGGCGGTTGCCGAAGTGGTCGATGTCGTCCACCTGGGCGTTGAGGTCGACCTCTTCGCCATTGCGGTGGCCCTTGACGGTCTTCTCACCTGCGTGCAGTGCGCACAGGTAGTGGATCATCGCGGTGATGTCGTTCTCCGACAGGACCGACGCGTTCGGATCGTCGAGTTCGACCTCGACACCCAGCTTGCGGTTGAGCTTGTAACGGCCCACCTTGGCCAGGTCGTAGCGCTTCGGGTTGAAGTAGAGGTTCTCCAGCAGGGAACGTCCGGCCTCGACCGTTGGCGGCTCCCCCGGGCGCAGCTTGCGGTAGATGTCAAGCAAAGCCTCGTCCTCGGTGAGGACGGTGTCCTTCTCCAGGGTGGCACGGATGGCCTCGTAGCCACCGAACTCCTCGAGAATGCGGGACTCGGTCCAGCCGAGTGCCTTCAGCAGCACGGTCACGGACTGCTTGCGCTTGCGGTCCAGGCGCACGCCGACCTGATCGCGCTTGTCGATCTCCAGCTCGAACCAGGCACCGCGGGACGGGATCACCTTGGCGGAGAAGATCTCCTTGTCAGAGGTCTTGTCCGGGGTGCGCTCGAAGTACGCGCCGGGAGAACGCACCAGCTGGGAGACGACCACGCGCTCGGTGCCGTTGATGATGAACGTCGCGTTGTCGGTCATCAGGGGGAAGTCACCCATGAAGACCGTCTGCTGCTTGATCTCACCGGTGGTGTTGTTCATGAACTCGGCCTTGACGTACAGCGGGGCCGAGTAGGTCGCGTCGCGATCCTTGCATTCAGCGATGGTGTACTTGGGGTCGGCGAACTCCGGCTCGGAGAAGCTCAAGGACATGGTGCCCTGGAAATCCTCGATGGGAGAGATCTCCTCGAAGATGTCGGAGAGACCGGGGGTGCGTGACACCCCCTTGTCACCTTCGGCGTCGGCCTTGACGACGCGCTCCTGCCAGCGTTCGTTTCCGACGAGCCAGTCGAAGGACTCGGTCTGCAGCGCGAGCAGATCGGGGACGTCGAGGGGTTCGTGGATCTTGGCGAAGGAGAGACGGCCGGCCGCTTCCGCGGTACGGGCCGAACTAGCGGTTGAGTTCGTAGAGGTGCTCGAGGCGACCAAGAGGGATCCTTCCACAGACCATGATGGTTTCCGGATGCGGTCTCCCGTTCACGCCCACGGTTGGGGACGAGGTATGTTCATGGTGTTGACCCACCGCTATATGAAGGTCAGCGCAAATTTGAGCACAGGGAAGCCGCAAAGGTCCATCTTACCCACGATCGCCCCTGAATGTCGAACAGAATTCGTGATGACCCGCATCACCAGAAAGCGGGCCGCAGGCCATCGGAATGGACCTACTCCGGGGTAATGTCGGTCACCAGGACGCCATGCGCCCGAGACCGTAACCCGTTTCCATACCAGGGACTCACCATGACCTCATCCCCTTCCCCCACCGACGCTGTCATCGTCGGCGGCGCCCGCACTCCCTTCACCAAGCTGCTGGGCGCCCAGAAGCAGCTGCACGCGGTGGAGCTCGGGGCACGGGCCATCGCAGGTGCGCTCGATCGGTCCGGAGTCGCTGCCTCCGCTGTGGACCAAGTGCTCATGGGCCAGGTGGTTCAGGCCGGATGCGGGCAGAATCCTGCCAAACAGGCTGCCGCTGGGGCCGGGATCGACATCGCGGTGCCGGCCGAGACGTTGAACAAGGTCTGCCTGTCGGGGCTGCTGGCGGTCATCCATGCGGCGCGCCTGGTCAGGCTCGGGGAGGCCGACGTGGTGGTGGCGGGGGGCATGGAATCCATGACCAACGCCCCGCACCTTCTGCCCGGATCGCGAACAGGGTGGACCTACGGCAATATCTCCGCAGTGGACTCCGTGGCCAAGGACGGCCTCACCGACGCGGCGGAGGGGATCGCCATGGGTGTGTCCACGGAACGCCGCAACACCGAACTCGGCCTGACCCGCGCAGCGCAGGACTCCGTGGCGTTGGACTCGCATCTGCGTGCAGCTGCGTCCGCCGAGCGCTTGAGCAGGGAGATCGTGCCGACCACCATCAAGGGTCGCAAGGGTGACGTCGTGGTGGAGTCCGACGAGGGCGTCCGCGCGTCGTCGACCATCGAGTCACTCGCCGGACTGCGCCCGGCCTTCGCGGCCGACGGTACGGTCACGGCAGGCAACTCCTCTCCCCTTTCGGACGGTGCGGCCGCCGTCATCGTGACCTCACGACAGTATGCTGTCGACCATGGTCTGGACATCTGGGCCACGATCGGAGCGGCCGGCCAGGTCGCCGGGCCGGACACCTCGCTGCATTCCCAGCCGTCCAACGCCATCACCGCCGCGGCCGCGAAGCAGGGCGTCTCCGTCCAGGAACTCGATCTGGTGGAGATCAACGAGGCCTTCGCGGCCGTCGCCGTCCAGTCGCTCGCCGATCTGGACTACCCATGGGAGAAGACCAACGTCCACGGTGGCGCCATAGCGCTGGGCCACCCCATCGGTGCCTCCGGTGCCCGGCTGGCACTGACGGCAGCCCTGCATCTGAAGGAACGCGGCTCGGGAACGGCTGCGGTTGCACTGTGTGGCGGCGGCGGGCAGGGCGAGGCACTCATCCTCACCCTCTGAATGCCTGGTCCTCACCCTTTGAGAGCCGGGGCCGCCTGCCCCAACCCGCAACACGTCCCTGCCCACTGACGCGACTGCGCGTGCGCTCCGGCGCAAGGCCGGCCGCAAACACCCCGAAGGGCACTCACACCCGCTCGGTCGCCGAAAAGGAAAAGGACCCCGACACCGTGACGGTGTCGGGGTCCTCATCTTGTCGACTCTCGGCCGGGGCCGAGAACCACTACCCGGCGAGCCGGGAAGAAGTCACTTGACGGTGACGGTGGCGCCGGCGGCCTCGAGGGCCTCCTTGGCCTTGTCGGCAGCTTCCTTGTTGGCGCCTTCGAGGACGGCCTTGGGGGCGCCGTCGACGAGCTCCTTGGCCTCCTTCAGTCCGAGGGAGGTCAGGGCCCGCACCTCCTTGATGACACCGATCTTCTTGTCGCCGGCGGCCTCGAGGATGACGTCGAACTCGGTCTTCTCCTCGGCTGCCTCAGCGGCGCCACCGGCGGGGCCGGCCACGGCCACTGCGGCTGCGGTCACGTCGAAGGTCTCTTCGAACTGCTTAACGAACTCGGAGAGCTCGATGATGGTCATCTCCTTGAAGGCTTCAAGGAGCTCGTCGTTGCTGAGCTTCGCCATGTCAGGCGTCCTTTCTCAAAGCGTGTCCCTGGCGCAAGCGCGCCACTACCGGGTCACAGTAAAAGTTTTGGTTTGGGTGGTGGAGCCTGATCAGGCTTCAGCCGGGGCTTCCGCGGACTCGCCCTGCTTCTCCTGAAGAGCGGCAGCAGCGCGGGCCATCATGGACATCGGAGCCTTGAGCACTGCGGCAACACGTGCCAGCTGGTGCTCGCGGGACTCGAGTGCAGCCAGGGCTGCGATCTCGGAGGCGTCCATGGACTGCCCCTCGAAAACGCCGGCCTTGATGATGAGCTTGTCGTTGTCCTTAGCGAAGTCGGTGAGGCCCTTGGCGGCCTGCACCGGATCACCCTTGATGAAGGCAATGGCGGTGGGGCCGGAGAGCTGGCCATCGAATGCATCGATGCCAGCGGCCTTTGCCGCGATGCCGGTCAGGGTGTTCTTGACGACCGCGTACTTGGTCTCGGATCCGAGAGCGCGACGCAGGGTCTTCAGCTGTGCAACGGTAAGCCCACGGTATTCGGTCAGGACAGCTGCGTCCGACTCCTTGAAGTCAGCGGTGATCTCCTGAATGGAGCTTTCCTTCTGCGGCGTTGCCATAACCCTCCTTCCGGGGTGTGGCTGGTCAGGCAACTTCAGCAGTTCAAAAGAAAGAGCCCCGGCGCAGGGCACGGGGCTCGATGATCGCGACACACTCAGGGAGTGTGCTGGAGAATCAAGTTCGTCACCTGCGTGGGCCGTTCCATCGAACTTCGAGGAAACCTTCAGCGTCCACCAGATGTGGACGCGACCAACGGTCTTCGGTACCCGTCAAGCTTAGCAAAGGCCAGGGGAGGCGCCAAGCCGGACAGTCCCCGTCGGGCAGTGAATCACGGGTGAGCTTGCTCACCCGTGAGAACCAAGAAGGCCGGCCCACCCCCAATGGGGGTGGGCCGGCCTCGTCAGGTCCGGGACCTGATCAGTCGGTGACGACCTTGGTGACGTTCGGGTCCACCGGGATGCCGGGGCCGAAGGTCGTGGCCACGGTGGCCTTGGAGATGTAGCGACCCTTGGAAGCGGAAGGCTTCAGGCGCAGCACCTCTTCCAACGCGGCAGCGTAGTTCTGCTTCAGGGCCTCTGCGGAGAAGGAGGCCTTGCCCACGATGAAGTGGAGGTTGGAGTGCTTGTCGACGCGGAAGTCGATCTTGCCGCCCTTGATGTCGTTGACAGCCTTGGCGACGTCCATGGTGACCGTGCCGGTCTTGGGGTTCGGCATGAGGTTACGGGGGCCGAGCACCTTACCCAGGCGGCCGACCTTGCCCATCAGGTCCGGGGTTGCCACGGCGGCGTCGAAGTCCGTCCAGCCACCCTGAACCTTCTCGATCAGGTCGTCGGAACCGACGAAGTCTGCGCCGGCCTCACGGGCGGCCTCAGCCTTGTCACCGTTGGCGAAGACGACCACGCGGGCGGTCTTACCGGTGCCGTTGGGGAGGTTGACGGTGCCTCGCACCATCTGATCGGCCTTGCGGGGATCCACACCGAGGCGGAAGACGACCTCGATCGTGGAGTCGGTCTTGGCCGATCCGTTTTCCTTGGCGAGGTTCAGGGCCTCTGCCGGGGAGTACAGCTTGCCGTCTTCGATCTTGGCGGCGGCTGCCTTGTATGCCTTGCTGCGCTGTGCCATCTGCTTGATGCTCCTTGATGCAGTCGTGGTGATGTCGGGTCGCGCTGACCCTTCCACCGTCATTCCCACCAGCCGTGAGAATGACGCCTGTTGTCTGGTGACGCCGTCCCGTCAGATAAGACGGTCGCGTCGGGATGAGGGTCTCAGCCCTGGACGGTGATGCCCATGGAACGGGCGGTACCTGCGATGATCTTGGAGGCTGCTGCCAGGTCGTTGGCGTTGAGGTCCTCCATCTTGGTGTTGGCGATCTCTTCGACCTGGGCCTGGGTCAGGTTTCCGACCTTCTGGGTGTGCGGGACACCGGAGCCCTTCGGGACGCCTGCAGCCTTCTTGATCAGCTCAGCTGCCGGCGGGGTCTTGGTGATGAACGTGAAGGAGCGGTCTTCGTAGACCGTGATCTCCACGGGGACGACGTTGCCACGCTGCGACTCGGTCGCGGCGTTGTACGCCTTGCAGAACTCCATGATGTTCACGCCGTGCTGGCCCAGTGCGGGGCCGATGGGCGGAGCCGGGTTTGCAGCGCCGGCCTGGATCTGCAGCTTGATGAGGCCTGAGACCTTCTTCTTGGGAGCCATTGAAAGCGTCCTTCTTCTCTTCCTTGCGTCCTCGGGACACAGGAGCGTGCCTCCGAGATGGTCCTGCTCGCTCCATGACGGGGAGTGAGCAGGTTCTTCGGTCCGTGGCGCCTGGTCGGTGTGACCCGTCGGCCTACGGACCAAGCTTGTTACTGGATCTTGGTGACCTGGGAGAACGAGAGCGTCACAGGCGTCTCGCGCTCGAAGATGGACACCAACACCACGAGCTGGCGGGATTCCAGCTTGATCTCCGAGATCGTGGCCGGGTAGGTCTCGAACGGTCCGTCGTTGACGGTGACGGCCTCTCCGACCTCGAAGTCCACCTTGACGTCGGTGACCGGGACCTTGACGGCCTTACCGGTCTGCTCCGCAACTGCGGTGGGAACGATGGTGTGCTCCAGCATGGAGTAGACCTCGTCCAGGTTCAGCGGTGCCGGGTCGTGGGCGTTACCGACGAAGCCGGTGACACCCGGGGTGTGCCGCACGGCGCCCCAGGACTCGTCGGTGAGCTCCATGCGCACCAGCACGTAGCCGGGGATACGCACGCGGCGAACCGTCTTGCGCGTGGTGTTCTTGATCTCCACGACCTCTTCCATGGGGACCTGGATCTCGTAGATGAAATCCTCCATGGACAGCGTCTGGATACGCGTCTCGAGGTTCAGCTTCACGCGGTTCTCGTAACCGGCATAGGTGTGGATGACGTACCAGTCACCGGGGAGTCGACGAAGCTTGGAACGGAATTCGTCGCGCAGGCGCTGAACCTCTTCCTCGGGGGACTCGACCTGCTCCTGCTCGGAATCGGCCTGGTCCTCCGACGAATCGGCGACGACCTCGTCTGCGGACTGCTCTGCGGCGGCGTCCACGACCACCTCGTCAGCAGGCACGTCCTGGGTAGGCTCCGTACCAGCGTCTGTCTGGGCTTCGAGATCCTGCTCGGACACGCGAACTTCCTGCTTTCTTGCTTGACGATTGTGCGACTGAGGCCAAAAGGCCCTGAAACTGCGAACTACTAACTGTCCGATGGAGCGATGAAGCTCCACGTGGAGAGCTGCCCGAAGAGCAGGTCCAGTAGACCGACGATGATCATCACGAGGACCACGAAGGCAAGAACCACCAACCAGTAGTTGACGAGCTCCTTGCGGGTCGGTGAGACGACCTTCTTCAGTTCCTGGATGACCTGTGCGAAGAACAAACCGATGGCGCCGAAGAAGCCACGCTTCTTCTGGCGGCCCGATCCGGACCCCTTCACTGCGGTGTCGGTCACCTTCTGCCTCCATGTGCCTCATGTCGCTGCGGCGTGGCCCCCTGCCTCCTCTATGTCGAGAAGATCAGGCGATCCACGCCGCATGTGCCCGGACGTCCCGGGATGAGCAGGGCAGACAGGACTCGAACCTGCAACCTGCGGTTTTGGAGACCGCTGCGCTACCAATTGCGCCACTGCCCTACAACGGTTCGGAACACTCGCGCGCTCCACACCGAGGTAAAAGTCTACATGCGATCGGCCCCGACGTCGAACCGTAGGAATGTGACGATGGCCGCCTTGGGCGTGCCGCCGCTTCACTGACTAGGATCGGATGCATGGCACGGATCTCCGCACGCATCGGCTCCATTTCCCCTTCCGCGACCCTGGCCGTGGACTCGAAGGCCAAGGCCCTCAAGGCCGCAGGCCGTCCTGTGATCGGCTTCGGAGCGGGTGAACCCGATTTCTCCACTCCCGATTACATCGTGGAGGCGGCAGTCGAGGCCGCGCGGACCCCGAAATTCCACCGGTACTCCCCCACCACGGGGCAACCCGATCTTGTCGCTGCCATCAAGGAGAAGACCCGCCGGGATTCCGGCATCGAGGTCGGCGACGGCCAGGTGCTGGTCACCAACGGTGGTAAACAGGCCGTCTACAACACGTTCCAGACACTGTTGGATCCGGGGGACGAGGTCTTGGTCCCAGCCCCCTTCTGGACCACTTACCCGGAGTCCATCCGGCTGACCGGCGGCGTCCCGGTGGACGTCTTCGCCGGCCCCGAGCAGGGCTACAAGGTGACGGTGGAGCAATTGGAAGCGGCTCGCACGCCGCGCACCAAGGTCTTGCTCTTCGTGTCTCCCTCCAACCCCACCGGTGCCGTCTACACACCCGAGGAGACCGCCGCGATCGGCGCCTGGGCCGTGGAGCACGACCTCTGGGTCGTCACCGACGAGATCTATGAGCACCTCACCTATGACGAAGCGGTGTTCACGTCAATTGCAGCCGCCACGCCCGCGCTGTGGGCGCAGGCCCCCGGCCAGGAGAAGGTCGTGATCCTCAATGGTGTCGCCAAGACCTACGCCATGACGGGCTGGAGGGTCGGATGGATGGTTGGTCCCAAGGACGTCATCAAGGCCGCCTCCAACCTTCAGTCGCACTCCACCGGAAACGTCTCAAACGTTTCCCAGATGGCTGCCGCCGCCGCCGTTTCCGGGCCCTTGACCGCCGTGGACCAGATGAAGGAGGCCTTCGACCGTCGTCGGAAGCTGATGGTCGAGCTCCTCAACTCCGTTCCGGGTTTCGAGTGCCCAACACCCAAGGGCGCCTTCTACGCCTACCCGGATGTCCGTGGCGCCCTCGGCAAGACCTACCACGGTGTCACCCCCACCACCTCGGCAGAACTGGCCGATTTCATCCTGGAACGAGCCGAGGTGGCAGTGGTCCCCGGCGAGGCCTTCGGGCCGTCCGGTTTCCTGCGACTCTCCTACGCTCTGGGTGACGATGACCTGGTGCAGGGAGTGACCCGCATCCGCGACCTGCTCTCCTGAGGCCGGTACCTATGCTGAACGGTTTCTTCAATCTGTTGCGCAGGCAGTCCCTGCGTCGTGGCCCACGCCGCATCCTGGGTGGGGTCTGCCACGGCATCTCCCGCAGCCTCGGCTGTGACCCGGGCCTGGTGCGCTTGATCGTGATGGTGGCCATGTTGCTGCCGTTCATCGGGTGGCTCACCTACCTCGTGGCGTGGTTGCTGATCCCTTGGCGGGACGAATCCATCGTTCTCGAACGGCTCATCGACTCGGGGCGCGGACGGCGTCGCAACTGAGACGCCCGCCTCTGCACACACGTGCGGTCTCGCGGGTCCTGCCAACGTGATCTGAAGCACTAGACTCCTGTTGGAAACATTTCGCGGGGCCCAACGACGCGCCTCACGCTTTACTACAGAAGGAACCTCATGCGTGTCGGCATCATGACCAGCGGCGGCGACTGCCCCGGCCTGAACGCGGTCATCCGCGGGGCAGTTCTCAACGGCATCAAGACTCACGACCAGGAGTACGTCGGTTTCCTGGACGGGTGGAGGGGCGTCATCGAAGAGGACGCCATCGAATTGGAACGCCATCTGGTCCGTGGCATCTCCAAGCAGGGCGGCACCATTCTGGGCACCAGCCGCACCCATCCGTACAACCACCCCAATGGCGGACCGGAGCACATCGCACAGGTGCTCGAGCGTCAGGGCATCGAGGCCCTCGTGGCGATCGGTGGTGAGGGAACCCTGGCCGGCGCCCATCGTCTGGCGGAGGCAGGCCTGCCCATCATCGGTGTCCCGAAGACCATCGACAACGATCTCGGTGTCACCGATTACACGTTCGGGTTCGACACCGCTGTCCAGATCGGGACGGAGGCCATGGACCGTCTGCGTACCACCGGTGAGTCCCATCACCGGTGCATGGTCGCCGAGGTCATGGGCCGTCACGCCGGGTGGATCGCGCTTCACGCGGGCATGGCTGCCGGCGCACACGCCATCCTGATCCCCGAACAGACGGTGTCCCTGGAACAGGTGGCCGAGTGGGTCAAGGAGGCCTTCGACCGCGGCCGTGCCCCGCTGGTCGTCGTGGCCGAGGGCTTCAGCCCCCTGGGCGACGAGGGCGACTACACGCCTCAGGGCGCGGCCCGCGACGGCCGCATGCGGCTTGGCGGCATCGGCGACCGGATCGCCCCGATCCTCGAGGAGCTCTCCGGCGTGGAGACCCGCGCCACCACGCTGGGCCACATTCAGCGCGGCGGCACCCCCACCGCCTTCGACCGCGTCCTTGCCACCCGCATGGGTATGGCGGCTTCGGACTTGGTTGCGGCCAAGGCCTGGGATCAGATGCCTGCACTTCGTGGCACCGAGTTGGAGCGCGTGCCCATGTCCGAGGCACTAGAGTCCCTCAAGACCGTGCCGCAGTCCCGGTACGACGAGGCCGCCATCCTCTTCGGCTGATCCGGCCCGCCCCCGCGAAACGGCACGGCAGTACCAGCGGCGGCCTCAGAGGCGCTTGATTCCCTGCGGCCGTCCCACCACGGAGCCCGCTTCAGGGGCCACGATGACGGTCTGCGCTGCGGTGTAGCTGGTCTCGCCGTCCACCACGCTCAGTTCGAGCCCGGGGTCCACCGCCCGCCGGATGACGGCAAGGGCGATGGGACCAGCGTCGTGATGAAGCACGGAGGAGGTCACGGTCCCGACCTTGCGGCCGTCTGCCATCACGGCAGAACCTGCTGCAGGCACGGTGTGTTCCATGCCGTCCAGGTCCAAGAACACCAGGCGCCTGGGCGGATGGCCCAGGTTGTGCACTCGAGCAACGGTCTCCTGGCCCTTGTAGCAACCCTTGTTCAGGTGCACGGCGCTGCGCAGCAGGTCCAGTTCGTGCGGAATGGACTTGTTGTCCATTTCGTGGGCCTGGGATGGCTGCCATGCGGCGATACGGACCTGCTCATAGGCGTCCAGTCCCGCCGGCCGCCAACCGGCCTCCTGCAACGCCTGTGCCACGATGGTCAGTGACTCCCGCGGCACCAGGACCAGCCGCCGTTCGGTCTCGAATCCCGGGTGGTCCTCCACCGGCCCGTAGGGGTACCCCCCTGCAGGGATGTCCGGCCAGGGGTCCACCCATTCGATGCCCGACGACGCCGCTGCCGCGGCGTCCGCAGGCCACTCGCCGCCGGTGGCGAGTACGGCCCACCGTTCCGAGACGTCCGCGACCTCGACGCGCAGCATGAAACGCATGGAATCCAGCCAAGCCGCCAGTCCCGCAGCCAGGCCGGGTTCCAGGATCAGGTAGGCGGTTCCGCCCTGATCCACGACCCGCGCGTCGAACTCGATCCGACCCTGCAGGTCTAGAAAAAGGGTGCGGGTGCTTGTCCCCTCCGGCAAGCCCGTGAGCGCCTGTGAGGACAGCGAGTGGAGCCAGGAGAGACGGTCCGGGCCGGTCACCGTCACCACACCGAAGTGGGACAGGTCCACGAAGGCGCGGCCGTCCGCCAGCGCCCGCCCCTCACGCAGTGGAGCGCCGTAGTGGTCGGCCACTCCGGCTCCTGCCGCTTCCACCGCCCCGTCGAGGTCCAGTAGTGGCGACCGATATGGCGAGGCCGCCCCCACCTGAGTGGAAGCGGCCGTCGAGTCATTGTTGTGCGTCATGCGTTGGGGTCTTCCTCGTCGCCTGGTTCATCGACTGGCGCGTTGTCCCCGCCCTGGTGCTTACCCTTGGGCGGTTCCACCTTCCTGAGAGCGGCGGAGGCGTGTGCCTTCAGGTCGTTGCCGGTGGAGACGTCCCAGCGCCACAACAGATCGTTGTTCACCAGCCCGAAGATGCGGGTGGCCGAGACGTACTCGCGGGAGTTCTTCCCGCGCATGACTCCGTCGGTGGCCAAGGTGACCTGAGGACCCTTGATGACGCCGTAGTACTGCTCCGAGACCCCGCGGGGATGGTTGATGCTGACCTGCAGGTCGAATCCGCCCTCCTCGTTGCGCAGTTCCTCGACGGCGTCAGCGTTGCGCAGGGCAGGAACCACGTCGCCGGGAATGAGCCCCGGGCCCCCGTCAGCGTCCACGAGTTCGCGGTCGAGCTGCCAGAAGCCGCTCTCGACGCTCAGCGGGCGCACCACGGTGCCGTCCGGGTCCGCGATCCAGGTCTCCGCGCGGTATTCCACCACGGGAAGGCCGTTGTCCACGAACGTGGCTCGCTGGAAGATGTGCTGGTCGCCGTCCTCGCCCTCGCCGAGCATGCCGTAGCCCTCCCAGCTGCCGAGCAACCAGGAGAGCGGGACCAGTTCAGGCGTGAGGTCGACCGGAAGTTCGATCACCATCGTGGGGGATCTACTTACTTCTGACCCTTGAAGAGCTTGGACACCACCAGGCCGGCAAAGGCGGCCATGGAGACGCCGGCGACGCCGAGCAGGCAGTAGAAGAAGATTTCGAGACCGATGTATTCACCATGCATGGGGACATCCTATCCGCTCGGGGCGGTGGTCAGGAAAGCCGATCCTGCAGCACGGTGATGACCATCGCCACAGGCGCACCGGCGGCGACGATCCCGGCGCCCCCACCCAGGATCCAGCGGGCGGTGAGGGCGCCACGCGAGGCGGGCACCGCAGCGTCGGGCATCTGCGCGTCCTGGGTCCGCATTCCCCGCGCGGCGAGCGCCAACGAGGCGGCCGTACCGATGAGGACTCCGACCACGGCGACGATGAGACCCATTGCGCCGGCGTCAGCCTGCCAGGCCACGAACCACCCGGAGCCGGATGCGCCGAGCAGGGCGGTGGCCAGCGATGTGGAGAGTGAGTCGGTGCGAGCGCTTGCGCCCGTACCGCGGAGCAATTGAGCGAGGAAGGCGACGAGCGTGGCGACGGCGGGGACCAGGATCCAGTGCTGGAACGGCCTCGATTCGGACGCCGTTGCCACTACGGCCAACGCGGCACCGGCGCTCAGTGCCCCGATCACGGTGGAGAGCAACGGGGTCGCGTCCACGGCCACTCGTGGAAGCAGCGCCACCATCACCGCACACAGCACGGCCACAACCACCAGTTCCGGCGCGGTGCCCCAGGCATCCGTGGGCAGGGAGAGCGGAAGCAGCGTCGCGGCAGCGGCGACGAGGAATGAAATCAGTGCAGCCAAAATCCTCACGGGGTTCATCTTTCCACGCGGTGCCGCTTTCCACGGGGTCGAGCCCCGCGTCCTGAACCGGAGGTGTTCACCCATCGCGAGGCCTGCGTCATGTCTCGGTGACGACGTGGGCGGCTTTCGGCAGCACCCTCGTGATCTTCCGGTGACACACGGAATCTGCCGGAAACATGCCCGGAACACGAGGGCTTATAGACTCTCATCGGTGACCTGGGACTCATCCGGTTCCCGCATGGAAGCGAGAGACACGTCGGAGGGGGCCCTCAAGGGTCGCCGTTGAAGAAGGCGAATTCTCACGAAAGGTTGAGGCCGTGGCACACGTCCTGTTGCTCACTACCGCACCGGCGGTGGGTGCCGTCCTGCCCTCCTTGGATCTCCTTGGCCACGAGGTGGAGCTCGGCGCCCCGGAGACGGCCTCCCTGGTCAAGGCCACCGGTTACGATCTGGTTCTCGTGGACGCCACCACCGACCTGGCAGGTTCCCGCGCATTGTGTCAGTCCGCCTCCACGGTGCGCCTGGACGTTCCCGTTCTTCTCGTCCTGACCGAGGGTGGCATGGCTGCCGTGGGTCCGCAGTGGGGTGCGGATGACGTGATGTTGGCGGGGTCCGGTCCCGCCGAGGTCGAGGCCCGGCTACGGCTTGCAAGCCGCCACCATGCCGATCCCGAACCCGGACCCATGAAGATCAGGGTCTCCGGCGTGGTGATCGATGAGGACTCCTACACGGCCAAGGTCGCGGGCAGGGCGTTGAACCTGACCTTCAAGGAATTCGAGTTGCTGAAGTACCTTGCCGGTCATCCCGGTCGGGTCTTCACGCGTGAGGCCCTTCTGCAAGAGGTCTGGGGCTACGACTACTTCGGAGGAACCCGCACGGTGGATGTTCACGTGCGTCGCCTGCGCGCGAAGCTGGGTTCCGACCACGATCAGCTCATCGGGACGGTCCGGAACGTGGGCTACCGCTTCGCCGCCTCCACCCCGGAGGAGAACGAGGCGGAGTGATCCCGGTCCCAGGGCCCCGGTAGCGTGGGCACCATGGATTTCCCCCTGACGCCGTTCACCGGTTCCCCGGACGCCTCCCAGCTGGAGTCCCTGCGCGTACTGGCCTCGGCCGGTAATGCTGTGGACGGACATCCACCGTTCAACGACCAGACCTGGGCGGCCCTGCGCGCCGGCGACCACGGGGTACGTGGCGCGTTCATCCCCTCCGGCGATGCCTTCGCGGCCGCCGCCGTCATCACCGATCTGGAGGAGCCAGGGCCGAACGGCTCGGTCGGCACCGGCGCACTCGTCGAGTTGGTGGTTCATCCGGTGGCCCGCGGCCGCGGCCTGGGCGCCGCTCTGGCAACCTGGGCGGTGGAAGGCCTCTCCCCCGAGGCGCCGTTGCAGGCGTGGTCACACGGCGGTCACCCCGCCGCCGCACACTTGGCGCAGCAGCTCGGATTGCGTCCTACCCGTGAGCTGTGGGTCATGGCGGTCTCGCCGGAGAAGGTGACGTCCCTGCCGGCGGCCTCCTTCCCTGATTCGGTCACCTTGGACACCTTCCAGGTCGGCAAGGACGAAGCAGATTGGTTGGCGGTGAACGCCGCAGCCTTCGATTTCCACCCTGAGCAGGGCCGTATGACGCTGGGTGACCTTCAGGCCAGAGAGGCGGAGGACTGGTTCGACCCTGAAGGTTTCTTCCTGGCTCGTTCCGCCGAAGACAAGCTGTTGGGCTTCCATTGGACCAAGGTCACCAAGGCAGCAGACGGCTCGGTGGCCGAGGGCGAGGTCTATGCGGTGGGCATCGCACCCGAAGCGCAGGGGTCGGGGCTCGGCCGTGCGCTCACGGTGGCCGGTCTACATCACCTCGCGGACTCGGGAGCCCCCAAGATCCTGCTCTACGTCGAGGCGGACAACGAACCCGCCGTCGGCCTCTACACGTCCTTGGGCTTCACCTTGGCCGACTCCGACGTGCTCTATTCGCGTTCCTAGTCCGTCCGAAGTTCACTGTGATGCAACCCGAAGGCGACTAAACTCGTGACCGTGGACAACGACTCCGAGAACAGCGCCCTGCCCGATCGCGATACGACCCCGTCCAAGGCAACTGTGGACCGCATCGAACTGCCCGAGTTCGCCCCTGCCGCGGAGCCCGAGGGCGGCTTCTCACTCGACCGCTTCCTCGACCGGGAGATGAGTTGGCTGGACTTCAACGCCAGGGTGTTGGAACTGGCAGAGGACCCCGACCTGTTCCTGCTCGAGCGGGTCAATTTCCTCTCCATCTTCGCCTCCAACCTTGACGAGTTCTTCATGGTCCGGGTGGCGGGCCTGAAACGCCGCATCGCCGCCGACATCGCCGTCCCTACCGCTGCAGGCGTGAATCCGGTTGACCAGCTCGAGGCCCTCCTCGGCCGAGCCCATGAGCTGCAGGTGCGCCATGCACGGGCCTTCGCCGAGTCGGTGGTCCCGGCTCTGGCCGACGAGAACATCCACCTGGTGCGCTGGGATGAACTGGCCCAGCCCGAGCAGGACCGGCTCGGTACGTGGTTCAAGGAACAGGTCTTCCCGGTGCTGACCCCCTTGGCAGTGGACCCCGCTCACCCGTTCCCGTACATCTCGGGGCTGAGCCTCAACCTGGCCGTCTTGGTGCGTAACCCGCTGACCAACAAGCAACTCTTCGCTCGTCTCAAGGTCCCGGACGCGTTGCCCAGGCTGGTATCTGTGGACGGGCCGCGTGCCGGCCACT
Organism: Galactobacter sp.; assembly: GCF_022712295.1. Lineage (GTDB taxonomy): Bacteria > Actinomycetota > Actinomycetes > Actinomycetales > Micrococcaceae > Galactobacter. The sequence goes on from NZ_JALAGT010000005.1 coordinate 33,078, forward strand.
CCAAGAACTCCCCGGCCCGCTTCATCCCGTTGGAGAAGGTCATCGGCGTCCACCTCGAGGCCCTGTTCCCGGGCATGGAGGTCGTGGAGTTCCATACCTTCCGGGTGACGCGTAACGAGGACCTGGAGGTCGAGGAAGACGACGCGGAGAACCTGCTCCAGGCGCTGGAGAAGGAATTGTTGCGGCGCCGCTTCGGTCCGCCCGTACGCCTCGAGATCGCCGATGACATCTCCGATTCGGTGCGTGACCTGTTGGTCAGGGAACTCGGTGTGTCCCAGGACGAGGTCTTCTCCCTACCCTCTCCCCTGGACCTGCGCGGCCTCGGGGACATCGCGGGGATCGACCGACGGGACCTGCACTACCCGAAGCATCTGGCCCGCACGTCCCGCTTCCTCAACGAATCGGAAACGTCCAAGGCCGCAGACGTCTTCGCTGCCGTGCGCCGCAGGGACATCCTGCTGCACCACCCCTACGATTCCTTCTCCACCTCGGTGCAGGCCTTCTTGGAGCAGGCGGCCGCTGACCCCAAGGTCGTGGCGATCAAGCAGACCCTGTACCGGACTTCGGGTGACTCCCCCATCGTGGACGCCCTGATCGATGCTGCCGAGGCCGGTAAACAGGTGTTGGCGCTCGTGGAGATCAAGGCCCGCTTCGATGAGCAGGCGAACATCTCCTGGGCCAGGAAACTCGAACAGGCCGGGGTGCACGTGGTCTACGGCATCGTCGGCCTGAAGACCCACTCGAAGCTCTCCCTCGTGGTCCGCCGCGAGAAGGGAATCATGCGCCGCTACGTACATATCGGAACGGGCAACTACCACCCACGCACCGCCCGCTACTACGAGGACCTGGGGCTGCTCACCTGCGACGAGCAGGTGGGTGAGGACGTCTCCAAGCTCTTCAACCAGCTCTCCGGGTATGCGCCCAAGACCACGTTCAAACGTCTGCTCGTGGCGCCGCGCTCGCTACGCTCCGGCCTGATCGACCTGATCGAGCGGGAGATCGCGGCCCGCCACAAGGGGCTCGATGCCCGCGTTGTCATCAAGGTCAATTCCATGGTGGACGAGGCCATCATCGACGCCCTCTACCGTGCCTCCCAGGCCGGGGTGAAGGTCGACGTGATCGTGCGTGGCATCTGCTCGCTCCGTCCGGGCGTCGCCGGACTCTCCGACAACATCCGGGTGCGTTCCGTGCTCGGACGGTTCCTGGAGCACTCCAGAGTGTTCGCCTTCTCCAACGAGGGCGAACCCATCGTCTACATCGGCAGCGCGGACATGATGCACCGAAACCTGGATCGCCGGGTGGAGGCGCTGGTTGCCCTCTCCAATGCGGAGGACAAGGCCGAACTGCTCGCCCTGCTCGACAAGTACTTGGACGCCGGAACGGCCTCGTGGCACCTCGACGCGGACGGCACCTGGACACGTCACCACTTGGACCAGAGCGGATCCGCGCTCATGGACATCCAGGAGTACCTGCTGCGCTCCCGCGAACGTTCCGCGGCCAGGCGCTCATGAGTTCGTCGGTGCAAAGGCCGCTGCGTTCGTGTGATCCCCAAGACTTCACCGAGAAGTCGTTCAAGGTTCTGGCAGCCGGCGCCCTCCCGTGGCGACGGCATCAGGGCCGCCTCCAAGTCCTGGTGATCCACCGACCCAAGTACGACGACTGGTCCTTCCCGAAGGGCAAGCTGGAGAAGGGCGAGACACTGGCCCAGTGCGCGGTCAGGGAGGTCAAGGAGGAGGGGGGGCTCAAGATCACTCTCGGCATCCCCCTGACCGCCATCAGCTATGACATGTCCAAGGGCTCCAAGGCGGTCTACTACTGGGCAGCCCACGCCACCGGAACGCCTCGAGGGGACGGTCGCGAGGTGGACGGATGCGCCTGGCTCGATGTCGGGGACGCGTTGGAGCGGCTGAGCAACGAGGCCGATCGGCTGCCGTTGCAGGCCCTGGCGGCGGCCCACGACGCCCATGCCTTGGACACCTCAGCCCTGATCCTCGCGCGCCACGCCAAGGCTAAGCCGCGCTCAGGGTGGACGCGAGCCGAGGGTGAGCGCCCGCTGGCGACCTCCGGCGTGAGGCAGGCGGAGTCCCTGGCAGCACTGCTCACCGCGTGGAGGCCCTCCAGGGTGCGTTCCAGCCCGTGGCGGCGTTGCATGCAGACCGTTGCACCGTATGCCGCCGCCCAGGGGATCCAAGTTCGCACCGTTCCCGCGCTGACCGAGCACTCCGCGACCAAGCACCCGGCCAAGGCGGTGAAGGCCCTGGAGAAGCTGCTCACCAAGTCGCACTGCCAGCTGGTGTGCACGCACCGTCCTGTTCTGCCCACGTTGCTTCCCGTTCTGGCCTCCCATGGCGTCCAGGGTTGCGACAGGACGCTGCCGGCCAAGGACCCCTACCTGCGTCCAGGAGCGGTGATCGTGGTGCACCGTCCCGTCGACGACCTCACACGCATCGTCTCCGTCGAGGTCCACGAGCCCTTCGACGACTAAGTCCCCGCTCCGGACTAGGATCGAAGTCACCCACCCGCACGCACCACCATGAACGCCGAAGGAGTAGTCATGCCCCGCTCCACAGCACTGATCCCGTTCGATTCCGTGCACGTGATCCAGGACCTGGCCCACGAACGCTACGATCTCTTCGACGGCGAGGAATTCATCGGTTTCGTGGGGTATTCCGCCGAGTACGGGATCGTTGACCTGCAGCACACCATCATCAAGGAGGAGTTCTCCCGCCGTGGCTATGCCCGCGCCCTGGTGACCATCGTGTTGGAGCGCATCTGGGCGCGCGAGGAGAAGATCATTCCCACGTGCTCCTACGTTGCGCAGTACCTGGAGCGCTTCCCGCAGTACAAGGTGCTCCTGCACCAGCCGTGACGGCGCGCGCCGGACGGACCCGGGCCGTCCGGCGACCATTAGACTGGAGGACCATGAGCGCGAACCCTTCCACCTATGAGGACCTGCTCGCAGACGTCCTGGACAACGGCACGCACAAGTCCGACCGAACCGGGACAGGCACCACCTCGGTGTTCGGCCGCCAGTTGCGCTTCGACCTCTCCGGGAACCGCTTCCCCCTGGTGACCACCAAGCGGGTGCATTTCAAGTCCCTGGCGTTGGAGATGCTCTGGTTCCTGCGCGGTGAGTCCAATACCGCCTGGCTGAAGGAGCAGGGCGTGAGGATCTGGGACGAATGGGCGGATGCGCAGGGCGAGTTGGGCCCGGTGTACGGGGTCCAGTGGCGCTCTTGGCCCACACCCAGCGGTGAGCACATTGACCAGATCACGAACGTGGTGGAGCAGATCCGCACCAACCCGGATTCGCGACGTCACATCGTCTCTGCGTGGAACGTCGCCGAGATCGAGAACATGGCCCTGCCCCCATGCCACGCGTTCTTCCAGTTCTACGTGGCGGACGGCAAACTCTCCTGCCAGCTCTACCAGCGCAGTGCCGACCTCTTCCTCGGCGTCCCGTTCAACATCGCAGAGTATGCGCTGCTCACACGCATGATCGCGGACCAAACCGGCCTGGAGCCTGCCGAATTCATCTGGACGGGAGGGGACTGCCACATCTACGACAACCACGTTGACCAGGTCCGCGAACAGCTCTCGCGCGACCCGTACCCCTCCCCCACACTGACGTTCGCTCGCACACCGGAGTCCATCCTCGACTACACGTTCGAGGACTTCGAGGTCCACGACTACCTCCACCACCCCACCATCAAGGCCCCGGTCGCCGTCTGATGGACGTACCTGCTGCACCCGCTCATCCCCTGGGCGAGGACCACCCCTTCGTCCGCGCGGTCCGGTCCCTACCCGCCGCCACGGTGGGCGCCATCTGGGCGCAGAGCCGCGACGGTTTCATCGGCCGCGGCGGCACCATGCCCTGGCACGCCCCGGAAGACATGAAGAACTTCGCCGCACTCACGTGGGGTTCTCCGCTGGTCATGGGCCGGCGCACGTGGGAGTCGATCCCGGCCCGTTTCCGCCCGTTCGCCGGGCGCACTTCACTGGTCATCACCTCGCGGCAGACCATGGCCGACGACGTGTCCGCCGCCTCCCGACCGGACGCGCCGGCGGAGCCGGCGAGCACGCTGGAGGCCGCCTTGCGGCGCGGAGCCGAGCTCAGCACGTCGGGCATGGTGTGGGTGGCAGGCGGCGGGCGGGTCTACGCCGACGCTCTGGCCGCCGGTGACTTGGACGCCGCCGTGGTCACAGTCCTGGACCTCGACGTGCCCGACGGCGACACCCGGGCACCCGCACTCGGGCCCGACTTCACACTCGCGGCGGCCTGGCCCGCCAGGGGATTCCAACGGGGAGACAAAGGCCCCGGCTACCGCTTCGAACTGCACCGAAAGGCCAACTGACCCTCATGGCTGTCCCTACCGAACCAACCCCATTGGCCCAGCGTCAGGAGACCTGGTTCCTCCTGGGGTACATGCTGCTGCCCATCCTGGGCCTCGTGTCGGTGGCGATGGGGATCTGGTCCATCATCATCGACCGCAAGATCCTGGGGGTCATCCTCATCGTGGTGGTGACCCAGGTCTTCGTGTGGGGTGCCGTCTACGCGATCGGCAAGCGCAAGAAGCTCCTTGACCAAGATCTCGCCGCGATCGACGAACAGATGAGCGACGAAGAGGCCATCGACGCCTTCAACGCACGTGAGGCACTCGAGATCGAGGCGCGCGAGCAAGCAGACGCCGAACGCAAGCGTACGGAGGGAAAGGACGAGGCCTGATCACGACGGTGTGACCGGGCCCGTCCATTTCATGCAGGGCAGTTGAAGGACCACATCACGCCGAAACGATCGAAGACCTGGCCGTACCAGTCCCCCCACGGTGCCTGCTCGAAGGGCAGGTTGATGCTCCCGCCACCGCCCTGGAGCCCGGCGATCAGCTCCCGCGCCTCGTCTGGGGTGTCCGTGGTGTAGAGCAGCGAGTACACGGTGTCCCTGATGGGGTTGTCGCGCTCGTCCGGCATGGCATCCGCCCCGGAGATGGTGCCGCCGGGCAGGGTCAGGGTCGCGTGCGCAACCCAGTTGGGATCCGGCTCGAAGGGCAGGCCCGGCATCGGATTGTCACCATACGTGATCAACTCGAGTTCACCGCCGAAGACCTCCTGCCAGTGTTTCATGGCCTCTGCTGCGTTGCCGGGGAGTGCGATGTAGGTTGCCAGATTCTTGGTCATGATGATCGTGTCCTCATCAGGTCGGTTCGCTGAGGCGTTCGGGGACGGCTTCGGACGCCTGCAAGTATGCCGTGCACGGTGGGTGGAGGGAAGGGCCGTCACAGTGCGTTGGTCCCGTCACACGTTCGGGCCAATGCTCGTGGAATCCGTAGCATGGAGGCATGACTTCACAGGCAGTAGGATTCGTCGGTTATCGCGGCATGGTGGGCTCCGTGCTCATGCAGCGCCTGCAGGAGGAGGGCGACTTCTCCTCCATCGATCCCGTCTTCTTCTCCACTTCCCAGGCCGGAGCGCCCGCCCCGGCCTTCGCCTCCGCCGCGCCCGCGCTGAAGGACGCCCATGACCTCGACGAGTTGGCGAAGCTGCCCATCATCGTCACGACCCAGGGCGGCGACTACACCACTGCGGTGCATTCGCGCCTGCGGGCCTCGGGCTGGGACGGGATCTGGATCGACGCGGCCTCCACGCTGCGCACGGCCGAGGATTCCATCATCGTGCTCGATCCCGTCAATCGTGACGTGATCGATGCAGGCCTGGACCGCGGAACCAAGGACTATGTGGGCGGCAACTGCACCGTATCCTGCATGCTCATGGGCCTCGGCGGGCTCTTCCGCAACGGCCTCGTCGAGTGGGCCACCTCCATGACCTACCAGGCTGCTTCGGGCGGCGGCGCCCGCCACATGCGGGAACTGCTCACCCAGTTCGGCGAGATCAACGCGTCCGTCAGCGCTGAACTGGCCGACCCGGCGTCGGCCATCCTGGACATCGACCGCAAGGTGCTGGCCAAGCAGCGCTCAGGTGAGCTCGATGCCACGCAGTTCGGCGTGCCGCTGGCAGGCAACCTGATCCCGTGGATCGACAAGGATCTGGGCAACGGTCAGTCCAAGGAGGAGTGGAAGGCCGGAGTCGAGACCAACAAGATCCTGGGTCGCTCCGAGGCGGACAAGGTCATCGTGGACGGCCTCTGCGTCCGCATCGGCGCCATGCGCTCCCACTCTCAGGCGCTGACCATCAAACTGCGTGAGGACGTCTCCCTCGACGAGGTGTCCCGCCTGCTGGATGAGGACAACGAGTGGTCCAAGGTGGTTCCCAACACGCGTGAGGCCTCCATGGAGGATCTGACCCCGGTGGCCTCCTCGGGCACGCTCACGGTGCCGGTCGGTCGCCTGCGGCAGCTCGAGATGGGCTCCCAGTACATCTCTGCCTTCACCGTGGGTGATCAGCTGCTCTGGGGCGCGGCCGAGCCGCTGCGCCGCATGCTGGCCATCGCTCAGGGTCGGCTGTAGTACCCAGTGAACGACGAAAGCCAAGGCGGTGAGGGTTCTCCCTCACCGCCTTGGCTTTTCCCGGCGTATCACCGGCCAGGAATGTCAGAGCGTGCAGCCCACCAGCTGCGGCTCGTGCTCCAGCCTGATCCCCCAGGCCTGCTCCACCCCGTCACGCACGGCACGCGCGATGGCGAGGATGTCCTCGCTGGAGGCCTCACCGCGGTTGGTGACGGCAAGCGCGTGCTTGGTGGACAGTGATGCCCGGCCTCCGGCGATGGCCTGGCCAGGAGTGCCTTCCAGACCGAAGCCCTTGTGGAAGCCAGCGTGGTCGATCAACCACGCTGCGGAGAGCTTGACCCGGTCGGAGGACTCGGGGACCGGGAACCGTGGTGCGTCCTCCGGGAGGGACGCCGCGCTGTCCTTGGTCACGATGGGGTTCGTGAAGAAGGAACCGCAGGATCGAGTGTCCGCGTCTTCCGGGTCAAGCACCATCCCCTTGGAACCGCGCAGGCGCAGCACTGTCTGGCGCACCAGTGCGGCCGGGACGCGATCGCCCAGTTCCACACCGAGTGCGTCGGCCAGCTGTTGGTAGGCCACGGGGCGGCCCTCCTCCGTGGCGAAGAGCTGGAAGGTCACCGCCAGCACCACATAGCGCGGGGCGCCATGGTCGATGCTGCGCTTGATCATGGAGTCGCGGTACTCCAGGCGAAGATCGCCCACTCCGAGTTCCTTGACCTGGTCCGTACCGCGGTCGTACACGGTGACGCGGACCAGGCGCTGCGACACATCCGCGCCGTACGCTCCGACATTCTGGACCGGAGTCGCGCCGGACGAACCCGGGATCCCGGAGAGCGCCTCGAGGCCGGAGAAGCCCTCCATGACGCTCTGCTCCACGAACTCGTCCCAAGGGTGGCCTGCCTCCACCGTGACCAGGCTGGACCCGGACGTGGGATCGACCTCCCCGAAGTCCACTCCCCTGGTCGCGATGCGGACCACGGTGCCGTGGAACCCAGCATCGTCCACCACGAGATTGGAGCCGCCGCCGACGATCAGCAGCGGGGTGTGTTCCGCGTCCGCGGCACGGATGGCGTCCACGACGGCCTCGCGGTCTTCGGCCTCCAGAAGTGTGGTTGCGGGGCCTCCGACGCCCATGGTGGTCAGGGAACTCAGGCGGGTTTCCGTCACGCGGCGGCCCCTGCGGTCCCCAGCGCCACGAGGGCCTGCGCCTTGGTGAGCACCTTCTCGTCGCCGAGGGTGACGGTCAGGTCCACCCGGACGGTACCGGCCTCCGGGTCCACCTTCCCCACCGTGCCGACCACGGCGATCTCTGTGCCCTCGGCGTCAGAGGGGTTGGAACCCTCCGGGTCCGCGACGGGGATCATGGCCGCGAAACGCGTCTGATAGTCCACGATGGCGGTGGGGTCCCCCGCCCAATCGGTCACAGCTTGGACCACGGTGCCCATGGTCAGCATGCCGTGGGCGATGACGCCGGGCAGTCCAACCTCCGTGGCGAAGCGGTCGTTCCAGTGGATGGGGTTCAGGTCCCCCGAGGCACCCGCGTAACGGACCAGGTCCCCGCGGTTGAAGGAGTACGTGGTGGAGAAGAGCTGCTGGCCCTTCTCCAAGGTCGCGATGCTGAGCGTGGTCATATCAGTCCTCTCCTCGGACCATCAGGGTGGAGAGCACGGTGGAGACCGGCTCGCCCGCGGCATCCACGAGCTCCGTGCGAGTGGTGACCATGCCACCGGTGCCGACGGCACGGGCGCGGTCCACGTGTACGGTCGCGGTGATCTCGTCGCCAGCCACGATGGGTCGGTGGTGCGTGAAACGTTCCTCGGCGTGCACAACGCGTGAGAAGTCGATCCCGGAGGCCGGATCGGTGATGTAGGCGGCCTCCGCCTGTTGGGCGATGATCACGGCGAAGGTCGGAGCCGCGACGAGATCCGCGTGCCCGGCCGCATGGGCGGCGTCGATGTCGGTGTGCACGGGGTGGGTTGCACCCACGGCGAGCGCGAACTCCCGAAGCTTCTCCCGTCCCACTTGATAAGGCGCAGCGGGCGGATAGGCACTGCCCTGCAATTCCGTGTTGATGCTCAACGCTTGCTCCCCTTCCGGGTGTCTGATTTCTGTGGGGTCCGGGAACGCAGCGTCTGACGCGCGGCGGAGAAGCGTACAACGTAACCCACCAGGTGGGTCACGATGCCCAGAGCCATCATCCCGACACCGGTGAAGATCACGAACTTGGCGTCCGTTGCGACGCCGATCATCGCGACGACGATCCCCAGTCCCATCAGGGACAACGCCCCGAGCAAGGTCACCTTCGTCGCGGTGGAGGCCGTCTCCCAATCCAACATGCCCCCAGTCTACGGGCAGGCGGATGCTTGACCGGCAGGACTCCCTTTCCTAGGTTTGGTCTTGCCGAATACGGTGCGCGAGCGTCCCCGTGCCGTCTCACTGACTTTTGTGACCCCATTCGTGGGAAGGACACCGTGACCAGCAATTTCCCCCTCCGGCTGCGTGATCTCCGTGCGGTGCTGTTCGACCTCGACGGCGTACTCACCCCCACGGCAGACGTGCACACAGCTGCATGGAAGGCCACTTTCACCGACCTCTTCGCCCATGTGGGGTTGGATTCCGTCTTCACCGACGACGACTACCTGCATCTGGTGGACGGCAAACCGCGCTACGACGGTGTCCGCTCCGTGCTGCTGGACCGCGGTATCGATCTGCCGGAGGGGACCCCTGAGGACACTCCCGGCTTCGGAACCGTCTGTGCGGTGGGAAACCAGAAGAACACGGCCTTCCGTCACATCCTCGATACAGAGGGAGTGGCCCCGTACGAGGGTTCCTTGGCCTTCCTGGATCATGTGGTGGAGTGCGGCCTCGAGGTGGCTGTGGTCTCCTCGTCCCGCAACGCCCGCTCCGTGTTGGCCGCGGCCGAGATCGACCACCGTTTCAGCGTGATCGTCGATGGGATCGTCGCCGCAGAGCAGGGACTGCCAGGCAAACCGGCACCTGACACCTACCTGGCCGGGGCTGAAGAACTCGGCTGGCTTCCCGAGGAATGCATCGTGGTGGAGGATGCCGTCTCCGGCGTTCGGTCCGGCGCGGCAGGCGGCTTCGGACTCGTGGTGGGTGTGGCCCGGGAGGCCTCACCTGCCATCCTCGAGGCGGCAGGAGCCGACGTCGTGGTGAACGACCTCGGCGAACTCGTGATGGACAACCAGAATGCCGACGCCGACCCCTGGTCCCTGTCCACCGCGCGCGCCGAGCGCTCCCCCTCCCCGGAGGACGAGACCGTCTTCGCGACCGGTAACGGCTACCTCGGCGTGAAGTGGCAGGGAGCTGACGGCGGACGTCAGCGCGAGGGCACCTTCATCAACGGACTCTACGAGGCATGGAAGATCACCTACCCAGAGAACTCCTACGGTCAGGCCGAGTCCGGGCAGACCATGATCGCCGCCCCTGACGCGGCCGGTTTCCTCATCTACGTGGACGACGAGGCCCTGGAACTGGGCCGCACCGAGGTCGACTTCACCGACACGCGGATCGACTTCGGCGACGGCACCTTGACCAGTACGACGCAGTGGCGCACCGCCCGCGGTGACCGCGTCAACGTGAAGGTCCGGCAATTGGTCTCCTTCGAGCAACGTCACCTGGCCATGTACGAATACACGGTCCGCCCGCTCGATCGCGCCGCCCACATCCATTTGCGATCCACCTTGGTGGATCCCGGCGCCGCGGATGCGGTGCCGTCCCCCGCGCAGTCCGACGACGCGTCGGCCACTATCGCCGATCCCCGCAAGTCCGAACGCACGGCGGAGCACCCGCTGGTCCCGTCAGGGGCGAATCATGAGGAGGACACCGATGTGCTCTCCTTCCGCGTCCGCAACTCCGGCATGACCGTGGCCGCGGCAGCAGCTCACGACTTCCGCTACCCGTCCGGCGATCATCATCATCCCCGCACCGGTACCCGCAGGGCCGAGGATCGGGTGGATACCTGGGCGGACATCGATCTGGAGCCGGGGCAGAGCATCCGGCTGGTCAAGTACGTCACCTATCACTCCTCCCGGCGTCAATCCGCCCTGGAGATGCGCGAGCGTGCGCTGCGCTCCGTCAAGGGCGCACAACGAATCGGCGTGTCCGATCTCTATCGACAGCAGCGCCGCTGGGCGCAGGGCTTCTGGGAGCGCTCGGACGTCGAGATCCACGGTGTTGACGCCAAGCAGCAGCGTTCCGTGCGTTGGAACTTGTGGCAGTTGGCCCAGGCCTCGGCCCGCGCGGACGGGCTGGGGATCTCCGCCAAGGGGGTCAGCGGCAACGGCTACTCCGGCCACTATTTCTGGGACACGGAGATCTTCGTGGTCCCGTTCCTGACGTACACGAACCCGCAGTGGGCACGCAATGCCCTGCGGGCGCGCGTCAACATGCTGCCCAAGGCCCGCATGAGAGCCCGACAGTTGGCCGAACACGGCGCGTTGTTCCCGTGGCGAACCATCAACGGCGACGAGGCAGGCGCATACTTCCCCGCCGGAACCGCCCAGTACCATATCAACGCGGACATCGCGGCGGCCATGGCCCAGTACATCCGGGTGGCCGACGACCCCGAATTCCTGTCCCACGGCGGGGCGCAGGTCCTGGTGGAGACGGCCCGATTGTGGACCTCACTCGGATTCTGGAGGACCTCCTCCGACGGACGGCACTTCCACATCCACGGCGTCACCGGACCCGACGAATACACGGCGCTGGTCAACGACAACACGTACACCAACGTCATGGCTGCGTTCAATCTGCAGGTCGCTGCCTACGTGGTGCGGAGCATGCAGAAGCGCAGTCCCGCACGCTACACCGAGTTGGCCGAGGCCGTGCAACTGGATTCGGCCGAGCCCGACGCCTGGGCCGCCGCGGCCGAGGGGATGTACGTGGGCTACGACGAGAACCTCGGCATCCACCCGCAGGACGAGTCCTTCCTCGACAAGGAGGTCTGGGACGTTCCAGGGACACCCCAGCGCCGTAGGCCGCTGCTGTTGCACTACCATCCGTTGGTGCTCTACAGGTACCAGGTGCTCAAGCAGGCGGACACGGTCCTCGCCTTGCTGCTGCGCTCCTCACGCTTCACCCTGGAGCAGAAGAAGGCCGACTTCGACTATTACGACCCGCTGACCACCGGAGACTCCACGTTGTCTGCAGCGGTCCAGTCCATCATCGCGGCCGAAGTCGGATACGCGGATCTCGCGCTGGAGTACTTCGAGCACGCACTGCGTGTGGACCTGGACAACCTGCACCGCAATACGTCCGACGGCGTGCATGTGGCCTCCACCGGCGGGGTGTGGGCTGCCTTGGTGAACGGCTTTGCCGGGCTTCGCGACGACGACGGTTCATGGCGCTTCTCCCCACGGCTTCCTGCATCCTGGGAGGGGCTCACGTTCCGGCTGGCCCGGGCAGGGACCAGGGTGCGGTTCCGATTGACCTCCTCCGCGTTGGAGGCGGAAGTGGAGCTGGGGTCACGCCCGGTGACGTTCTTCGTCGGTTCGCAGGCCTATGAGGTGGTGCTGGACGGCGGCCCCGTCACCGTCGCCTTGGCCGATCAGGGTCCGGTGCTGCCGGGCCGCCCATCCTTCTCCCACATGACCCGACTCAAGCGCGAGGACGGCTCCGTCATGGGGCCCACGCTGCCGTGACCGGTGTTGGGACACGCGGATTCACTGCGCTCGGCCGGTTATGCGGTAGCTAGGAACTCAGCGATCGGGAGATATACGTAGCATGGCGGCATGGGATCGCCACGGAATCATCGGAACCGGAAACCTCTGAAGGCTCGCACCGTGCCCACCGAGATCAGAGTTCGCGGTGCCCGGGTCAACAACCTGAGGAATCTCGACGTGGACGTCCCGCTGCAACAGCTGGTGGGCATAGCGGGGGTATCGGGCTCAGGGAAGTCCTCGCTCGCCTTGGGCGTGCTGTACGCGGAGGGTTCACGCCGCTACATCGAGGCGCTCTCCACCTACACGCGGCGTCGCATGGCCCAGGCTCCACGCGCCGCCGTGGACTCCGTGGAGCACGTCCCGGCCGCCCTCGCGCTGCGACAGCGGCCGGGGGTCCCCGGTGTCCGCTCGACGTTCGGCACCTCAACCGAACTCCTCAATGTGCTTCGGCTGATGTTCTCGCGGTTGGGATCCCATGTGTGCCCCAACGGTCACCGTGCACCGCCGTCGCTGGCGGTCGCCGCCGAGACGGCCTTCCCCTGTCCGGTGTGCGGGGAACAGATCGATGCGCCCGGCGCCGAGGCACTGGCCTTCAACGCCGAGGGTGCTTGTCCCACCTGCCAAGGCACCGGCGTGACCCGCACTGTGGACGACGACTCCTTGGTGCCGGATCCGTCCAAGACCTTGGACCAGGGTGCCGTGGTCCCGTGGAACATGTTCGGCTTCAACGTCCAGCCGGACATCGCCCGCGAATTCGGTGTCAGAACTGACGTCCCCTACTCCGACCTCGAGGACTGGGAACGCGAGATCGTGCTCAACGGTCCTGAGGAGAAGAAGCACATCTTCGTCACGTCCAAGAAGGGCGTGCATGATCTGGACTTCACGTTCCGCAATGCCCGGCTCACGGTCTTGGAAGAGTTGAAGAGGGCAACGGACGAAAAGCGCCTGAAGCGTGTGGACCGTTTCCTCACCACAGGAACCTGTCCGGACTGCCACGGCAGCCGGCTCTCCGACACGGCACGCACTCCGCTCATCGGTGCTGACGTGACCCCGGACGGCACAGCCACAGGCGGCATGAACCTCGCAGAGGTCACCGCGCTGAGTCTCGACAGCGTCCTGTCATGGGCGGAGCAGGTTCCGGATGGACTCGATCAGCGCATGCGGGCCCTGGCCCTCGGCCTTGTTGGCACCCTCACCCAGATGGGCCAACGCCTTGTCCAGCTGGGACTCGGCTACCTGACCCTGGACCGCGCGGGTTCCACCCTCTCCACAGGGGAACGCCAACGCACCCAGCTCGCACGGGCCGTTCGCAATGCCACCACCGGCGTGCTCTACGTCCTCGATGAGCCCTCCATCGGCCTGCACCCTGCCAACGTGGACGGTCTTCTCGGGGTCATGGAGGATCTGTTGGAAGACGGAAACTCCGTGGTCTTCGTGGATCACGACGTCCAGGTCCTCGAGGCGGCCGACCATCTCATCGAGATCGGACCTGAATCCGGGCGCGACGGCGGGACGGTGGTGGCTCAGGGAACTCCCGCAGACATCGGCAACGCCCCCGGCTCCAGGCTCTCCGGTTTCCTGACCGGTTCCGAGAACATCGTGGTCAGGAAGCAGGCCCCCGAACCGTTCCAGCACGGCACCATCAGCATCGCGACCGAACCGGTGCACACCGTGCACGAGTTGGATGCCGCCTTCCCGGTAGGCCGGCTCACCGCTGTCACCGGAGTCTCGGGATCGGGCAAGACCACGCTGCTGCTGGATTCCCTGGTACCGGCCATCGCAGCGCATGCGGCGGGGGGCGGGCACACTACGTCGGGCATGATGCCGGGACACGTCGTTGAGCTGGACGCACCCGAGGCAACCCGCGTCCACGTCGTGGACGCGACGCCGATCGGCATCAACGTCCGCTCCACCGTGGCGACGTACTCCAAGGTCATGGACGAACTCCGCAAGGCCTGGGCGGACACAGAGTCGGCCAAGGCGGCCGGCCTGACGGCATCGGACTTCTCCTACAACACGGGTTCCCTGGCCTGCCCGCGCTGCGAAGGGACAGGACGGATCAGTTTGGACGTGCAATTCCTCCCCGACATCGACATCGCCTGTGTCGAGTGCGGAGGCAGCCGCTTCGCGGACAGCGCCAGGGAACACCGCCGCGACGGGATCTCTCTCCCCGATGTGCTGGAGATGACCATCGCTGAAGCCCTGGAGGCCGTCAGAGGCCTTCCCAAGGTCTCCAAGCGGCTGCAGGCCTTCACCGAACTCGGTCTTGGCTACCTGACCCTCGGCGAGGCCACTCCGGAACTCTCGGGAGGCGAGGCCCAGCGCCTGAAACTGGTCAATCAGCTTCACCGCGATCAGCACAACGCCGTCTTCGTCCTGGACGAACCCAGCGTGGGGCTGCATCCCCTGGACGTCCGCACCCTGGTCCATGTCCTGGACCGGCTGACGCAGCGAGGGGCAACCGTGATCGTGGTGGAACACGATCTGGACCTGATCGCCAACGCGGACTGGATCATCGACATGGGACCCGGCGGCGGCGAGGACGGGGGTCGCATCGTCGCGACCGGGACCCCGGACAAGGTGGCAGGGAACCCGACCTCCGTCACCGGCCGCTACCTGCGCCGTCACCTCCAGCGATAAGACCTTCGGGACACAGATTTCCCCCTCCTACCCGAAACGCTGCGCGGGACCCGCGTGGCGCGTTGGGTCGAAGGGGGAAATCTGAAGGGGTGAGAGGGATCAGACTCGCGCGTACTGCCGTGCGCCTTCGACCACACCGGTCAGCCGGAACGGCGCCGCCCCGGACTCGGGCGTCACGGTATCCGCGGAACCCTGAACGCTACCGGCATACACGTCCCGATACTCCGAGAAGGTCAACTGCACACGCGAGTCCAGACCGACCACTGCAGCGTTCACGTCGAGCGCGGCCCGGTAATCGTCCTGAACGGCCAGCGTCAGGAACTCGCCCACGGAACCGGAGCCGTAGGAGAACAGGCCGATCCGCTTCCCGGCCAACTCGCGGTTGTGGTGCAGCAGGGAGATCAGCCCGATCCAAGCCGAGGCCGTGTAGGTGTTGCCGATCTGGCGGTTGTAGATGAAGGACTCCTCGATGAGTTCCTCACCCAAGTCCACACCCAGATGTTCTGCGATCGCCTTGTGGGCCTTGCGCGCCATCTTGGTGTAGGGCTGGTGATGAACGAAGCGGTCGATTTCTGCAACGCCGACTCCGCCCTGGGCCGCGTAATCGTCCCAGGCCGCGACACAAGCGTCCAGGTAGGCGGACACTGAAAGCGCTCCGGCCACCAGAGGCGTGGAGGAGTCGTTGGGGCGCCAGAAGTCGTTGACGTCGATGGTGGCCACACCATTGATCGGTTCCACGACGGCGATGGCCGGGTCGGCGGTGACCAGCATCGCGACGGCCCCGGCGCCCTGCGTGGGTTCGGCCGGGGTATCGATGGCATAGCGGGCCACATCGGAGGCGATCACCAGCACACGTTCCTGCGGGTTACGGGCCACCAACCCCACGGCCGCCTGCAGCGCAGCGGTCCCGGAGTAGCAAGCCTGCTTGAACTCGACCACACGCACACCACGCGGCAGACCCAGCAGACCGTGAGCAAAGACGCCGGCGGATTTGGACTGGTCCACGCCGGACTCGGTGGCGAAGAAGACCGTACGAATGCCCTCGGAGCCGTGGCGATCAAGCACCTGCTTGGCTGCGGCGGCGCCCAGGGTGACGGCGTCCTCGTCCGGGGCCGGGATGCTCATGTGTTCCTGGCCGAGCCCGAACTTGAACTTGTTGGGGTCCACCCCGGTGGCGTTGGCGAGGTCGTCCAGCGCCAGCACGTGGTGCGTGGTGGCGAAGGCGATGTCGTGGATTCCGATGCTGGTGGTCATGCTCGTTTCCGTTCCATGAGCGTGTGGGTGCTCATCAATTCCCCGGGATTGGTTTGTGCCGCGAGCAGGGAGAGTTCCCCGCACAGCACGATGGCGGCCGTCAGCGCGGCCAGTCGGGCGGAGTTGGCGCCGGGTTCGCGGTCCTCGCGGCACCCGATCCGTGTCAGAGCTTCCTCGACGTGCGGCAGATCCTTGCCGTTACCCACGGTGCCCACGATGACGTTGGGCAGGGTGGTGGAGAAGTACAGGCCGTCCTCGCGGGCCTCCGCGTAGGTGGTGCCCTGGGAGCCCTCGACGATGTTGGCGGCATCCTGGCCGGTGGCCAGGTAGATGCCGAGCAGCATATTGGCGAAGTGGGCGTTGGCGCTGCGCAGTGCGCCCGCTGCGATGGACCCAACCAGGTCCTTGCGCACCACGAGGTCCGTGATCTTGGTGGCGGTGGAGCGCAACCGCTCCTGAACGATCGAATGCGGAATCAGGATCTCCGCAATGACGCTGTGGCCGCGGCCGAGCACACCGTTGACGCCGGTGGCCTTCTTGTCCGAGCAGAAGTTCCCGGACACCGACCCGTACTCCAGGGCAAGCCCCCAGGACAGGATGGCTTCCATCAGCCGATCCGCTGCGGCGGTGACCATGTTGTGCCCGGATGCGTCACCGGTGCGCAGCGCGAAGCGAACGAAGAGCAGGTTCCCGACCTGTTCCGGATGCAGCTCGATCAGCTTGGCGAACCGAGATTGTCCGGTCACGACGGAGACGAGTTCGTCGTAGCGCGACTCGATGACGGCCGTGGCGGCCGCCGCGTCGGCCGCGGTGGGTGCCACGAAGAGCACAGAGCGCGTCATGCGCTGGTCAAGGTGGGTGACGCGGATACCGCCCTCGATCATGCGGGAGATCTTGGCGCCACGTCCCACCGACGGCCACAGCGGGGATTCGTAGGTGGCCAGGGGCACCTCGACCTCGCCCTCCGCGGCGTTGCCGCTGATGCGGATCGGTCCCACCCAGCTGGTGGGAATCGGCGTCACCGCCGAATCGTGAACGCTCACTGCGTCTCTCCTGTTCTCTGACCCGCTTCGCTTCTGCGGGCGTAGGTGCGGGGGTCGATTCCTCGCAGCTGCGCAAATTCTCTCAAGTTCCCGCGGATCAGCACATCCGTGGAAGTCAATGCCTGCGGGGTGGATGCCCCGAGTAACGCCAACAGGTCCTTCACCCTGGAGATCCACGTTCTCATATGCCCGACGGCGGCTTCCTCGCCCTCCATGGCCGCGGCGAGCATGGGGCCTGCGGCCCCCGCAGCGGCGGCCCCGAGCGCCAGGGACTTGGCCACGTCGAGGGGCGAGCGAACGCCTCCGGAGGAGAGCACCGTGATGCCTTCGGGTGCGTCAAGCAGGCAGGACGCTGCTGACTGTCCGAAGCCGATCAGGTGCGCGTAGGGGTCCTGGCGACGACCGGCCTCGATCTTGGCGAAGTCCGTGCCGCCGACTCCGGCGACGTCCGCCACCTGAACGCCGAGATCGCGCAGCGTGATGAGGGTGGAGCGGGAGAGCCCGAACCCCACCTCCTTCACGATCACGGGGACCGGGCTGGCGGCCACGGTGGCCTCCACGCCAGTCAGCCAAGAGGAGAACTCGCGTGAACCCTCCGGCATGACGGTCTCCTGCACGGCGTTGAGGTGCAGTTGCAGCGCATCCGCAGCGAGCAGGTCCACCGCGATCTTGGCGTGTTCCGCCGGGCGCCCCGCGCCGAGGTTCGCCATGACGAAACCGTCGGGGTTCTCCTCGCGCAGCACCGTGAAGGTGGAAGCCGTCTCGGGGGCATCAACGGCGATGCCGAGGGAGCCGGAAGCGATGGGTGCGCCGGTCTCGCGTGCGGCCACGGCCAGGGCGCGGTTGATCTCGCGCGCATGGTCGGTTCCACCGGTCATCCCGTTGACGTACACCGGAACGGGCCACGTGAACGGGCCGACCGAGGCGGTCAGATCCACCCGGTCGGCGTCGATGCCGGCCAACGCGTGGTGCAGGAACTCGAGGTCGTCGAAGTCGTTCCGGTGGGGACCGGCGGCCTGCTGCTCGGCGGCAAGGCGGATATGGTCCTCCTTGCGGGGGGCGGCCGCGGAAAGCCCGGGGTGCTCGCTGCTCACTGGTTCACCCCCGAATCCACGCCCGGGCGGGCGCCATGGACATGCAGGTCCAAGGGGCGGATCTCGTTACGGGTCCACACGTCGGTGATGGTGGCAGCGTCCACATGGTTGGGCACCAAGACGATGCCGCAGTCACCACCGCCGGCGCCGGAGGGCTTGGCTGCGGCGCCGACCGACTCCGCGGACTCGCAGAGCAGCCGCAAGGTGTCTGTCTCGATCAGCGTTCCCGAAGCCTTCCCCAGGCGTTGCAGCAGCCGCCGCACCCGACGCAGCGTCTGCAGCTGGGTCTCGGTGTCCCCGGTCTCCAGGGCCTTGGCGAAGCTCTCCACGCTGTCTCGGGAAGCGGCCAGGAATTCTTGGAAGTCAGGGTGAGACGACGGGGACCGGTGCGTCATCCCGTCCACGAGCGCCTCGGTGGAGGCAGGCGAACCCGTCCAGCCCACCAACAGCGCGGCCTCAGCGGGGGCGGGCAGCGCCCGCACGGAGAAGTCGTCCCAGGCCGGCGCCTGCAGGGTCTCGGAGACCAAGTGCTCACTCAGATAGGCGCGCAACGCGAACCGGTCGGGAGCCGTGTAGCGGATCCAGCCACCGTAGGTGGAGGCCGCGATGTCGCCGCCGGAGGACTTGGGAGCCACCTGAATGGCCGTGAGCAGGGAGAGCTTGAAGCGCTCCTCGATGCTCAGTCCGAGCCCATAGAAGGCATCCAGCGCCTGAATGGTCGCCACGACCACGGCGGCCGAGGAACCGAGCCCGAACTTACGACCTGAGGGGTCGTCGAGTTCAGAGGTGATGTGCAGGTCGAAGTACGCCGGCGCCAGGCCGCGCTCTGCGCGCAACCGGTCCACTGTGGACAGCGCGGACATCACGTAGTCATAGGGGTGGTGATCCGCCACGATCTGGGTACCGTCGCGCCGCCACACCAAAGGCAGGTTCCCGTACTCCGGCGAGTGGACCCGGCCGGCCCCCTCGCTGCGGGTCAGCCGAACGGTGAGGAAGCGATCCACGGCCACCAGGACGGCAGGTTCCCCGGGCTCCACCACGGCATACTCGCCCACGATGAAGAGCTTGCCGGGCGCCTTGGTCTCGATGAACGCCGCACGGTCGATGACGCCGCTCATTCGGCGCACTCCACCGCAGCACTGACCAATCGGGCCCCTGGCCCGGGCGCCACCACCGTGGTCGGCCCGATCTCACCTAGCGCGTCGGCCACGGCGTCGGCGTCGCCCGGACGGCATACGGCCACCACGTTCGGCCCGGCGTCCGCTGTGCCGTAAACCTCCACACCGGAGGCGCGCAAGCTTTCGATGGCGTCGAACGCCGCGATGGAGGCGGGGGCCAGGTAGCGGATGGGAGGAACGGACCCGTTGATGTGTGCGTGCATCCGCAGCGCGTTGGACTCGGTCAGCTCCCCCAGCGTCGTGAAGTCGCCGGCCGCGGCGGCGGCCTCTGCCTCCACCAGCGTCTGGGTGGTCGAGGACACCCAGGCATCGTGGAACGGGCTCGTGGCGGCACTTCGACGCATGCCCTCACGCGAGGAAACGGACTTTGATCCGGCGTCCAGGGTCAGCACCACCATGCGCAGGTCCGGAGCGGGAACGGCCTCCGCGTAGGAGGACTGGTCATCCGTCCCGGCTCGCCAGATGGCGAAGCCAGTGCCGTCCGGGATGGAGCGGCAGGCCGAACCCGAGCCTCGGCGGGCCAGACGGGAAAGATCGCGTTCGGAGAGAGCCAATCCGTACTCCGCCGCGGCGGCCACGGCCAACGCGGCAAATCCGGCCGCGGACGACGCCAGACCAGCAGCCGTGGGCACCTCGTTGCTCGACTCGACACGAGCCCTGCTCGTGGAGCCGGCCAAGGTACGCACGTGGTCCAAGAAGGCCACCACGCGCTCGAGCGGCTTGCCTGCAACGGCTTCGCCGCCCAGCAGGAAAACGTCCTCGTCGGCGTCTGGAGTCAGCGTCACCGAGGTTGTGGTCGGGAAGGCATCCAACGTCATGGACAGGCTGCCGGTTTCGGGGAGGATCAGCTCCTCGTCCCGCTTACCCCAATACTTCACCAACGCGATGTTCGGGTGAGCGCGAGCGATCGCTGTCACAGGGCCTCTTCCTGACGAACGGACTGGAGTCCGCCCTGATCAGCCGGGGACTCGAGGGTGGAGGTCCACACCCGTGCCGCACCGGCCGTGGTGAGAGCATGGCTCACCGCAGTAGCGGACTCGCTTGAAGATACCAGCGCAACCACGCAGCCACCGAGTCCTGAGCCCGTGAGCTTGGCCCCATCGGCTCCAGCGGCCAGCGCCGCGGCGGCCAACGTGTCGAGTTCCGGGGTGCTCACCCCCAGTTCGGAAAGCACCTGATGTGCCTGG
>NZ_JALAGT010000062.1 GCF_022712295.1 Galactobacter sp.
CTCGAACCCAGGGGGCGCGATGACGCAACAAGGACCGATCCGCCACGATCTCCCTGGCCCAGCCGGTGAGGACCAGTCGCTCGGCTTCCGCGGATCGGGCGGGCGAGGCGAACAGGGCCGCGCATCCGGTTTCCGTGGCTCGCAGCAGCAGGACTTCACGGGCGTGGTGGTAGGGGGCACGCGGCTCCTGGTGAGCCGTATCGTGATCGTCCCACATGGCCACCAGACCCAATCTCGCCACCGGCGCGAAGGCGGCGTTCCGGGTGCCTGCCACGATCGACACCTCATCGCGCACCACCCGGAGAAAGGCTCGGTACCGCGCCGTGGGCCCGTCGTCCGCGCTCAGCCGCGCGTAACCGCCGGAACCGACCGCGTTGTCCAGGGCATCACACAGTCGGTCCAGGTCCCGGGCGTCAGGCACCACCACAACGCTGCCGCGCCCGGAACGGGCGGTGGCGGCCGCCGCAGCGGCCAAGCGGTCGGCCCAGCCCGCCCCTGAATCCGGCAGGAAGGAGGTCACGACCCTGTCGTCGCCTCCGGCGGCGAGGGTCGTGAGGAACTCGGTCCCACCATCGTCGTCCACCCAGCCCATCGGTTCCACCGGCCCGACGGCGCGGGGCACGGGAATCCCGCGACCCTCCTTCTCGACCTTGGCCACGCGGGCGGGAACCGCCTGCCGCACCACGTCCGCCACGGTTCCTGCGTAGCGCTCGGCCACGTCGCGGCAGAGGCGGAGAACATCCGGGTGCAGCACCGGGATGGGCGAGACCACGGCCTCCAAGGGCACCGGGTGCACGCCCGGCTCGGGTTCAGCGACCCTGTCGACCAGCCACCCGTTCAGTCGCCGTCCGCCGAAGCGCACGCGTACTCGCACTCCCGGCCGGGCGGAGTCGTCGAGCGCCTCCGTGACGAGGTAGTCGAAGGTCCGGTCGAGCTGCGGCAGCGGCGATTCCAGCGCGACCTTGGCGATGGGCAGTTCGGCGGCGGGCACGGGGGCCCCCAACCGCGCTCCCCGCTTCGTGGTCGCGGGCTCCTCCGGTAGGTCGAAAAGCCCCTCGGCTCCCCCGGTCATCGGCGGACGAGACTCATGGAACTCAGGAACCTCAGGCGTTGAACCAGGAGCGCAGCGCGTCGGCGCGGTCCACGTTCTCCCACGTGAAGTCCAGGTCGCTGCGTCCGAAGTGGCCGTGCGCGGCGGTCTTGCGGTAGATGGGACGCTTCAGGTTCAAGTCCTCGATGATGCCCAACGGGCGCAGGTCGAAGACCTCGCGGATCGCCGCGGGAATCTTGGCGGGGTCCACGGTCTCCGTGCCGAACGTTTCGACGTACAGGCCCACCGGGTGTGCCTTACCGATGGCGTAGGCCACCTGGACCTCGGCGCGGCGGGCCAGCCCTGCCGCGACGACGTTCTTGGCGACCCAGCGCATGGCGTAGGCGGCGGAACGGTCCACCTTGGACGGGTCCTTACCGGAGAAGGCGCCACCGCCGTGGCGGGCGAAGCCGCCGTAGGTGTCCACGATGATCTTGCGCCCGGTCAGACCGGCGTCTCCCACGGGTCCACCGATGATGAACGGGCCGGAGGGATTCAGGATGATGTCGGTGTTGGAGGTGTCGAGGTCCAGCGTGGACAGCAGTGGGCGGACCACCGCGTCCATCAGATCGTCCCGCACCGCAGCGATGTCGTAGTCGGCCGCATGCTGGCTGGAGACCACCACGGTCTCGAGGGAGACCGGCTTGTCACCGTCATAGCCCACGGTCACCTGCGTCTTGCCGTCGGGGCGCAGGCCGGTGAGGATACCGTCACGACGCACACGGGTCAGCTTCTCGGAGAGCTGGTGTGCCAGGTGGATGGGGGTGGGCATGTAGGCGGAGTTCTCGTCCGAGGCGTATCCGAACATGATGCCCTGGTCGCCTGCACCCTGCATGTCGCGGGCGTCCACGGCGGTGCCCTCGCGGGCCTCAAGGGACGTGAACACCCCATCGGAGATCTCGGCGGACTGCTGTCCGATCGAGATGTTGACGCCACACCGGGCGCCGTCGAACCCGTTGGCCGAGGAGTCGTAGCCGAGGTCGAGGATGGTGTTGCGCACCAGCTGCGGGATCTCCACGTAGCCGTTGGTGGTCACCTCCCCCGCCACCTGCACCAGGCCGGTGGTCGTGAGGGTCTCGACCGCGACCCGGGATTCCGGGTCCTGGGTCAGCAAGGCGTCGAGAATGGCGTCGGAGATCTGGTCGCAGATCTTGTCCGGGTGTCCCTCGGTCACTGATTCCGAGGAGAAGAGGCGCAGGTCGTTACTCGTCACCCACCCCACTTTACCGCCGCTCGGGGACCGGGCGCTGTGTCGGCGAGATCAGGTCAGCAACCCGGCCATGATCTTGGCCACCCCACGGGCCACCTCGACCTTGCTTCCCTCCAGGTGGGCCGGCTCGTCTCCCGCCGCGGAAAGGACATCAACGACGTTCTCGTCACGGCCGAATCCTCGTGTCAGACCCACCTCGTTGACCACCAACAGCTCGCAGCCCTTCTTGGCCAGCTTGGCCGTGGCGTAGTCGACGACGCTGTGCTCGGCGTCCCCGGTCTCGGCGGCGAAGCCAACGATGAGCCCGGGCCACGCGGGCCCGTCGCCCTCGTGCTCGGAACGGGATCGGACTGCGCCGGCCAGGATGTCCGGGTTCCTCACGAGCGTGATCACCGGGTCCTCGCCGTCGTCACGCTTCTTGATCTTGGTGTCCTGCACGTCCGCTGGACGGAAATCCGCCACGGCCGCGGCCATCACCAGGGCATCCGCCCCGGGTGCCGAATGCCCGACGGCGGTTTCCAGGTCCCGCGCGCTCGTCACCTGGGTGACCCGCACCCCTGCGGGGGCCGGCACCTCCAGGTTGGCCGCGATCAGGTCCACGTCGGCGCCGAGATCGCGCAGGGCGACGGCCAGGGCCACACCCTGCTTTCCGGAGGAACGATTACCGAGGTAACGCACCGGGTCGAGCGCCTCACGCGTGCCCCCCGCACTGACCACCACGCGGCGGCCCGCCAACGGTGCACCCGCACCAGCGGAGCGCTCTGCGGCCAGCAGTGGCGCAACCGCGGCCAGGATGTCGGAGGGTTCCGGCAGGCGCCCGGGGCCCGAGTCGGGGCCGGTCAGCCGGCCGACGGCGGGGTCCAACACGATGACGCCGCGGGAACGCAGAGTGGCCACATTCGTCACCGTGGCCGGGTGCTGCCACATCTCGGTGTGCATGGCAGGGGCCATGACCACCTGCGCCTTGGTGGCCAGCAGTGTCGCCGTCAGCAGATCGTCGGCACGCCCAGCGGCCGCGCGCGCGAGCAGGTCAGCGGTGGCCGGAGCAACCAGCACCAGATCGGCCTGCTGCCCCAGCGCCACATGGTTGACCCGGTCCACGGCCTCGAAGACCGAGGTGTGTACCGGCTGACCCGAGAGCGCCTCCCACGTGGGGGCGCCGACGAAGCGCAACGCGGAGTCGGTGGGGACCACGTCAACGTGGTGTCCGGCTTCCTTCAGCCCACGCACCAAGGCGGTGGCCTTGTACGCGGCAATGCCCCCGGCCACACCGAGCACCACACGGCGCACGGTCGGCTCGGGGGCGATCGTCACTTCTTCCACGGGTTTCACATCAGCACTGCCAGAGCCCGCAGGGCTCACTCTGCCGGAAGCTCAGCGGCGGCGTCGGCCGCTGCTGCGGCCTCGGCGGCCCGCTTCTCCGACAGCGGCACGACCTCCAGCAGACCCTCATCGAATTCGCGCAGGGCGATGGAGAGCGGCTTCTCGTTCATGTGGGTGTCCACGAGGGGACCCACGTGCTCGAAGAGGCCGTCGTGCAGCTGGGAGTAGTAGGCATTGATCTGACGAGCGCGCTGAGCGGCGTCGATCACCAGGGCGTACTTGGAACCGGCCCGCTTCAGCAGGTCGTCGATCGGCGGGTTGATGATGCCTTCGAGGTTCTCGGCCACAGGGTTCCTTCACAATTCATGTCTAGTGGTGGTTACCGACTCCAGGGTGCGGAATCGGCTCTTACGCATGTCAGGCGTCGTCGACGCCCATCACCCGAACCAGCTCCCGAGCGGCCCGTTCCACGTCGTCATTGACGATCGTGACATCGAACTCCGGCTCGGCAGCAAGTTCCAGTTTAGCGGTTTCCAGCCGACGCTGCTGTTCCTCGGGTGACTCCGTCCCGCGACCCACGAGTCGGTTCACGAGTTCCTCCCAGCTGGGAGGGGCAAGGAACACGAATCTGGCGTCTGGCATGGTCTGCTTGATCTGACGCGCTCCCTGCAGATCGATCTCCAGCAGCACGTGCTTTCCGTCTTCCGCCGCGGAGACCACGGTGGAGCGCGGGGTGCCGTAACTGTTGAGCCCGTGCACCACGGCCCACTCCAGCAGCTCCCCCTCGGCCTTCATGCGTTCGAAACGTTCGGGACCCACGAAGTGGTAGTGGACTCCGTCGATCTCCCCCGGCCGCGGCGACCGCGTGGTCGCCGAGACCGACAACCAGACCTGCGGGTAGTGCTCACGCACGTAGGCGGACACGGTGCCCTTCCCCACAGCGGTGGGTCCGGCCAGGACGGTGACGCGGGTGGGCTGCGCCTCGGATTCAAGCATGATCCCCAGACTACCTTTTCTCCTCAGCCCAGATCCCCGGCAGCGGCCGTGACCGCCGCCACGACGCCGTCCGGCCCGTTGGCAGCGAGCGAGCGCGACGCCGGGACCAGAACCTGATCCCACACGTGACCGAGATCCCTGCGCAGGTCCTCCCCCGTGGCACCCTGAGCGCCGTAACCGGGGG
Source organism: Galactobacter sp. (assembly GCF_022712295.1). Lineage (GTDB taxonomy): Bacteria > Actinomycetota > Actinomycetes > Actinomycetales > Micrococcaceae > Galactobacter. The sequence continues at coordinate 4,804 of NZ_JALAGT010000062.1, forward strand.
TGAGCAACGGTGGGGCACCCGCCGCCAGATCGATGCCGAGCCGCTGAGCGTCCCCGCCCACGGTGGCGCCGACCACCAGGCCGGCGTAACCAAGCCCGCTCCCGCCTGCCGCGAGGTTGGCCGCAGCCACGTCCTCCACGATCCGCTTGGCGGCCGAGTCGGCGCCGCCCGCATGCTGCACGCGCGCCCCGTCGGGGTTGGAAGTCAAGGCAAGGACGAACAGGCCGCGCCCGGTCTCACGCGCCAGGTCGAAGGCCGGAGCCAGCGCCCCGACCCCCAGATAGGGGGACACGGTCACGGAATCGGAGCGCAGCGGCGAATCATCGGACAGCCATGCCGAACCGTAGCCCGCCATGGTTGAACCGATGTCCCCTCGCTTGGCGTCGGCAACGCTGAGCACACCGAGCTCCCTGGCCCGAGCCAGGAGTTCCTCGAGTGCGGCGAAGCCGGCGGAACCGTGACGCTCGTAGAGCGCCACCTGCGGCTTGATGGCCGCGGCGCGGTCCACAGCGGCCTCCAACATCACGGTTCCGAAGCGCCTCAGCCCGTCCGCGTCGTCGGGCAGTCCCCACCCCGCCAACAGGCCGGGGTGGGGATCGATGCCGACGCAGAGGTGCGAGCGCTCCGCGATGGCGCGGCCGAGGCGTGAGCCGAAGGACTCAGACACGAGCCGACTCCGCCTCACGGGCCTCCGACAGAGTCACGGCGTGCTCCTGCAGGCTGGCGACGGACCACGGGTAGGTGCGCTGAGCCTCGATGGCCTGCACCGCTGCGGTCAACTCCGCCACGGTGGTGATCACCGGGACGCCCACGCTCGTGGCCGAGGCACGCAGCTCGTAACCATCGGATCGAGCGTCTCCGCCTGAGGGCGTGTTCACGATCATCGCGATCTCGCCCGCCTCGACCATCCGGATGATCTCCGGGGCCTCTCCCTGCTCCTCGTGCACCTTCGCCACGATGGTGGCGTCGATGTCATTGCGAGCCAGCACCTGGGCGGTGCCACCGGTGGAGACGATCTCGAAGCCGAGGTCGCCCAGACGCTTGACGGCCAGCACCATGGAGCGCTTGTCCTTGTTGGCCACGGACACGAAGATCTTCCCCTGCGTCGGCAGCGGATTGTTCGCGGCCGCCTGCGACTTGGCGAAGGACGTGTCGAAGTGGTGGTCGATACCCATGACCTCACCCGTTGACCGCATCTCGGGGCCCAGCAAGGAATCCACCACGTGCCCCTCGGGCGTGCGGAAGCGGGCGAAGGGCATCACGGCTTCCTTGACCGCCACCGGTGCGCCGGTGGGCAGCTTGCCGCCGTCGCCCTCAGCGGGCAGGATGTCGCCGCGCAGGGAGGCGATGGTGTGTCCCACACCGATCAGGGCGGCCGCCTTGGCCAGCTGCACGCCGGTGGCCTTGGAGACGAACGGCACCGTGCGGGAGGCGCGGGGATTGGCCTCGATCACGTAGAGCACGTCGGAGGCCAGGGCGAACTGGATGTTGATGAGGCCGCGAACTCCGACGCCCTCCGCGATGCTGCGGGTCGCCTCGGCCACGCGGGCCACGGCGTCCGGGCCCAACGTGATGGGGGGCAGGGTGCAGGCCGAGTCGCCGGAGTGGATGCCGGCCTCCTCGATGTGCTCCATGATGCCGCCGACGTAGAGGTCGGTGCCGTCGAAGAGCGCGTCGACGTCGATCTCGATGGCGTCCTCGAGGAAGCGGTCCACCAGCATGGGGTGCTCGGCCGTGATCTCGGTGGCCTCGCGGACGTACCGGGAAAGGTTGGCCTCGTCGTAGACGATCTCCATGCCACGGCCGCCCAGGACGTAGGAGGGACGTACCAGCACGGGGTAACCGATCTCGTCCGCGATGGCCTTGGCCTCGTCGAAGGACACCGCGGTGCCGTTCTTGGGGCTGATCAGACCGCCACGGTCCAACACCCGGGAGAACTCGCCACGATCCTCGGCGAGGTCGATGGCCTTGGGTGAGGTACCCAGGATCGGCACCCCGGCGTCCTGCAGCTGCTGCGCGAGCTTCAGCGGGGTCTGGCCACCCAGTTGGACGTACACACCGAGCACGCCACCGGAGACCTCCTCCGCGTGGATCACCTCGAGGACGTCCTCCAGGGTCAACGGTTCGAAGTACAGGCGGGTGGAGACGTCGTAATCCGTGGAGACCGTCTCCGGGTTGCAGTTGACCATGACCGTGTCGTACCCGGCCGAGCGCAACGCCATGGTGGCGTGCACACAGGAGTAGTCGAACTCGATGCCCTGACCGATCCGGTTGGGACCGGAACCGAGGATGATGATGGACGGCGTATCGTGCCGTGCGATCTCCGTCTCCTCGTCGTAGGAGGAGTAGTGATACGGGGTGAAGGCCTCGAACTCGGCGGCGCAGGTGTCCACCGTCTTGTAGACGGGACGCACGCCCAACGCATGACGGATGCCGCGCACCACGCCCTCACGCTGATGCGAGAGCTGCGCGATCTGTGCGTCGGAGAAGCCGTGGCGCTTGGCCAGACGCAGCGTCTCCTCGGTGAGGTCGGGATCGGCGGCGATCTGGGCCGCGACCTCGTTGATCAACTGCAACTGGTCAAGGTACCAGGGGTCGATACCCGAGACGTCGTAGAGCCGCTCGATGCTCGCACCGCCCAGCAGGGCGCGCTGGGTGTTGCGCAGGCGGTCCACGCTGCCGAGTCGGGTGGACTCCACGAGGGCATCCAGCTCCGTTTGGTCCGCGGGCGCCTGGAAGGAGAGTTCAGAACCCTTCTGCTCCAGGGAGCGCAGGGCCTTCTGCAACGCCTCGGTGAAGTTGCGGCCGATGGCCATGGCCTCGCCCACCGACTTCATGGTGGTGGTCAGGGTGGCGTCCGCCGCCGGGAACTTCTCGAAGGCGAAGCGAGGAACCTTCACCACCACGTAGTCGAGCGTTGGCTCGAAGGACGCGGGCGTCTTCAACGTGATGTCGTTGGGGATCTCGTCCAGGGTGTATCCCAGGGAGAGCTTGGTGGCGATCTTGGCGATCGGGAAGCCGGTGGCCTTGGAGGCCAGCGCGGAGGAACGAGACACGCGGGGGTTCATCTCGATGACCACCACGCGGCCCGTGTTGGGCTCCACAGCGAACTGGATGTTGCAGCCGCCGGTGTCCACACCCACGTTGCGGATCACCGCGATGGAGATGTCGCGCAGCTTCTGGTACTCGCGGTCGGTCAGGGTGAGGGCCGGGGCCACGGTGACGGAGTCGCCGGTGTGCACGCCCACGGGATCGAAGTTCTCGATGGAGCAGACCACCACGACGTTGTCGTTGCGGTCGCGCATCATCTCGAGTTCGTACTCCTTCCACCCCAGGATGGACTCCTCGAGGAGCACCTCTGTGGTGGGCGAATACTGCAGGCCGGCTCCGGCGATGCGGTGCAGGTCCTCCTCGTCATAGGCCATGCCGGAACCCAGACCGCCCATGGTGAAGGACGGGCGGACCACGAGGGGGTAGCCGAGCTCGTCCGCCGCGGCCAAGGCCTCCTTCATGGTGTGCACGATGATGGACTTCGCGGACTCTGCGCCGGAACGCTCCACCACGCCCTTGAACTTCTCGCGGTCCTCACCGAGTTCGATGGCCTCGATGTTGGCGCCGATCAGCTCGACGTCGTAGCGCTCCAACGCACCGGACTTGTCCAGAGCGATGGCGGTGTTCAGCGCCGTCTGGCCGCCCAGGGTCGGCAGGATCGCGTCGGGGCGTTCCTTGGCGATGATCTTCTCGACCACCTCTGCGGTGATGGGCTCCACGTAGGTGGCGTCCGCCAGCTCCGGGTCGGTCATGATGGTGGCCGGGTTCGAGTTGACGAGGATGACCCGCAGGCCTTCCTCCTTCAACACGCGCAGGGCCTGGGTGCCCGAGTAGTCGAACTCGGCCGCCTGCCCGATGACGATGGGGCCGGACCCGATGACGAGAACGGACTTCAGGTCTGTACGTTTGGGCACTTGGGTCAGCCTTCCTTGGGTGCTGCTGCCTGGCCGCTGTAGGCTGCCATGGCGTCTGCGAAACGATCGAAGAGGTAGGCGGCGTCGTGCGGGCCGGCCGCGGCCTCGGGGTGGTACTGGACGGAGAATGCGGGGATATCGAGGCAGCGCAGGCCCTCCACGACATCATCGTTGAGGCACACGTGGGAGACCTCGACCTGACCGAAACGCTCCTGCGGGGCGGTGACGGGCCCGTCCAGCGGGGCGTCGACGGCGAAGCCGTGGTTCTGCGCTGTGATCTCCACCTTGCCTGTGGTGCGGTCCATGACCGGCTGGTTGATGCCACGGTGGCCGAAGGGCAGCTTGTAGGTACCGAAGCCCAGCGCGCGGCCCAGGATCTGGTTGCCGAAGCAGATACCGAAGAACGGCAGCCCACGGTCCAGGACGTCACGGGTCAGTTCCACCTGTGCGTCCGCCGTGGAGGGGTCACCCGGTCCGTTGGAGAGGAACACGCCGTCCGGCTGCACGGCAAGGACGTCCTCCAGCGTGGAGTCGGCCGGCATCACGGCCACGCGGATACCGCGTTCCGCGAAACGGATGGGAGTCATGCCCTTGATGCCGAGGTCCAGGGCCGCCACGGTGAAGCGCGGCTCGCCCTCCCAGCCATGGTCCTTGGGCTCGACCCAGTAGGTTTCCTCAGCGCTGACCTCCTCGGCCAGACGGGAGCCGGCCATGGCGTCCTGACCCGCGACCTTCGCCACGAGCTCCGCCACGGGCGCCTTGGCGTCGTCACCGGAGAAGATGCCGGCCTTCAGCGCACCCTTGTCTCGCACGTGTCGAGTGATCGCACGGGTGTCGACGTCCTTGATACCCACGATGCCGTCGGCGATCAGGTCCTCGTCGAGGCTGCGCTGAGAGCGCCAGTTGGAGGGTCGGCGAGCAGCATCGCGGACCACGTAGCCTGCCACCCAGATCCGACGCGACTCGTCGTCCTCGTCGTTGACTCCGGTGTTGCCGATGTGCGGTGCGGTCTGCACCACGATCTGGCGGGCGAAGGAAGGATCGGTCAGGGTCTCCTGGTACCCGGTCATACCCGTGGTGAACACGAGCTCACCGAGCGTGGTGCCTGTGGCGCCGTACGGACGCCCGGAGAAGACCTTTCCGTCCTCGAGAACGATCAACGCCTCGGCAGTAGCGACGCGTGTGGGAGTGGGACTCACAGGTTTTCCTTCCCGGTGGAGTTCTTGGTCGTGTGCTCTCCGGGGCGACCCGGGAGCAGAGAGTTGAGTTCGGTGAGCAGTTCGATCTGCTGAGTGTGGTGGCGGACGCGGAAGCCAGTGTCGTAGCTTCTCTCCCCCACCGAATAGCGCATCACCACGATCCCGTCCTTCTCCACGGCCTTGCCGACCATGTTGGAGGTGGTGCCGATCAGTTCCAGATCGGTCGCCGGGATGAAGAACGAGGGGCTGCCCTGACGCAGTACCGCCACTCCGTCGGCTCCGACGGAGAGCAGCGCGTTGCCGCGGACACCGAGCCCGTGGGCGGCGATCCGGTCCAGGCGGTCACCGGCGGTGGTGGTCACCACGTAGGTGCCCTCGAAATCGGACCTTGGCTCCCCCAGGAGGTCCGGGACATCGGCCGGCCGGGGAAAGTCGGCCTGGCGCCTGCCTCGGCGGAACCAACCGAGCAGCATCAGGGCGCAGAGGCCGAGTCCGATGAGAACCGTCCAGAGAACGGCCCATCCGTATCCGCTCATGCGTGCACCAGTTCCCCGTTCGCCACGGTACGACGGCCGCGGAAGAACACGTGCCGGACGCTTCCCGGCAGTTCCAGACCGCGGAACGGCGAGTTGCGGCCCTTGGTGGCGTGGGTGCTCGGGTCCACGACGGTCCGGGCATCGGGATCGACCAGCGTCACGTTGGCGGGTTCACCCACCTGGAGCGGTCTGCCCTGGTCCGCGACCCGACCGATGGTGGCCGGGGTGGCTGACATGATCCGGGCCACGTCGGCCCAACCGATCAGGCCGGTGTCCACCAGGGTCTTCTGCACCACGGACAATGCGGTCTCGAGGCCGGTCATGCCCATCGCGGCCGCGGCCCATTCGCATTCCTTCGATTCGGAGGGGTGCGGGGCGTGGTCCGTTCCGATGACGTCGATGACGCCGTCGGCCACCGCTTGGCGCAGGGCCACCACGTCGGACTCGGTGCGCAGCGGTGGATTGACCTTGTAGACCGGGTCGTAGCCGCGCACCAATTCCTCGGTGAGCAGCAGATGGTGGGGAGTCACCTCAGCGGTGACATCGACGCCGTCCTCCTTGGCGCGGCGAATCAGGTCGACCGATCCGGCCGTGGAGACGTGGCACACGTGCAGGCGGGAGTTCACGTGCTTGGTCAGCAGGATGTCGCGGGCGATGATGGCTTCCTCGGCCACAGAGGGCCAGCCCGGCAATCCGAGTTCTGCGGAGACGCTGCCCTCGTTCATCTGGGCGCCTTCGGTCAGGCGGGGTTCCTGGGCGTGCTGCGCGATGACCCCGTCGAAGGCCTTCACGTACTCCAGAGCGCGACGCATGAGGGCCGGATCGGAGACGCAGATGCCGTCGTCGGAGAACATCCGCACCGCCGCACTGGAGTCCGCCATGGCGCCCAGCTCGGCCAGTTGCTTGCCCTCGAGGCCCACGGTGACCGCCCCGACGGGGCGGACCTCGACCCAACCCGACTCCTGTCCCAGGCGGAAGACCTGCTCAACCACGCCTGCGGTGTCGGCCACGGGCAGGGAGTTCGCCATCGCGTGCACCGCGGTGTAGCCGCCGCGTGCCGCGGCACGGGTGCCGGTCTCCACGGTCTCGGCGTCCTCACGACCGGGCTCCCGCAGATGAGTGTGGGTATCGACCAGGCCGGGCAGCGCGATGAGGCCGTCGGCGTCGACCACCTCGGCGTCACCGGCCGTCAGCGACCCAGGTGCGCCGATGGCGGCGATCACGCCGTCCGTCAACCGCAGGTCTGCCGGGTCGGCGCCCAGCGGGCGTACGCCCTTCAACAGGAACTCAGACAAGGCCGTCTCCTTCTTGGGTGGGTGCGGCAAGAACCAGGTACAGCACGGCCATGCGGACGGCCACCCCGTTCGAGACCTGGTTGAGCACCCTGGACCTGGCAGAATCCGCGGCCTCGGACGAGATCTCCAGGCCGCGGTTCATGGGTCCGGGATGCATGATGGTGGTCTGGGGAGGCAGCACCGTGAGGCGCTGCGCAGAGAGTCCCCAGCGGCGGGAGTATTCCGCCACCGAGGGGAAGTAGGAGCCGTGCATGCGCTCGGCCTGCACGCGCAGCATCATGACCGCGTCAGGTCCCTGCGCCAGCGCGAGGTCCAGGTCCGTCTCCACCGTGCACGGCCACGATTCGACGCCCACCGGAATGAGCGTGGGGGGCGAGACCAGGGTGACCGTGGCACCGAGATGATGCAGCAGCCACACGTCGGACCGGGCAACACGGGAGTGCAGAACGTCGCCGACGATGACCACATGGGCGCCGTCCAAGCCACGTCCGGTCGGGGACACGCCGTCGCGCTCGGCCAAGTCACGCCGTAGCGTGAGCGCATCCAGCAGGGCCTGCGTCGGGTGGGCGTGCGTGCCGTCGCCCGCGTTGACCACGGCGGCGTCGATCCAGTCCGTGCTCGCCAGCCGGTGCGGAGCGCCGGAGGCAGGGTGCCGGATGACCACGGCGTCGGCTCCGATGGCCTCGAGCGTCTGGGCTGTGTCCTTCAGCGACTCGCCCTTGGACACCGAAGAACCCTTGGCAGAGAAGTTGATGACATCGGCGGAGAGCCGCTTCGCTGCGGCCTCGAAGGAGGTTCGGGTCCGGGTGGAATCCTCGAAGAACAGGTTGACCACGGTGCGGCCGCGCAAGGCGGGAAGCTTCTTGACCTCGCGGGAGGCCACGTCTGCCATGGTGTCGGCCACGTCGAGGATGCGGATCGCGTCCTCGCGGCTGAGGTGGACGGTATCGAGCAGGTGCCTCATTCGCCCTCCCCTTGCGCGTCCACAGTCGGTGACGTCTCGGCGGTGGGCGCGGAGATCATCACCCGGTCGATCCCGTCGGTCTCCTCGAGTTCCACCAGGACGGATTCCGCGGCGGACGTCGGCAAGTTCTTGCCCACGAAGTCTGCACGGATGGGCAACTGCCTGTGTCCCCGGTCCACGAGCACCGCGAGGCTCACCACTGCGGGGCGGCCGAGGTCGTTGATGGCGTCGAGTGCCGCGCGGATGGTGCGGCCGGAGTAGAGCACGTCGTCCACCAGCACCACGTGGGCGCCGTCGATCCCGCGTTCGGGAATGCGGGTGGGTACCGGGGTCCGTGCCACCGAGTGGCGCAGGTCGTCGCGGTACATGGTCACGTCGAGGGCGCCGACCATGGAGTCCGCGGGATGCGAGGTGATGTCTTCCAGGCGCCCGGCCAGCCGTGAGGCCAGATGCACTCCCCGGGTGGGGATGCCGAGCAGAACGACGTTGTCCGCCCCCTTGGTCCGCTCCACGATCTCGTGCGCGATCCGGGTCAACGCCCTGGTGATCTCGGCTGCCGTCAAGACCTCGCGTGCCTGCGCGTCGCCGCGCGCACCTCGAATGTGGTCCTGGCTCATGCACCGACCTCCTTCCCCGCCTCTCCGGACGGAATTTAAAGGTTGTCCTCATGCTGACCCGCGCCAACTCACCCTTTTTCGGCGGTCTCGGGCGCGGATCTACCGCTCTCAAGAATCTACCACGCAGGCCCCTCCCGACACCGGTCGATGACGCCCCTCGCGACGTGATCTGCGCCAACCCGGATGGCCGTGCCGCCCGGAACGCGAAAGGTGCCCGACGACGGGTGGTCACCACACGTCGTCGGGCACCTTCGGTGCGTTGGCACTGGATGGTTTCAGAGCAGCGGCTGCCCCACGAAGGGATCCACGGCCACGGCCAGGAAGAGGAAGGTCAGGTAGATATTGGCCAGGTGGAACACCCGCATGGCCTTGCGGTTGATGGAGCGCGGATCCGGATCCGTCCGCGCCTCGCCGTAGAGGCGGTGGCATTCGATGACGAACCAGCCGCCGGCCAGCAGGGCCACCGCGGTGTAGACGATGCCCGCACTGCCCATGGGGATCAGCAGCAGGGAGCAGCCCACCGTGGCCCACGCGTAGAGCACCACCTGAGCGGAGACGGTACGACCGGCGGCGACGGCGCCGAGCATGGGCAACGATGCCGCCGAGTAGTCCTCGGAGTACTTCATGGACAGCGGCCAGTAGTGCGGTGGGGTCCACAGGAAGATGACCATGAACAGCACCACGGCAGGCCACTCGATGGTCTCGGTGACCGCGGCCCAGGCGATGAACACCGGCATGCAGCCAGCCACGCCGCCCCACACGATGTTCTGCGTGGTGTGACGCTTCAGGATCAAGGTGTAGAGCACCACGTACAGCAGGATCGCGGCGACGCCGAGGACGGCCGCGAGCCAGTTCGCGCCGAGCCACAGGATCGCCGTGGACACGATGGCGGTGACGAAGGAGAAGGTCAGCGCCTTGCCCGGCGTGATCTCACCGGTGACCAGCGGACGATCCTTGGTCCGCTTCATGAGGCGGTCGACGTCGCGGTCGAAGTAACAGTTGAAGGCGCCGGCACTGCCGGCTGCCAAGGCTCCCCCGACCATGGTGGCGACCATGGTCAGCACATCCGGCCACCCGCGCTGCGCGAAGATCATGGTGGGCAGCGTGGTCACCAGCAGGAGTTCGACGACCCGCGGTTTGGTGAGGGCCAGGTACGCGCGCGCTTTACGGGAGACGAAATCACCCATGCGCTCGCCTGGGGCACGAACGGACAGGTCCGTTTCCGACCCGGGCGCGATGGTGCTGGTCATGAAGATGCTTCTTCCTTCGTTCCTCGACAGGGCACTGTGACGATGCTTGTCGGTCAGTCTACCGCCTGTAGAAGTACGAAATAGTGACGAAACACGCGTGATACTGAGCACCGACCGCTAGGCTGGTCAATGACGTGCCACGAGGAAGTGGAGTACACCGGGAACCCGGCCCGCTTCTGCGGGTTGCGCCTTTCAAGTTCCCGGTCACGACTGTGAATCAATCCTTTCACCCCCAAGGAGCTTGACGGTGACTCAGCCCGAGCAGGAATTCGTGTGGACAGAGCAGGACGCACGCGCCGTGGACACGGCCCGTGTCCTGGCTGCCGATGCAGTGGAGAAGGTCGGGAACGGCCACCCCGGTACGGCCATGTCCTTGGCGCCGGCCGCCTACCTCCTGTATCAGCGCCACCTGCGCCACGACCCCACCGACCCTGATTGGGCCGGTCGTGACCGCTTCATCCTCTCCGCGGGGCACAGCTCCCTGACGCTGTACCTGCAGCTCTTCCTCTCCGGCTACGGCCTCGAGGTGGACGACCTTGCATCGCTGCGCACCTGGGGCTCGCTGACCCCGGGGCACCCCGAGTACGGCCACACCCCAGGCGTGGAGATGACCACCGGCCCGCTGGGTCAGGGTCTGGCGACCTCCGTGGGCTTCGCCTACGCCCAGCGTCGTCTGCGCGGCCTGTTCGATGCCGACGCCGAACAGGGGACCAGCCCGTTCGACCACCGCGTCTACGTGATCGCCTCCGACGGTGACCTCGAGGAGGGCGTGACATCCGAGGCCTCGTCCCTGGCCGGGCACCAGCAATTGGGCAACCTCGTGGTGATCTGGGACGACAACCGGATCTCCATCGAGGACGACACCGCCGTGGCCTTCTCCGAGGACGTCCTGGCCCGCTACGAGGCCTATGGCTGGCACACCCAGCGCGTGGACTGGACCGAGTCCGGTGAGTACGTCGAGGACGTGTCCGCTCTGGATGCCGCGCTGAACGCGGCAGAGAACGAGACCGGCCGCCCGTCCATCATCGCCCTGCGCACCATCATCGGTTGGCCCTCCCCCTCCAAGCAGAACACCGGCGGCATCCACGGCTCCAAGCTGGGCGGCGACGAGCTGGCGGGCCTGAAGCAGGCTCTTGGCTTCGACCCCGAGCAGCACTTCGTGATCGATCCAGCCGTTCTCGACCACGCTCGCGAGGTCAGCGCCCGCGGACAGGCCGCACACGAGGCGTGGAATGCGGACTTCGAGGCCTGGCGCGCCCGCACGGACGCGACCGTGGTGGCAGAGTACGACCGCATCACGCGTGGCGAGCTGCCGGACGGCTGGCTGGAGAACCTTCCCGAGTTCGAGGCCGGTAAGGACGTCTCCACCCGTGCAGCGTCCGGCAAGGTCATCAACGCTGTGGCCGATGTACTCCCCGAACTCTGGGGCGGCTCCGCCGACCTCGCAGGCTCCAACAACACCACCATCGAGTCCGCGAAGAGCTTCAACCCGGCCTCCGCCACCACGAAGACCTACACCGCGGATCCGTCCGGTCGCGTGCTGCACTTCGGCATCCGCGAGCACGCTGCCGCCGCGATCGTGAACGGCATCGTCACCTCTTCCACGACGCGCGCCTTCTCCGGCACGTTCCTGATCTTCTCCGATTACCAGCGCCCTGCCATCCGGCTCTCCGCGCTGATGGGTATCCCGTCCATCTACGTGTGGACCCATGACTCCATCGGCCTGGGCGAGGACGGACCGACGCACCAGCCCATCGAGCAGCTGGCCGCACTGCGTGCCATCCCCGGCCTGGACGTGATCCGCCCCGCAGACGCCAACGAGGTGGCCCAGGCCTGGCGCCGCATGTTGGAGATCCAGGACCACCCCACCGGCATCGTGCTCTCGCGTCAGAACCTGCCGGTCTACCCGCGCGGAATCGACGGCTTCGCTCAGGCCGAGCTGACCTCGCGCGGCGGTTACGTCCTGAAGGACGCCTCCGACGGCGCTCCGGACGTCATCCTGATCGGCACCGGTTCCGAGGTCGCCATCGCCGTCGAGGCACAGGAAGCGCTCGAGGCCGCAGGCACCCCCACCCGGGTGGTCTCCATGCCGAGTATCGAGTGGTTCCGCGCCCAGGATGCCGAGTACCGCGAACTGGTGCTCCCCAAGGCCGTGCGCGCCCGCGTGGCCGTCGAGGCCGCCTCCCCGCAGAGCTGGTTCGAGTGGGTCGGCGACGCCGGCCGGCTCGTCACCCTGGATCACTACGGTGCCTCCGCCGATCAAGCAACGCTCTACCGCGAGTTCGGCATCACGGCCGATGCCGTCCAGGCCGCCGCCCGCGAGTCCATCGCCGCCGCCGGCGCCTGATCACCACTTCTCACCGACCAGAAAGGTTGCACCTGATCATGAGTGCACACACTTCAGCCCTCGCCGCAGCAGGCGTCTCCCTGTGGCTCGACGACCTCTCACGCGAACGCCTGAACTCCGGCTCGCTCGCGGCACTGGTGGAGTCCTCCGACGTCTCCGGCGTGACCACGAACCCCTCCATCTTCGCTGCTGCCTTGAAGGACGGTGCCTCCTACGCCGAGCAGGTGGCCTCGCTCGCCGCCGCCGGTGCGGACGTGGATTCCGCGGTCTTCGAGATCACCACGGACGACGTCGCCGCAGCCTGTGACGTCATGGCACCGGTGGCCGCCGCCACCGACGGTGTGGACGGACGCGTGTCCATCGAGGTGGATCCCCGTTTTGCCCACGACACGGCAGCCACCGTGGCCCAGGCCAAGGAACTTGCCGCCAAGGTGGAGCGTTCCAACGTCCTCATCAAGATCCCCGCGACCGTGGAGGGTCTGCCGGCCATCACCGAGGTGCTCGCCGCCGGAATCAGCGTCAACGTGACCCTGATCTTCGACCTCGAGCGCTACCGCGGCGTCCTGAACGCCTACCAGCTGGGTCTGGAGCGCGCCCGCGACGCCGGGATCGACCTCAGCACCATCCACTCCGTCGCCTCCTTCTTCGTCTCCCGTGTTGACGCCGAGATCGATGCCCGTCTCGATGCCATCGGCACGGAGGAAGCGCTGGCGCTGCGCGGCAAGGCCGGCCTGGCCAACGCCCGCCTGGCCTACCAGGTCTTCGAGGAGGCACACTCCTCAGAACGGTGGGCTACCCTGGCCTCCGCAGGCGCCCGTCCGCAGCGTGCCCTCTGGGCCTCCACCGGCGTGAAGAACCCCGCCTACCCGGACACGCTCTACGTGGACGGCCTGGTGGCCCCCGACACCGTCAACACCATGCCCCAGGCCACCCTCGACGCAGTGGCTGATCACGGTGGCGACGGCTCCGAGACGGTGCGCGGCACCTACGAGGAGTCCGACCGGGTGCTCGATGCCCTGTCCGGCCTCGGCATCGACTACGACGAGGTCGTGTCCAAGCTGGAGACGGAGGGTGTCGAGAAGTTCATCGTCTCCTGGAACGAACTCTTGGAGAACCTCTCCGCTTCCCTCGAGGAGGCCAAGGGCGCCTGATGGCCGGTTTCACCAATCCCTTACGGGACCGCCATGACCGGCGCTTGGCCCGCATCGCAGGCCCCTCCACACTGATCTTCTTCGGTGTGACGGGCGACCTGGCGCGGAAGAAGCTTCTTCCTGCCGTCTACGATCTTGCCCACCGGGGGCTGTTGCCTGCCAGCTTCGGGGTCATCGGCTTCGGCCGCCGCGACTGGAGCCATGAGCAGTTCGTGGAGCAGGCACGCGGTTGGGTCAAGGAGCGCTCCAGGACCACGTTCGACGAGGACGTCTGGTCACAGCTGGCCGGCGGATTCCGGTTCGTGACCGGTGGTTTCGACGACGACAACGCCTTCGAAACCCTTGGTGAGGTGTTGGCCGAGCTCGACCGCGCACGCGGCACTCGCGGCAATCGGGCGTTCTACCTCTCCATCCCACCCAAGGCCTTCGAGGCGGTGTGCGGGAAGCTCAACGATCACGGTCTTGCCGCGGAGGGCGAGGTCGACCCCATCACCGGGATGCCGCCATGGCGCCGCGTGGTGATCGAGAAGCCGTTCGGCCACGACCTGGCCTCCGCCCGCGAGTTGAACTCCGTGGTCGAGTCCGTCTTCGCGCCGGACGACGTGTTCCGCATCGACCACTATCTGGGCAAGGAGACGGTCCAGAATCTGCTGGCGCTACGTTTCGCCAACCGACTCTTCGAACCGCTGTGGAACGCCGAGCACGTGGACCACGTGCAGATCACCATGGCGGAGGACATCGGGATCGGTGGCCGCGCGGGTTACTACGACGGTGTCGGCGCGGCCCGAGACGTGATCCAGAATCACCTGCTGCAGCTGTTGGCCCTGACGGCCATGGAGGAACCCATCGCCTTCGATGCCGACGCGCTGCGTGCGGAGAAGGAGAAGGTGCTCTCCGCCGTCAAGGTTCCGAACCATCTCCCTTACGCCTGCGCCCGTGGACAGTATGCGGGTGGTTGGCAGGGCGGCGAGAAGGTCAAGGGCTACCTCGAGGAGGAGGGTTTCGACCCCACCTCCCGTACCGAGACCTTCGCAGCAGTACGCCTGGAGATCGGCACCCGCCGTTGGGACGGGGTCCCGTTCTACCTGCGTGCAGGCAAACGCCTCGGCCGTCGGGTCACGGAGATCGCGGTGGTGTTCAAGAAGGCTCCGAATCTGCTCTTCCACGACAACACCGGCATGGAGTTCGGGCAGAACGCTGTGGTGATCCGTGTGCAGCCCGATGAGGGTGCCACACTGCGGATCGCCTCCAAGGTCCCTGGGACGCAGATGGAGGTGCGGGATGTGACCATGGACTTCTCCTACGGTTCCTCCTTCACCGAGTCCTCCCCCGAGGCCTACGAGCGGCTGATCCTCGATGTGTTGCTCGGGGAACCCCCGTTGTTCCCGCGGCACGCAGAGGTGGAGCAGTCCTGGCGTATCCTCGACCCGTTCGAGGAGTACTGGGCCTCATTGGAACAGCAGCCGGAACCCTACGCTCCAGGAAGTTGGGGACCGGATTCCGCCCATCTGCTCTTGGCCCGAGACGGAAGGACGTGGCGCCGTCCATGATCGTGGATCTGACGAACACCCTGACCTCAGAGGTCGCCAAGGCCTTGGTTCAATTGCGGCGCGGCGGCGGAGTCGGCGGTACCGCGCGTGTCCTGACTCTGCTGGTCCCCACCACTCCGGAGGCGGAGGCGCACGCCATCGAGACGGCCCAGTCCGCCGCGGTGGAACACCCCTGCCGCATCATCGTGATGGTGATCGGGGATCCGACCGCGCAAACCCGCATGGATGCTCGCGTCCTGGGCGGGGCCGA
Organism: Galactobacter sp.; assembly: GCF_022712295.1. GTDB lineage: Bacteria > Actinomycetota > Actinomycetes > Actinomycetales > Micrococcaceae > Galactobacter. Next base: position 19,928 of record NZ_JALAGT010000062.1, read on the forward strand.
CGTGGGCCCGTCGGAGATCGTGGTGCTGCGGCTCCACGGGGATCTCTGCCGTCTCAACGAGTCCCTGGTCTCTGCGCTGTTGCTTCCCGACGATCCGGTCTTCACGTGGTGGGCCGGCGAGTTCACGCCGAATCCTTCTGAGACCGAGCTGGGAAGCGTGTCACAGCGGCGCATCACCGATGCGTCACGGGCCAAGGATCCGTTCCGTGCGCTGGAGCAGCTCTCCACCTCCTGGCGACCGGGGGACACGGATCTCTCGTGGACCAGGCTGACGCTGTGGCGCACTCAGCTGACCTCCATCGTCGACCAGTTCGGCGTGACCGGGTTGAAGGACGTCACGGTGCGTGGGCACGTGGGCTCCCCCAGCACGGCCCTGCTCGCGGCCTGGCTGCAATGGGCGCTCCCGGAGGTCTCGGTCCATCTGGCTGAGGCTGAATCCGCTGCTCCCGTGGGCGGCGTGCGCTTCTCGCGTGAGGGCGGCGACATCGAGCTGCACCGTCCGCACGGCGATGTCGCCGACCTGCATCTTCCCGGTCAGCCGGTGCAGCTCGTTGCCCTGCCGGTCAGGACGGATCCGCTCTGCCTCGCCGAGGAATTGCGGCAATTGGACGACGACGTGGTGTTGGGGGCCGTCCTGCGTGACGGCCTGCCGCGCTGCGACCTCTCCCCCGTGGCTCCGAGCCCCCGCTGAGTCGCCGCTGAAGACGAGAAGGAGGGCCTCACCCGGTTTCCCGGGTGAGGCCCTCCTTCCGTGTGCTGCTTGAGTTGCCGACGGGTCAGCTGTCCATGCCGACGCCGAAGCGCAGGAACAGGGCCAGGGTGATGATGCAGATGATCCACACCAGAGCGATGGAGATCGTGATGCGGTTCAGGGTCTTCTCTGCGCCGCCCGAGGAACTCATGGAGGAGGACATGCCGCCGCCGAACAGGTCGGAGATGCCACCGCCACGACCCTTGTGCAGCAGGATGGTCAGCACCAGCAGGACGCTGGTGACGAGCACCAAGATCTGCAGGGTCAGGGTGAGAGCGGACACGTTGGTCCTTCCTTCCGTGGAAGTACGACTTCAGGTTCTGGGGTCCGGAGCACGGCCGGACCGGATGGATCAGGCCGAGGCGTGCTGCTCGAACCGTGCAATACTAGCAAATTCGGCTGCGTCGAGGCTGGCCCCGCCCACCAACACGCCGTCCACGTCTGGCTCGGCCATGATCGCGGCGACGTTTCCGGACTTCACCGAACCGCCGTAGAGCAGGCGAATGCCCTCCGCGGCCTCTTCTCCGTGCGAGTCGGCGATGGACGAACGCAGCGCGGCGCACATCTCTTGTGCGTCCTCGGGGCCGGCGACCTCACCGGTACCGATGGCCCAGACGGGCTCGTAGGCGATGACCAGGCGAGACACGGTGGCAGCGTCCAGATCCTTCAGGACGGCGGCGGACTGGGCCAGCGTGTGCTCCACGTGGTTACCTGCCTGACGAACCGTGAGGTCCTCGCCGACGCACAGCATGGGGGTGAGATCGTTACGAAGGGCTGCCGCGACCTTGGCCGCCGCCACATCGTCTCCCTCACCGTGGATGGTGCGACGTTCAGAGTGGCCCACGAGCGCGTAGGTGCACCCGAGCGCCTGCAGGAACTGACCGGAGATGTCTCCGGTGTAGGCACCGGAATCCTCCGAGGAGAGGTCCTGGCCACCGTAGACCACAGGCAGGTCGTCGCCTGAGACCAGCGTCTGCACGCCGCGCAGGTCGGTGAACGGTGGGAACACCGCCACCTCCACCCGGTCGAAGTCGTGCTTGGCGTCCTGCAGGGTCCAGACCGTCTTCTGCAGCAGGGTGATGCCCTGGCGGTGGTCCATGTTCATCTTCCAGTTGCCCGCGATCAGCGGGGTCCTGGCGAAGTTGCCGTTGGTGAGTTTGGCCATTGGTCTTACCTCAGCTGTTCTCTAGTGCGGTGAGTCCGGGGAGCTGTTTGCCCTCGAGGTACTCGAGGGAGGCGCCGCCTCCGGTGGAGATGTGGCCGAACGCATCGTCGCCGAAGCCCAGCGACCGCACGGCTGCGGCCGAGTCGCCGCCGCCCACCACGGTGAAGGCCGAGGAATCGGCCAGGGCCTTGGCCACCACGCGGGTGCCCTCGGCGAAGGCCGTCATCTCGAACACGCCCATGGGCCCGTTCCAGAAGACGGTCTTGGCTCCGGCGATGGCTTCCGCGAAGGAGGCGGCCGATTCGGGACCGATGTCGAGGCCGAGCCCGGTCGCTCCGATGGAACCGCCGGGGATGTCTGACGCCGGGCGGATCTCGTGGTCGGCGTCCGCGGCAAAGGCGGAGGCAAGCACCACGTCGGTGGGCAGGACGATCTTGGCCGCGCCCTGCTCCGAGCGGCGAAGGTATTCGCGCACGGTGTCGAGCTGGTCGGTCTCGAGCAGGCTGGAGGCCACGTCGTGGCCCTGCGCCTTCAAGAAGGTGAAGGCCATACCCCCGCCGATGAGCAGTTCGTCAGCGACGTCAAGCAGACGGTCGATCACCGCCAGCTTGTCGGAGACCTTCGAACCGCCGAGCACCACGACGAACGGACGCTCAGGTGTCTCGGTGAGACGCTTCAGGACCGTGAGCTCGTTGGTGACCAGGCGACCCTGGTAGCTGGGAAGCACGGAGGCGATGTCGTACACCGAAGCGTGCTTGCGGTGGACCGCCCCGAAGGCGTCATCGACGTAGGCGCCGTCCGGGCCGGCCAGGGCGGCGTACGCCTTGGCGAGGGCGGCACGGGCCGCGTCGTCCTTGCTGGTCTCTCCGGCCTCGAAGCGGACGTTCTCCACGACCAGGACCTGAGAATCCTTCAGGCCGGCGGCCAGTGCGGTGGCGGACTCCCCCACCACGTCGGTGGCGAGCTGCACGTCGACGTCTGCCAGTTCGGCGAGTCGATCGGCAGCGGGACGGATGGAGAACTTGGGATCCGGGGATCCCTTCGGGCGCCCGAGATGGGCCATCACGATGACCCGGGCGCCCGCGTGGGCCAGCTCCGAGATCACGGGGAGGGATGCGCGGACACGGCCGTCGTCGGTCACGTTGCCGTCGGCATCCAGTGGGACGTTCAGGTCGGAGCGCACCAGTACGGTACGCCCTTCGACGCCGGTTGCCAGAAGATCGTCAAGGGTCTGAGCGCTCATGTGTTCCACTCTAGTCGTCGTTGCATGGATTCGAATGCGTGTTGCCCTCAACACGCACGGCGAGGCCGTCTCGGCTCTTCCGAACGCGGAAGCGAACGGCAGAGCCGAGACGGCCTCACACGGTGTCTCGAGGACTCAGAGCTGCTCGCCGACGAAGGCGGCGAGGTCCACGAGCCGGTTGGTGTAACCCCACTCGTTGTCGTACCAGCCAAGGACCTTGACCTGGTTGCCCTTCACGAAGGTCAGAGGCGCGTCGTAGGTGACGGAAGCCGGGGAGGTCACGATGTCCGAGGAGACGATCGGGTCCTCGTTGTAGGCCAGGTAAGGAGCCAGCGGACCCTCTTCGGAGGCCTGCTTGAAGGCGGCGTTGACCTCGTCGACGGTGACCTCCTTGGAGAGCACTGCGGTGAGGTCGGTCAGCGAGCCGGTGATGACCGGGACACGCACGGCAGCACCGGAGAGCTTGCCGTCCAGTTCCGGGAGCACGGCTCCGATGGCCTTGGCGGCACCGGAGGAGGTGGGGATCAGGTTCTGGGCTGCGGCACGAGCGCGGCGCTGATCCGACTTGTGGACGTTGTCGTGGATGTTCTGGTCGCCGGTGTAGGCGTGGATGGTGGTCATGATGCCGGACTCGATACCGAAGGAGTCGTTGAGCACCTTGGCCATGGGCGCCAGGCAGTTGGTGGTGCAGGAGGCGTTGGAGATGACGTTCATGGTGGCAGCGTCGTAGCCGTCCTGGTTCACGCCGAGCACGAACGTGCCGTCGACGTTCTTGCCCGGTGCGGAGATGATGACCTTCTTGGCGCCACCCTGCAGATGGGCGGCAGCCTTGGTGCCATCGGTGAACAGGCCCGTGCACTCGAGCACGACGTCTGCGCCTGCGGAGGCCCAGTCGACCTCTGCCGGGTCGCGGTGCTGGGTCACGGGGATGGAACGACCGTCGAGGACGAGGTTCTGTCCGTCGCTGGCGACAGTACCCGGGTATGCGCCCAGGATCGTGTCGTACTTGATGAGCATCGCGATGTCGTCCACGGGTGCGAGGTCGTTGATGGCGACGATCTGCACATCCTGGCCCTGGGCCTCGATGACGCGCAGCACGTTGCGGCCGATGCGGCCGAACCCGTTGATTCCGATGCGTGTAGTCACTGCTTCACTCCTTGGATCAGCAGGCCGCGTCCTCGAACCCCACAAGGTGTCGCAGGGACATCGATTCACTCACCACCGCAGGTGCGGCAGACGTCTTCGACGCGGCCCGGTCAATAGCTGTTTAGAACCGGGGACACACCGTCGTGTCGTGAGTTCCCCACCGTGATGGTGGTTCGACCACACCCGGGATTCACGTGCCCGTGACTCCCAAGCAACATGGCCGTAAGACTCGGAAATCAGTCTACACACGCACCTACGGGTTGTCGTGAGGGACCTCACATTGATCGCTGCACGGATTTCCAGGCTTTCCGCGTCCGGATGCACATGTGGCCCGGGAGTTTCCTCCCGGGCCACATGTGCTCGACGACGGTGCCCGCCTATCGCTGAACGTTCACCGTGAACCGTGTGTCAGCTCAGGCACCCGGGACGATCAGCTGCTTGGCGCCGGCGCGGGCGGCCTCGAAGCGCTTGGAGACGTCCTCCCAGTTGACGATGTTCCAGAAGGCCTTGACGTAGTCGGCCTTGACGTTGACGTAGTCCAGGTAGAAGGCGTGCTCCCACATGTCCAGCATCAGCAGCGGGGTGGTGGCCACGGGGACGTTGCCCTGCTGATCGTAGAGCTGCTCGATCACCAGGTTGCCGCCGAGGCCCTCCACGGCCAGGAAGGCCCAGCCGGAGCCCTGGATGCCCAGTGCAGCCTGGGTGAAGTGCGCCTGGAAGGCTTCGAAGGAGCCGAAGGCGTCGTCGATGGCTGCGGCGAGCTCACCCTCCGGACGGTCGCCACCCTCCGGGGAGAGGTTGTTCCAGAAGATGGAGTGGTTGGTGTGACCACCGAGGTTGAAGGCCAGGTCCTTCGAGTACTTGGCGATGTTGGCGAAGTCGTTCTTCTCGCGGGCCTCGGCCAGCTGCTCCAGTGCCTTGTTGGCGCCGGCCACGTAGGTTGCATGGTGCTTGTCGTGGTGCAGCTCCATGATGCGCGCGGAGATGCTGGGCTCCAGCGCCGCGTAATCGTAGGGCAGTTCCGGCAGCGTGTACTGCGTCATGGTTCCTCCTGATCTGGGGCGGCAGCTTGAGACGTGTACCGCCCATGGTTCTTGGTTGGACACCGACACGGTGCGCCTCGACTGGGAGTCCGTCGAGTCCGTCCCGGAGTTCTCTTCCGACATTAGCGCGCCCGACCCCCGTTTGGGCAGGGATCGCGGCATGTGGCGTCACCTTGCGCGCAGGGCGAAATCGCCTCAGACGTCGTAGGTCTCCGGCGGCACGGCGGCCTCCGTGCCAGGTTCGCCCCGCTCCTGGGCCACCTTGTCCGCCATCGCCAGGAGTCTGCGGATGCGGCCCGCGATGGCGTCCTTGGTCAGCGGCGGGTCCGCCTTGTGACCCAATTCGTCCAGGCTCGCTTCCCGGTGGGTGAGGCGCAGTCGCCCGGCTTCCTTCAGATGCTCCGGCACGTCGTCGCCCAGGATGTCCAGGGCGCGCTCCACGCGGGCGCCTGCGGCGACGGCCGCCTGCGCGCTGCGGCGGAGGTTGGCGTCGTCGAAGTTGGCCAGGCGGTTCGCGGTGGCCCGGACCTCCTTGCGTTGGCGACGTGATTCCCAGACCTTCAGCGTGCTCAGTGCGCCCATCCGCTGAAGCAACTGGGCGATCGCGTCCCCGTCACGCACCACCACCCTGTCCACGCCGCGGACCTCACGGGCCTTGGCAGCGATGTCCATGCGACGTGCCGCCCCGACCAGGGCCAGCGCGGCTTCCGGGCCGGGGCAGGTGATCTCCAGCGCAGAGGACCGACCCGGTTCCGTGAGGGAGCCGTGGGCCAGGAACGCACCGCGCCATACGGCGGCGGCGTCGGCCTTGGCGCCGTTGACCACGGTGGACGGGAGTCCCCGGACCGGTCGCCCGCGCCCGTCGAGCAGTCCCGTCTGCCGTGCGAGCGACGCGGCGTCCCGCACCACGCGGACCACGAAGTGTTCTCCCTTGCGCAACCCCCCGCCGGTGAGCTGGATCAGCTCGGCGCGATGCCCGAAGACCTCCGCGATGGTGGTCCTGATACGGGTGGCCGTGTCTGCCCCGTCCACTTCGGCTTCGATCACGACGCGGCCGGACACCAGATGGAGCCCTCCGGCGAAGCGCAACAAGGTCGAGACCTCCGCCCGACGCTGAGAGGTCTGCCGGACCTCGACGCGGTTGAGTTCATCCTTGACCTGGGCGGTCAATGCCATGATCCGTTAAGTCCTTGTCTGTGTTCGGGAAAGTCTTGATTGGAGACTCGAGTATGCAGCAGTGTGCGGTCTAGGCGGAGTCGAAGGACTCGAAGACGTCGCGGTAGGCGGCACCCAGACGAAGGGGGTCGTGCACGGGGGCACCGCTGCGAACGCCTACTCTATCGAAGAACACGCGGGCACCCAGTCGGGCTGCCGCTTCTTCGAATCGTTGGACGTCATCGATCGAGGCGGGATCCGCGAGCACCGCATCGACGCGGATCCCCGGGGCGTAGTGCGCCAGGAGGTCCAGATGTGCGGCAGCGTCGACACCGTTGGTCTCGTCGGTGTCGGTCTGCAGGTTCATGGTCACGAGCGTCCTGGCCTCCGAACGCTTCAGGGCCTCCCTGATGGAGGGCAGAAGCAGATGCGGGAGCACCGACGTGTACCAGGATCCGGGTCCGAGGATGTTCCAGTCGGCGGCCAGGATGGAAGACTCGGCCTCGGGCGTTGCCATGGCGTTCTCCGGGGTGAGGCCGATTTCGCTGACCCGTCCGGACCGCGCGGCCACGGCCAGAGCGTCCTGGCCCACCACCCGCTTGGCGGTCAACGCGCCCGCCCCATCAGAGCCGAGCACCGTCCCGTGGATCACCAGCGGGGTGCAGCTCATGGGCAGCACGGTGCCGCGTGCACCGAGCAGTTGGCCTGCCCACTTCAGCCCCTCGACGGCGTCCCCCATCATCTCCCACAGGGCCACGATGAGGAGGTTACCCACGGCGTGACTGTCCAGGGTTCCCGGGGACTCCGGCAGGGTCTCGAAACGATGCTGCATGACCTTGGCCCACGTCTTCCCCCACTCGGAGTCGTCGCAGAGGGCCGCCAGCGCCATCCTGAGGTCACCGGGTGGAAGCACACCGAACTCCTCGCGGACTCGTCCCGATGAACCGCCGTCGTCGGCCACGGTCACCACCGCAGTGACGTCCGCGTCGAGGCGCGAGAGCGCCTGCAGTGACGAGGAAAGCCCGTGACCGCCGCCCAGTGCGGTGACCGACCAGCGTGGAGTGGCGCGCGAGTGCGTCAGTCGCGGCGCCAGCATGGGCAGATATCCGGTGGGGATGTCCATGTTCATTCCCTGCCCAGATCGCGGTGGACCACATTGATCCTGACGTCGGGCGCCTCGGACAGGCGACGCGCCAGTTCCTCTGCCACGGCGACGGAACGGTGTTTACCACCGGTGCAACCGACCGCGATCGTCGCGTAATGCTTACGTTCGCGGCGATACCCGTTCAGCACGGGCTGCAGCGCGGCGAGATAATGCTCGATGAATTCTTCCGTGCCATCGGCCGTCAGGACGAAGTCGGAGACCTCGGCTTCCCTCCCGGTGTGTGCCCTGAGTTCCGGAACCCAATGCGGATTCGGGATGAAGCGCATGTCCGCGACGAAGTTGGCGTCGGTGGGGATGCCGTACTTGAATCCGAAGCTCATCACGTTCAGCCGCACCACTACAGGACCGTCCTCGGAGAAGAGCTCCGTCATGGCCGCGGCCAACTCGTGGACGTTGAGGCTGGAGGTGTCGAGCACGATCTCCGCGGAATCCTTCAGGTCCGCCATCTCCTGGCGTTCCTTGGCGATCCCGTCGGGGATCCGGCCGTCGCCCTGCAGCGGATGAGGCCGGCGCCCCTGCTCGAAGCGGCGCACCAGAACGTCGTCCGAGGCATCGAGGAAGATGAGCCGGAAATTGGCACCGGCCGAACGCAGACCGTTGATGGCCTCCCGCAGTTCGGGGAAAAGTTTGCGTGAGCGGGAATCCACACCGATGGCCACACGCGGCAGCGCCTCCGGGTTACGGGCCAGCAGGTCCACGAGCGTCTGCAGCATCTGGGGCGGCAGGTTGTCCACCACGTACCACCCCATGTCCTCGAGTGCATGCCCGGCCGTGGTCCGCCCGGCCCCGGACATGCCGGTCAGGACGATCACCTCGGGCTGTTCGGGTTTGACGACCTCAGCTATGGCGCTCATGAGGCCCAAGTCTACGGGGCAAGCGCGGCGTGGACGGCCTGCGCCAGCGTGGGCCCCACACCCTTGACGCTCTGCAGCTGCTCCACGTCCGCCTGCCGCATGCGTTTCACGGAGCCGAAGTGCTTCAGCAGGGCCTTGCGCTTGGCAGGCCCGAGTCCCGGCACGGAGTCCAACACCGACTCGGTCATCCCCCGGCCGCGGCGCTCACGGTGGAACGTGATGGCGAACCGGTGCGACTCGTCACGCAGACGCTGCAGCAGGAACATGCCCTCCGAATTGCGCGGAAGGATCACCGGGAACTCCTCCCCCGGCACCCAGACCTCCTCCAAACGCTTGGCCAGGCCCACCACGGAAACATCCGTGATGCCGAGGTCGGTCAGCGCCTGCTGTGCTGCCGCCACCTGAGGCGGCCCGCCGTCCACCACCACGAGCGAGGGCGGGTAGGAGAAACGCTGTTCCGAGACGGCGGCGTCCTCCGCCGCGATCTCGCCGGAGGCGAGGTCGTCCTCCGCGCTCAATTCGTCCAGGTAGTGCTGGAAGCGGCGAGAGATGACGTCGTACATCGAGGACGTGTCGTCCCGGGCGGCCTCGCCCTTCACGGTGAAACGGCGGTAATCCTTCTTCTTGGGCAGTCCGTCCTCGAAGACCACCATGGATCCCACCACGTTGGTACCGGAGACGTGAGAGTTGTCGTAGCCCTCCATCCGTAAGGGCGGTTCCGGCAGGTCCAACGCATCCTGGATCTGCTGCAACCCTGCGCTGCGGACCGTGACGTCCCCCGCACGCCGCACCTTGTGCAGGTTCAGGGCCTGCTTGGCGTTCTGGTGAACGGTTTCCAGCAGCTCGTGCTTGGGCCCGCGTTGGGGAACGGTGAGCCGGACCCGCCGCCCGCGACGCCCGCTGATGAAGGCCTCCGTGGCCTCCACGTCTTCCGGTAGCCAGGGCACCCAGACCTGGGCGCCGATCCGGTCGGGATCGTCGAGGTCGCCGTAGACCTGCTCCAGCAGCTGCTGCAACAGGCCCGTGTCGGAGACGTCCTCGACCTTCTCCATGACCCAACCTCGCTGGCCCTTGATGCGGCCGCCGCGCACGTGGAACACCTGGACGGCGGCCTCCAGGTCGTCCTGTTCGATGCCGAACACATCGGCGTCCACGGACTCGTCGAGCACCACCACGTTGCGTTCGAAAACGCGTTGGAGTGCCTTGATGTCGTCCCGGATCCGAGCCGCTGACTCATAGTCCATCTCCGCTGCGGCGGCCTTCATCCTCCGCTGCAGCTCCGAGATGGCGGCCTTCCCGTCGCCGGCCATGAAGTCGCACAGCTGCTGGGCCAGATCCCGGTGGTCCTTGGGAGAGATCCGGCCGACACACGGAGCCGAGCACTTGCCGATGTACCCGAGCAGGCACGGGCGGTCCGAGCGTTCCGCGCGTTTGAAGACGCCCGGGGTGCAGGAGCGCACAGGGAAGACCCGGAGGAGCAGATCAAGAGTCTCCCTGACCGCCCGGGCAGGGTAGAAGGGGCCGAAGTACTTGGTTCCCTTGCGGCGGTCGCCGCGCATCACCATGGCCCTCGGGTACTGCTCCGACATGGTCACGGCGAGGTACGGATAGGTCTTGTCGTCGCGGAACATGATGTTGAACCGCGGGGAGAACTCCTTGATCCAGGTGTACTCCAGTTGCAGCGATTCCTGCTCCGACCCCACCACGGTCCACTCCACACTGCCGGCCGTGGTGACCATGGTGTGGGTCTTCGGCGTCAGGTGACGCGGGTGTTGGAAGTAGGAGGTCAGGCGCTGGCGAAGGTTCTTGGCCTTGCCGACGTAGATGACCCGGCCATGCGGGTCCCGGAACCGGTAGACCCCCGGTTCCGTCGGGATCTCGCTGGTCCTCGGGCGGTACGTGGACGGATCCGGCATGGCATCAAGTCTAGTGCCCGACGACGGGGCTCGCCTTCGCGACCCCCGTCACCTTCACTGGTCCACGGGGGCCTTGTTGTAGCCCTCTGCGCGCTCCTGTCCGCTCAACTGAGCGATCCGATCCACGATGGCCTCGGTGACCTTGCGCCGCATCGGTAGCGGGTGCTTGGGGCCCGGGTGCTCGAAGTGCATGGGCTCACCGACGTTGATCGTGAAGCGGTAACGGCGAATCCGATTGGATCCGCCCGGCTGAAGCTTGTCGGTGTCCACCAGACCCACCGGGATCACCGGGGCGCCGGTGGCCAACGTCAGCCAGCCAACGCCGGTACGCCCGCGGTAGAGCCGACCGTCGCGGGAGCGAGTGCCCTCGGGGTAGATCCCCACGCCCTCGTCTGCTTCCAACACGTCGACGAGCTTGTCGAGTGCCGCGGTGGCCGCACCCTGGTCCCCGCGTTCCACGGGGATGGAGCCCACCGCGGTGAAGAAGCTGCGCATGAACCAGCCCTTGAATCCCTTGGTGGTGAAGTACTCGGCCTTGGCGAAGAAGGCCACCTGCCGCGGGAAGAGGGACTGGATGATGACCGAGTCGAAGAAGGAGAGATGGTTGGATGCGGCAATGAACTTGCCGGTCTTCGGCACGTTCTTCATCCCGTTGATGTGAGGTCGGAAGATCATCCTGATGGCTCCGGACACGACTGGCCGGAGGACGAAGAGTTTGGTGCTCATGCGGTCTCCTTCGACACGCTGGAGGATGATTCTGTGGGGTTCGCGGCGGCGTTGGCGGCCTGGAACAGTTCCTGCAGGTCGTAGGGGGTCGACGCCACGGCGTCCGCCCCCGCTTCGTCGAATTCGCCCGGAGGTGCGAACCCCCAGGAGACGCCGACGCCCACGGCCCCGACGCTGTGGGCAGCGTCGATGTCGAAGACCCTGTCCCCCACCACGGCGACCAGCGCCGGGTCCAGGTCCAACCGACGGGCGGCTTCCCTGACCTGCCATTCCTTCGAGGAGTCCGTCCGGGGTCTACCGACCTCGTCGTCCGGGCTGCCGACGATCGCGGCGAAACGACCGCTGAGGCCGTGATGGTCCAACAGCATCTCGGCCGTGGACTGAGGCTTCGACGTGGTCACGGCCAGCCGGATCCCGCGTGAACCCAAGGTCTCCAGGGCATCGTCGATGCCGGTGTAGACCACGGAGGCCAACATGCCTTCGTCCCGGTACCAGGCCCGGTAGGTCTCCACGACCGGTTCGATGAGGTCCTCTGGCAGGCCGATGACCTCCCGAAGGCCGACCACGAGAGGCGGCCCCACGAGCCCGTCCAAGGTTTCCTGCGACGGCACCCGGAACCCGTGGAGTTTCAACGCACGGGCGATTCCACCCGTGATACCGCCGGCGGGGTCCACGAGCGTGCCGTCGAGGTCGAAGAAGACCGCGGGCACGGCCCAGCCTCCCGTCGCGGGGTCATGGGAGGTGGGGGTCACTAGCACGTTGGACATTCTGCCATCGGCATGCTCACGCGCACCGATGCATGCGTCATGCGGCATGCAGCGGCGTCACGTTCACGTCAGCCCAGCAGTTCCGCCAAGAACCTGCCCGTGTGGGAGTCCTTGACCTTGGCTACCTGTTCCGGGGTTCCCTGTGCCACGATGGTGCCTCCGCCCGAGCCGCCTTCCGGGCCCAGGTCGATGATCCAGTCCGCTGACTTGATCACGTCAAGGTTGTGCTCGATGACGAGGACGGAATTGCCCTTGTCCACCAGGCCCTGGATCACGTGCAAGAGCTTCCTGATGTCCTCGAAGTGCAGACCCGTGGTGGGCTCGTCGAGAACATAGATGCTGCGCCCGTTGGAGCGCTTCTGCAGCTCCGTGGCCAGCTTGACGCGCTGCGCCTCACCGCCGGAGAGGGTGGTGGCCGGCTGCCCCAACCGCACGTAACCCAGGCCGACATCCACGAGGGTGTCAAGGTGCCGGGCGATGGGACGGAAGGCTGCGAAGAACTCCGCGGCCTCCTCGATGGGCATGTCGAGGACGTCCGAGATGGTCTTGCCCTTGTAATGGACCTCGAGGGTCTCCCTGTTGTACCGCGCTCCGTGGCAGACCTCGCAGGGTACGTAGACATCCGGTAGGAAGTTCATCTCGATCTTCAGGGTGCCATCGCCGGAGCAGGCCTCACAGCGGCCGCCCTTGACGTTGAATGAGAACCGGCCGGGAAGATAGCCGCGGACCTTGGCCTCCTGGGTCTCCGCGAAGAGCTTGCGGATGTGATCGAAGACACCGGTGTAGGTGGCCGGGTTGGAACGCGGGGTCCGGCCGATGGGGCTCTGGTCCACGTGCACCACCTTGTCCAGGTGGTCCAGTCCCTCGACGCGCGTGTGCCGACCCGGAACCAATTTGGCGCGGTTCAGGCGGGTGGCCAGGACCTTGTAGAGGATGTCGTTGATGAGGGTGGACTTGCCGGAACCCGACACTCCGGTGACGGCGGTCAGGGTTCCGAGGGGAATGTCCACCGTGACGTTGTCCAGGTTGTTCTCACGTGCACCGACAACGCGCAGCTGTCGCTTCTTGTCCACCTTGCGCCGTTGCGTCGGCAGCTCGATGGCACGTCGGCCGGAGAGGTAGTCGCCGGTGATGGAGCGCTGGTTGGCCTTGAGCCCCTCCAAGGATCCTGAGTGGACGATCTCGCCACCGTGTTCGCCTGCACCGGGTCCTACGTCCACGATCCAGTCGGCCTCCGCGATGGTGTCCTCGTCGTGTTCCACCACGATCAGGGTGTTGCCGAGGTCCCGGAGCCGCGTCAGCGTCTCGATGAGCCTGCGGTTGTCTCGCTGGTGCAGGCCGATGGACGGCTCGTCGAGGACGTAGAGAACGCCCACCAGTCCGGAGCCGATCTGTGTGGCCAGCCGGATGCGCTGGGCCTCCCCGCCCGACAGGGTCGCGGAGGCGCGGGAGAGGGAGAGGTAGTCCAGGCCGACGTCCAGCAGGAACGTGAGGCGGGCCTTGATCTCCTTGACCACCTCGGAGGCGATCTTGGCCTCGCGATCGGTCAGGATCAGGGACTCGATGAACTCTAGCGCGTCCTGGAGTGCGAGCTCGGAGACGTAGGCGATGGACTTCCCGCCCACCAGCACCGAGAGCGCCGCCGGGTTCAGCCGCGCACCGTTGCAGTCCGGGCACGGGACCTCCCGCATGTACTCCTCATAGCGTTCACGCGCGTTGTCGGATTCCGTCTCCACGTGCTTGCGCTTGATGTAGGAGACCACACCCTCGAAGCCGGTCGAGTACTTGCGTTCGCGCCCGAAGCGGTTGCGGTAGGCCACCACGACCTTGTGATCCTTGCCGTGGAGCAGGGCCTTGCGTGCGGAGGCCGGCAGGTCCTCCCACGGGGTGTCCACGTCGAAGCCGAGTTCCTGGCCAAGGCCCTCCATGAGCCGCACCCAGTACTCCGCCACGGACTTGCCGATGGCCCAGGGGGCTATGGCACCCCCTGCCAGGGTCTGGGAAGGGTCTGGGACCACCAGGTCCTCGTCGACCTCGAGGCGCATGCCGATTCCCGAGCACGTGGCGCAGGCGCCGAAGGGGTTGTTGAAGGAGAACGTCCGCGGCTCCACCTCGTCCAGCGTGATGGGGTGGTCGTTGGGGCAGGCCAGCTTCTCGGAGAAGGTCCTGGTGCGGTGGGGCGCGTCCTGGTCGAGGTCGACGAATTCGACGACCACACGCCCGTCGGCCAGTCCGAGAGCGGTCTCGACGGAATCGGTGATGCGTTGACGGGCGGAGGCCTTCAGGGAGATGCGGTCCACCACCACCTCGATGGTGTGCTTGTACTGCTTGGCCAGCTTGGGCGGGTCGGAGAGCTGAATGGTCTCCCCGTCGACGCGCGCACGGGCGTAGCCGGAGACCTGCAACTCCTTGAAGAGGTCAACGAACTCGCCCTTGCGGGCGCGGACCACGGGGGCCAGTACCTGCACGCGGGTGCGCTCGGGCTCCTCCAGCAGCCGGTCCACGATCTGCTGCGGCGTCTGCTTGGTGATCTCTGCACCGCACTCGGGGCAGTGCGGGTGGCCGATGCGGGCGAAGAGCAGGCGCAGGTAGTCGTGGATCTCGGTGACGGTACCGACCGTGGAACGCGGGTTCTTCGACGTGGACTTCTGGTCGATCGACACCGCAGGCGAGAGTCCCTCGATGAAGTCCACATCTGGCTTGTCCACCTGGCCGAGGAATTGGCGTGCGTAGGCGGAGAGCGACTCGACGTAGCGGCGCTGGCCTTCGGCGAAGATGGTGTCGAAGGCCAGGGAGGACTTACCGGAGCCGGAGAGGCCGGTGAAGACGATCATCTTGTCCCGCGGAAGATCCACTGAGACGTTCTTGAGGTTGTGTTCGCGGGCGCCCTGCACCACGAGTCGGGTCAGGTCCACCCGGCCGGAACCGGGCTGCGAGGAACGGTGGCTGAGCGCAGAAGTATTCGAAGAAGTGTTCGGCACGCACTCCAGTGTAGTGCCCTACTCGGCCGCGTTCAGTGCCGCCCTCGTCACAGCCAACACGGCGTCCTCACTCATGCCTGCCCGACGTGCCTCCGTCGCCAGTCGCTCCGCGGCGCGGAGCACTCCGACGGGCGCCTTGGCTCCTGCACCGGTCACCACGGTGCCCGCACGGCCCGCGGTGCGGACCAAGCCGTCCGCCTCGAGTTCCTTGTACACCTTGGCCACGGTGTTGGGGGCCATCCCCAGAGTGGTGGCCAGGGCGCGGACGCTGGGCAGCTTCTCCCCCACCGCCAATTCGCCTGCCGCGATATCGGCCGCGATCCGGCGCCGCAGTTGCCGGTACGGTGGCGTGTCGTCGGCGGGGTCCGGGCTGAAGGTCTCCAGTGGTGAACTCATCAGGGTCAAGGTTAGCCGCGAACCCGTCCGGCATGTCATGGTGATGCCATGACGAATCCCGCCTCGATCCCAGACGAGCTCATCTACTCCGACGCCGGCCTGGAGGTCCGCCGCCTCTCCGTCTCGGAGATGGACAACCGCTGCTACCTCCTCACGGACACGGCCTCCGGGGAGCAGGTGCTCATCGACGCCGCCGATGACCCCGAGACGCTGCTGGCCTGGGCCGGCCAGCACGGCGACGGCACCCTGCTCGCGGTGCTCACCACCCACTCGCATTGGGACCACACCCGGGCCTTGGCCGTGGTCGCAGAGTCCACCGAGGCCTTCACCATCTCCGGAGAGGAGGACGTGGACGCCATTGCGGAGCAGCGCGACGTCGTCATCGAGGCGGCTGTGTCACACGGTGAGGATCTCGCCTTCGGCGACGACGGCGCCTTGAAGCTCACCTGCGTGGGTCTGCGCGGGCACACGCCTGGTTCCATCGCGTACGTGCTCCAGCGACCGGACGCGGAGTCCCCCGCGGCCACGCTGATCTTCAGTGGGGACAGCCTGTTCCCGGGCGGGGTCGGCAACACCGACCACGATCCGGCGCGGTTCGCTTCGCTGCTGGACGACGTGACGCACCGGCTGTTCGACGTCTACCCGGACTCCGCGCAGGTGTTCCCCGGCCATGGGGAGGGAACCACACTCGGCACCGAACGCCCCCATCTGGAGCAGTGGCGCGAGCGGGGCTGGTGAGCCCAGGATCGCAGGTGCGCCGAGCCCGGATCGTCGGGGCTTCGTCTCCTCAGGGTTTCGTCTCCTCAGGGCTTCGTCGCCACCACGAAGATCCGACGGAAGGGCAGCGCGGTGAGCTCTTGGCGCTCGTCGCCCGCGCCGATGGAGCGGGACGGATAGGCCTCCCGCAGGCGCCGCGTGTAGGTCTCGACGTAGGAATCCAGCAGGTCCGGGGCGCGTTCCTCCAGTGCGGCGAGGGCCGGGCGCAGGCCGGTGCCCCGGACCCACTCCAGGACGGGGTCCGGGCCGGTGAGCCACTGGAGGTAGGTGGTCTCCCATGCGTCCACTCGAAGGCCACTGTCCATCAGCGCCGAGGCATAGCCCGCCGGGGTGTCCACGCTCTCCGGCCCTCTCAGGACGCCGTGGAGGGCCGTGGCCCACGGACCGTCGTCCGCGGTCTCCCGCATCAGCCGGTGGCTCGGCGCGTCGAAGTTTCCTGGGACCTGAAAAGCCAGCCAGGCCCCTGAGCGGAGGTCGTTGGCCCAGTGGTCGAGCAGCTCACGATGGTCGGGTATCCATTGCAGCATCGCATTGCTGACCACGACGTCGGCCTGCGCCACGTCCACGTCGTGGGCGTCCTCGACAGAGAACTCCAAGCGGCCGCCCCCAGGAGTGCTGCGTTCGAGCGGCCGGGCCGACCGGATCATCTCCTCGGAGGAGTCAAACCCGGTCACGGTGGCCGAAGGCCACCGCTGAAGCAACGTGGCTGTGGCAGTGCCGGGACCGCACCCCACGTCGAGCACGGTCCCCGGCGCCGTGGCGCCGACCCGGGCAAGCAACTCGTGGAAGGGCCGTTCCCTCTGGCTGATGAACTTGGTGTATTGCGTCGGATCCCAGGCCATGCCGCCATCCCACCGCCTCGGGTGCCGACGGTCAAGGGCGGGCAGCGAGGTGTCGGCTGCCCCCAGTAGGCTGGGGAGCATCATGAACCTCGCAGACCGCGTCCCTTCGGCGCCCACCTCCCGCCTCCCAGAAGCCACCTATGACGCCTTCACCGGTTGGGTCTCCGACCGCGGACTGAATCTGTACCCGGCACAGGACGAGTCCGTGATGGAGCTCGTGGGGGGTAACCACGTCATCCTCGCGACCCCGACGGGGTCGGGCAAGTCCATGGTCGCGGTGGCCGCCCACTTCGCCGCGATGGCCAGGGGCGAGCGCAGCTACTACACCGCGCCCATCAAGGCGCTGGTCTCCGAGAAGTTCTTCGACCTGATCTCCATCTTCGGAGCCAAGAACGTCGGCATGGTGACCGGCGACTCCTCCGTGAACCCGGACGCGCCCATCATCTGCTGCACAGCGGAGATCGTGGCCAACCTCGCCCTGCGCCATGGATCGGAGGCGGACGTGGGTGTGGTCATCATGGACGAGTTCCACTTCTACGCCGATCCGCAGCGTGGATGGGCGTGGCAGGTGCCGCTGCTGACCCTCCCCCAGGTCCAGTTCCTGCTGCTCTCAGCGACCTTGGGACCCACCGAGTTCTTCGAGAACGACCTCGCCGAGCGCACCGGACGCAAGGCCGTCACGGTCTCGGGTGCAGAGCGTCCCATCCCCCTGCACCACCACTGGGGAACCGAGCCCATCCAGGAGACCCTGGAGGAACTGGTGAGCACGCACCGCGCGCCGGTGTACGTGGTGCACTTCAGCCAATTGGAGGCCATCGAACGCGCCCAGGGATTGCTCTCGGTGAACCTGTGCACCAAGGAGGAGAAGGCGCGCATCGCCGAGTTGCTCGGCGGATTCCGCTTCGCCTCCGGATTCGGCAAGACGCTGTCCAAGATGCTGCGCCAAGGCATCGGTGTGCACCACGCAGGCATGCTGCCCAAATACCGCCGGCTCGTGGAGCAGCTGGCCCAGGCCGGCCTGCTGAAGGTCATCTGCGGAACGGACACCCTCGGTGTGGGTATCAATGTGCCCATCCGGACCGTGCTGATCACGGCCCTGTCCAAGTTCGACGGTGAACGCACCCGGCACCTCACCGCTCGTGAGTACCACCAGATCGCTGGTCGCGCCGGGCGCGCGGGCTACGACACCGCGGGCGACGTCGTGGTGCAGGCACCCGAGCACGAGATCGAGAACGCGCGCGCCATGGCGAAGGCGCGGGGCAAGTTCGGTGACGATCAGAAGAAGTTGAGGCAGGTCAAGAAGAAGTCAGCGCCGCAAGGCTTCGTGTCCTGGTCAGAGAAGACCTTCGAACGCCTGGTGCACGCAGACCCGGAGCCGCTGACCAGCTCCTTCAAGGTCACCCACTCCATGCTGCTGAACCTGATGGCCCGCGACGGGGACTCGTTCACCGCCGCAGCGACGCTGCTCACCGACAACCACGAGCCGCCGGTGCGTCGCCGCTCGCACGTGCTTCGGGCCCTCGGCATTCTCCGCGAACTCCTGGCGACCGGCGTCGTGGAACGCACCGAGCCGGACCGTTGGGGCAACGTTCTGGCGCTGACCGTGACGTTGCAGGAGAACTTCGCGCTGAACCAGCCGCTCTCCAGCTTCGCCGTGGCTGCCCTCGACCTCTTCGACCCGGAGGATCCGGCCTACGCCTTGGACGTCCTCACGGTCATCGAATCCACGCTCGAGTCCCCGCACCAGGTGATCGGCGCCCAGGTACGTTTCGCCAAGGGTGAGGCCATCGCCGCCATGAAGGCAGACGGCGTGGACTACAACGAGCGCATGGCCCGCCTGGACGATGTCCACGAGCCGCGCCCGCTGGAGAACCGCCTGCAGCCGGCCTTCGAGCAGTACCGGGAGGGTGCCGGCTGGTTGGCAGATCAGGAGCTCAAGCCCAAGTCCGTGGTGCGGGACATGTTCGAGCGTGCCTGCGACTTCGGCGACTACATCCGCCTCTACCAGCTGGCCCGCTCCGAGGGCGTACTGCTGCGCTACCTGACCGACGCCTACAAGGCCCTGCGCCAGACCGTCCCGCAGGACGAACGCACCGAGGCCCTGCAGGACCTCGTCGCCTGGCTGGGCGAGATCATCGAACAGACCGACTCCTCCCTGTTGGACGAATGGGAAGCCCTCGCGGCGGGCAGGACGCCTGCGCAGGCGGACGAGGAATTGGCCAAGCAACCGGCCCGTCTCACCGACAACGAACGCGCCTTCCGCGTGTTGGTACGCAACCAGCTCTTCCGCAGGGTTCAGCTCTTCGGCCGCGAGGACGACCGCGGCCTGGCCGCGCTGGACCCGGACGACGGCTTCGACGCCGATGACTGGGCAGACCTGCTTGACGACTACTTCGCCGACCACGAAGATTTGGACGACGGTCCTGCAGGCCGTTCACCCGCACTGCTCAAGATCACCCCCGGCAAGGAAACCGATGGCCGACGCGTGTGGCGCTGCCGTCAGACGTTCGCCGATCCCGAGGGGGACCACGACTGGGGCTTCGACGCCATCGTGGATCTCGATGCCTCTGACGAGGCAGGAGAGGCCGTGGTCCGCGTGACGGGCATGGGACGGCTCGACGGCTGACCCACGAGACGGCGCATCGGCATTAGACTTGGATACATGTCGAACTTCGCCACTGCTCGCCGCGTCCGCACCGCGGCCATCATCGCCGCCCCGTTGACCGTCCTGGCCCTGGGTCTGTCCGCATGCGCCCCGAAGCACATCACCACCATGGACTCCCCCACCCCCAAGGCTTCCGACACCGCACACGCTTCCGCCGCTGCGGAAGAGCACGCGGAGGAGTCGGAGGAGACCGGGGAGACCTCCGGTTCGGAGACCCTGGCTCCCGAGCCCTCCGAGGCTGCTGCACCCACCGACGCGGCTTCGTTCCTGAAGGCGGAGGACGCCACGTACGAGGTGACCTCCTTCACCCTCGACGGTGCCAAGGTCGACCCCGGTACCTTCACCGGGGTGAGCGTCAGCGGTGACGCCACGAGCGACGACGGCGCCCTGGTGACCACCATCGGACTCTGCGCGGGCACCGTCTACACGGTGACCACCTCCGGATCCGGGTACACCTTCGACGAGGCGGGCAGCTCCAACCTGGACAAGTGCGCCGATGACGACGCCGCTACGGTCGCCCAGAGCCTCGACGACGCCCTCAGCGGCGACGTCGACGTGACGGTGAACGGCAACAAGGTGACCCTGGCCGGCGCTCAGGGCGAGCTCGTCCTGACCGTGGCCCGCTGAGGAGTCCGCACCACACGATGACGTTCGCACGCCCCGCCACGCCCCTGTCCACCTCGACGCCCCGGGCCTGGCGGGGCGTCGTCACGTCCGGGCACCATTTCGAGGTGCCCTTGGTCCACGCCGAACCGTCGCGCGGTTCCCTGCGCGTGTTCGCACGCACCGCCCGCGCCGACGAGCCCGGCGCGGAGCGCCGCCCATGGCTCGTCTTCCTCCAGGGCGGCCCCGGCATGGCCGCACTCAGGCCCGACGGCGGTGCTTCCGGCTGGCTCGCCACCCTCCTTCCGCACTTCCAGGTCGTTTTGCTCGACCAACGCGGAACGGGGCTGTCCTCCCCCATCGACGCGCGTTCCATCGCGGCCGTGGGCAATCTCGATGCTCAGGTCGAGTACCTTTCGCACTTCCGTGCGCCGGACATCGTCGCGGATGCCGAGGCGGTTCGGCAGGGCCTCGGGATCGAATCCTGGTCCACGCTCGGCCAGTCCTACGGCGGGTTCATCACCCTGTCCTACCTCTCCTTCGCCCCAGAGCACCTGGACCGCAGCCTCATCACGGCGGGCCTGGGCAGCATGAGCGGGGACGCCACCGACGTCTACCGAGCCACGTATCGGCGGATCGGGGAACGCGAGGACGAGTTCTTCGCCTGGCACCCGGAGGACGAGGAACGCCTGGCCGAGGTGTACGACGTCGTGCGTTCACGCCGCGCCGCCGGCGCGCCGGAACGGCTGGCCGACGGTGGCGAGGTCACCGAGACCACGGTGGCGCACCTGGGCATGATGCTGGGTGGGAACACCCGGGTGCAGGGGCTTCACCACGCGTTGGAGGAGGCCGTGGTGACCATCGCGGGAGAACGCAGGCTCTCCGCAGCCTTCCTCTCCACGCTCGCCGCACAGTTCGATCACTTGGCCTCACCGCTGTACTGGCTGCTCCAGGAGTCCATCTATTCCGAAGGTGCCGCCACGGACTGGGCCGCCGACCGGGTACGTCGCGAGGACTTCCCGCAGTATGTTCCGGACGCGGAACGCCCACGGTTGCTCGGCGAGCACGCCGTCCCGCAGGATTTCGACGAGGTGCCGTCCCTGCGTCCGGTCCGGGATCTGGCCCACGCGCTGCATGCAACCACGCAGTGGGGCCCGCTATACGACCGAGAGCAGCTGGCACGCAATTGCGTCCCAGTGGCTGCAGCCGTGTACACACCTGATATCTACGTGGACCGGGAACTGTCCCTGACCACTGCGGCGCAGGTGAGCGGCCTGCAGGTCTGGGAGAGCCCCGATTATCACCACGACGGGATCCGGGACGATCCGGACACCATCCTGCCCCAGCTGTTCACCAGGACCGGGGTCGCCGGCGCCTGACGACTCGGGTCGGGATCAGTTGCACGGCTCGTAGACGTATCCGTCCTCGTCCGGCGTGAGCAGGTCGCGGTCCCTCAGGATCATGAGTTCCGGCGCACCGTGCTTCTTGCACATCTCGGAGAAGGACGTCGGAAGGTTGTCCGTGTACTCCACGTCCACGACCTGCGTGCCGTAGGCGCTCGAGTACTGAGCACACTCCTCGTTCGCAGCGCATTCCTCCGCCACGACCAGGTCGAAGCCCGCGCTCCGTTTCAGTTGAGTCGACCGTTCGGCGACATTCTTCTGAGCGGCCGCGAGCCCGGACTCGTGGGACACCTCCACGAGGCTCTTGGCCAGTGCGGCGTTGTGCTCGTACTTCAGGGCCTTGCCTGAGCGGGTGTAGGAATCGAGGTTGTCGAACTCCACCGCTGCGTAGCCGCTACGCGCGCACCCCTTGATCCAGGGGGTCAACACCTTCACGATGTCCGCCCGCTTGCTCGCGGTGGACGTATCGAGCAGGATCTCATCCGGCCAGTCCGGGTCCGTGACCGGGTTGCCGTTCTTCTTCAACAACAGCGAGGACTTCCAGAGCTTGGTGTCACCCGGCTGGGTCTGGAAGGCGTTGACGTAACAGATCGAGTATCCGTCTTCCAACGGGGCCGCGCTTCGATCCCGCGCCACGACGCCCACGCCGTCGGGCGCGTCGTAGGCGCCACCCAGCTGGTAGTCGAAGCCCGTGCCCGTCGGGACCGGGGACACGGATGAGTCGGCGCCGGACACCGCGGTGATGGACGCTGGGGAGTCGGAACCGTCATCTGACGCGGCGCCCGATGCACCGGCGCAGCCGACGATCCCGAGCACCAGCGCCCCCGCTCCGAGGATGGCGACGACGCTGCTGACGAAAGACGACGATTCACGAAGATTCACGTACACAAGCGTAGTCAGTGATCCCCTGTGCTCCGGACCGGCTCCGTTGCATCACTGCGCTCAGGCTCGGCCGACGCAGTCTGTTGGTGCAGCGATTCTCCCTTGGCACGCAATGCCGCCATCTTCTTGCCCTGCGGGGACAGCAGCGAGGTCACCACGCTGAGGCCAATCACCCCTACGATCACCACCAGGGACAACGCGGTACTGATCTCAGGCACCGGAACGTGGTGCCCACCGTTGACGAAGGCCAACTCGTTGTGGCCCAGAGCGTGCAACACCAGCTTCACGCCGATGAAGCCGAGCACAATGGCGATGCCGTAGCTCAAGTAGATCAGCCGATCCAACAGGCCGCCGAGCAGGAAGTAGAGCTGGCGCAGTCCCATCAGCGCGAAGAGGTTGGCCGTCATGACGATGAACGGGTCCTGGGTGATGCCGAAGATCGCCGGAATCGAATCCACGGCGAACATCAGGTCGGTGAGACCCAAGGCCAGGATCACGGCCAGAACCGGGGTGAACCGCTTCACGCCGTCCACCACGGTGCGGGTGCGCATGCCGTCGAACTCCTGCACCACGTTCAGTCTCCGGGACAGCTTCTGCGCGATGCCCTCCTTCTGAGGCTCGGGTTCGCCCGTGGCCGAGGTGACGTGGCGGCGTTCAGCGACCGCGGAGCGGAACTGGTGGACAGCGGTGAAGAGGAGGAAGGCGCCGAAGAGGTAGAAGACCCAGGAGAAGCGGGCGATCACGCCGGCACCGATGAGGATGAAGACCGCACGTAGCACCAGCGCGATGATGATGCCGACAAGCAGGATCCGCTGCTGCAATTCACGAGGTACGGCGAAGCCGGAGAGGATCACGATGAAGACGAAGAGATTGTCGATGGACAACGAGTATTCGGTGAGCCAACCGGTGAGGAACTCGGTGGCCGGGCCACTACCTTCCAACCACCACATCAGCCCGAAGAAGACGATGGCGAGGCCGGTGTAGGCCGACACCCAGACCGCCGATTCCTTCATGGACGGAGTGTGGGGCCTGAGGGTGACATAGAGGAGATCCAGGATAATGACCAGGATCAGGACGGCAATGGAGACGGTGGCGAACAAGTCACGCGCCTTTCGGGAGTTTTGGATACGGCCATGAGCCGTACGTCTTCCCGCCTGTCCCGGATGTTCGAAACCATGGGTCAGGCCGTTTCACCCGGCTGGACGTCGTCGTCCTAGCGTGCTGACGGATGAGGCGTTGAAGGGTACTCCCGTACGTTGCGGACAAGCCTACCGGATCGTGGTGGGGTTTCAGGCACTGAACTTCTTGAACAACCCGTGCTCCAGCGCTGCGTGGAACTGATCGTGCTTGTGATCGCGGAGCTCGAGCACGTCGGGAGGCGCAGCGTCCTTGGCAATCTTGGGTGTGATGGCCAGGTAAGTGACCCTCTCGCCGTCCGTGGGCCAGTAGAGATGTAGTTGATGCAGTGCGTTCCCGTTGGGGCGCTCTTCCACCTTCAGTGGCGTGTAATAGAGGACGTCACCCGTGGCCAGTCGCCTCCATGCTTCCTCGGCGTCCTCCCGCAAGGGCAGCTTGCGGCTGTTCAGCCCCCGGCCATCCCGGAGGGCCCATTCCTTGGCGTCACCGGCCCACTTGCGCATCGTAAAGAAGCCGACAGCGCCGGCCACCACCAGGATCAGGCCGATCACGAGGTAGCTTGTGGATCCCCGAGTCAGAAACCAGGCAGCGACCAACAGGAACAGTACCGGCTGCGTCCAGGCGAGGATCCGGCCGTTCTTCGCGAGACGTGCCGAAGGAACCGTCTGGAAAAGGTCCGGCCTGGACGCCAACGCCAACTCGTCTTGAAGTGTCATGGTGTGTCCACACTAACAATTCCTCGTTCAGCCGATCGCCGATCATCGAC
>NZ_JALAGT010000063.1 GCF_022712295.1 Galactobacter sp.
GAGCCACGACCTGGGCCACCCCTGAGGCGGTGGCCCAGGTCGTGGCTCAAGTCGTGGAAGAGCTCCAGGGTCGCGATGACGCCCCGGCCCCGAACTCCCCCATCGGCGTGGATTTCCCTGCCATCGTCAAGGACGGTGTCACGCTCTCCGCGGCGAATGTGGACCCCTCGTGGATCGGCACCGACGCGGACTCGCTGTTCTCGGAGGTCCTGGCCCGCCCTGTGCACCTGGTCAACGATGCGGACGCCGCCGGATTGGCCGAGGCCAAATACGGTGCGGGCAAACACGTGGGAGGACTCGTCATGACCATCACCCTTGGCACCGGAATCGGTGGGGCCATGGTGATGGACGGCAAATTGGTGCCCAACGCCGAGCTGGGTCACCTGGAATTGGACGGGTACGACGCCGAGACCCGCGCATCGGCGGCCGCCCGCGAACGCGAGCAGCTGAGCTGGGAGGACTACGCTGCCCGACTACAGCGCTACTTCTCCCATGTGGAGTTCATCTTCTCCCCTACCCTGTTCATCGTGGGAGGCGGGATCTCCAAGCGCAGCGAGGACTACCTGCCACTGTTGAAGTTGAGGACCCCCATCAGGCCGGCCAAGCTCAAGAACAACGCGGGCATCGTGGGCGCCGCGTACCAGGCCCACCGCGTGGAGAAACGTCGGCGCTCCGCCAAGAAGTGACATGACCACGGCAGAAAACCGCAGTAACGGTGCCCAGTGGTCACTAGGCACCGTAGTTACGGTTCGCCGCCGTTGTTGAGAGTTCCGGATGTAGACATGAACCGGCGGCGGTCCAGGCTTCCCCTCCTGGACCACCGCCGGGGTCTCATATCTGCAGGGGAACAACGCCTCCCCTGCCGACTCACTTGTAGGTGAGCGGCCGCTGCTTGCTCTCGGGAGCGGGGTCCCGATCCTCACGCAGCGTTGCGATGGCCTGTTCGAAGTCCTCGAGGGTCTCGAAGTCTTGGTACACGCTCGCAAAACGAAGATAGGCCACTTGGTCCAGTCTGCGCAAGGGTGCAAGGATCGCCAGGCCCACCCGATGCGCGTCCACCTCTGCGGCACCGTCCGCCCGAATGGTCTCCTCGACCTCCTGCGCCAGCATGGCCAGGTCGTCATCGGAGACCGGGCGCCCCTGGCAGGCCTTGCGCACACCGGAGACCACCTTGGCTCGGCTGAACGGCTCCGCGACCCCCGAGCGCTTGATCACGGACAGGCTTGCCGTCTCCATGGTGGTGAAGCGGCGGCCGCAGGAAGCGCACTGCCGCCGGCGGCGGATGGCGCTGCCGTCGTCCAGCACTCGCGAGTCCACGACCTTGGAATCGGGATTCCGGCAATACGGGCAGAACATGGGGTCAGCCTCGATTCTCCGTGTCAGGGTACAGTCGCGCGTCCACAGCGTCACCGTGGGCGGGCAGGTCCTCCGCGTCGGAGAGCACCCGAACGTGGGCGCCGACGCGGCTCAAACCCTCGTAACCGTAGCGGATCTGCTGCTGAGCGCGCAGGAAGGTCGCGGTGTGCAGCCCCGAGGCGTGCGTGGCGGTTCCCATGGTGGGAAGCACGTGGTTGGAACCCGCGCTGTAGTCGCCGAGGCTCACGGGCGAATAGGAACCGATGAAGACCGCGCCGGCGTCGGTGATGCGTTGGGCCACCGCTTCGGCATTCTCCGTGTGGATCTCCAGGTGCTCAGCGGCGTACAGGTTGGCGGCGCGGACGGCGGTATCCAGATCATCCACGAGGACCACGCCGGACTGTGCCCCGCTGAGCGCGGTCACCACCCGTTCCCGATGCTTGGTACCGGCAACCTGCTCGGCCAGAGGCTGCTTGACCGCCTCCGCGAGGTCGACCGAATCCGTGATGAGGACGCTGGAGGCGTTGGGATCGTGTTCCGCCTGCGAGATGAGGTCGGCCGCAACGTAGTCAGGGTTCGCCGTCCCATCGGCAAGGATGGCGATCTCTGTGGGTCCGGCCTCAGCGTCGATGCCGACCACTCCCTTGAGTTGGCCCTTGGCCGTGGCCACGAAGACGTTTCCGGGACCGGTCACGAGCGAGACCGGGTCCAAGCCGGGTTCCAGGCCCTCGGCAGAGTCAGCGGGCAGACCGTGAGCGAAGGCTGCGATGGCCTGGGCCCCTCCCATGGCATAGACCTCACTCACTCCCAGGAGTTGGGCCGCCGCCAGGATGGTGGGGTGTGGGAGTCCCGAACCGTCCTTGGCCGGCGGTGAGGCCAGCGCGATCGAGGCAACGCCGGCAGCCTGGGCAGGCACCACGTTCATGACCACGCTGGAGGGGTAGACGGCCAGACCGCCCGGAACGTAGAGACCCACCCTGTTCACCGGAACCCACCGCAGGGTCACCGAGGCATCCGCATCGTAACGGGTGGTGGTGTCCTGGGGTCGCTGATCGGCAGCGAAGGCCCTGGCTCGCTCGATGGAGGCCTCCAGTGCGGTCCGGATCTCGGGGGCCAACCCTTCCAAGGCCGAGGCCAGCGCGGAGGCAGGCACACGCAGGTGCTCGGGGCGCACGCCATCGAAGCGTTCCGTGAGGTCCTGAACGGCTGCAGCACCACGTTCCGCGACGTCGGAGATGATCCCCGCCACGGCCTGTTCCGGTCCGGCGCTGTCCGCATGGTCCAGACGCGGAAGGGATTCCCGCAGCGTGGAATCGCTGGGGGCGCTACCGCGCAAGTCGGTCACGGTCAGGAGGGTGTCGGAACTCAGTGTGCTCACGTATCCAAGGGTAGAACAGCGAGGTGGCGCAATGATAAAGCGAGTCGACGCCGCACTCCGCGTCTTCGCGTTCCAGATGTCCGGCCGGGCTTCAGGAGTCCAAGCAGGTGGGACCCAACAAGACCTTGAGGTCCCCGTACAGCGACGGGTTGGGCTGGACCCTGTACTGGGATCCCAAACGCATGATCTCCATGGAATGGGTACCCTGCAATTTCACCCTGACCTCCGATTGACCCGGATGGTTACGCAGGACCTCACCCAATTGCTTCACCACGGGTTCCGTGGCCTTGTGCGTGGGCAGCGACAGCACCACGGGGCCGGTTCCGCCGCCCTCCACGATGTCCGGGATGCGCAGCTCCTGGGCGGAGAGTGTGATGGAGCCGTCGTCGCGTCGCTGGACGCGTCCCTTGACCACCACGATCAGATCCTCCGCCAGCAGTGTGGCGATGGGCTGATACACCTGACCGAAGAACATGACCTCCATGGAACCCGAGAGGTCTTCGATCTCGCAGCGGGCGTACGGGTTACCGGAGGACTTCGCCACGCGACGCTGCAGTCCGGAGATCATCCCGGCGATACTCACGGAGTGGCCGTCGGCCGGACCGTCATCGGAGACGACCTTGTTGACCGGCATGTCCGCCTGGGCGGCCAACATCTCGTCCAAGCCCCTGAGAGGGTGATCCGAGACGTAGAGGCCGAGCATCTCGCGTTCGAAGCCCAGCTTGTCCTTCTTGTCCCACTCCGGGAGTTCCGGGACGTCGATCCGAATGGATTCGTTGAGGGACTCGTCCCCCAAAGCGGAGAAGAGATCGAACTGGTTCACCGCCTCGTTGCGCTTCAACGACACGGCCTGTTCCACGGAATCCTCGTGGATGCGCAACAGGGATCTGCGGGTGTGACCCAAGGAATCGAAGGCACCCGCCTTGATGAGGGATTCGATGGTGCGCTTGTTGCAGACCACCACCGGAACCTTGGAGAGGAAATCGGAGAAGGATTCGAAACGGCCCTTCTCCTCACGTGCGGCCACCATGGCGTCAACGACGTTGGTGCCCACGTTGCGCACGGCACCCATACCGAAGCGAATGTCCTTGCCCACAGGGGTGAAGGTCAACTGCGACTCGTTGACGTCCGGGGGCAGGACCTCGATGCCCATGTGACGGCACTCGTTGAGGTACAGCGCTGACTTGTCCTTGTCGTCACCCACCGAGGTCAGCAGGGCCGCCATGTACTCCGCCGGGTAGTGCGCCTTGAAGTAGGCCGTCCAGTAGGAGACCAGGCCGTAGGCGGCAGAGTGGGCCTTGTTGAACGCGTAGTCGGAGAAGGGCAGCAGGATGTCCCACAGCGCCTTGACGGCGGCTTCGGAGTAGCCACGCTCCACCATGCCGGCGTGGAAGCCGACGTACTGCTTGTCCAGCTCCGCCTTCTTCTTCTTGCCCATGGCGCGACGCAGCAGGTCGGCCTGGCCCAGCGAATAGCCCGCGACGCGCTGGGCGATCTGCATCACCTGCTCCTGATAGATGATCAGGCCGTAGCTGGTGCTGAGGATGTCCTTGAGCGGTTCCTCGAGTTCCGGGTGGATCGGGGTGATCTCCTGCAGACCGTTCTTACGCAACGCGTAATTGGTGTGCGAGTCGGCGCCCATGGGACCCGGCCGGTAGAGCGCGATGGTAGCGGAGATGTCCTCGAAGTTGTCAGGCTTCATGAGCCGCAGCAGTGAGCGCATGGGGCCGCCATCGAGCTGGAACACGCCCAGGGTGTCACCCCGGGCCAGCAGTTCATAGGACGCCTTGTCATCGACGCCCAAGCGTTCCAGGTCCAGTTCGTCCCCGGTGTTGAGCTTGATGTTCTCCAGTGCGTCGGAGATGATCGTCAGATTTCGCAGGCCGAGGAAGTCCATCTTGATCAGGCCGAGCGACTCACAGATGGGGTAGTCCCACTGCGTGATGACCTGCCCGTCCTGCAGTCTGCGCATGATGGGGACCACGTCGATCACCGGGTCGGAGGACATGATCACGCCGGCTGCGTGGACACCCCACTGACGTTTCAGGCCCTCGAGCCCGATCGCGGTGTCGAAGACCTTGCGCGCGTCCGGGTCGGTGCCGAGCAGTTCGCGGAAGTCGCCGGCCTCGGAGTAACGCTTCGCGTCCGGGTTCTCGATGTCTGCCAAGGCGATGTCCTTGGCCATGACGGGCTCCGGCAGGGTCTTGGTCAGCGTCTCCCCCATGGAGAACGGGAAGCCGAGCACACGCGAGGAGTCCTTCAGCGCCTGCTTGGTCTTGATGGACCCGTAGGTCACGATCATGGAGACCTTGTCGGCCCCGTACTTCTCGGTGACGTAGTGGATGGTCTCGGCACGCCTGCGATCATCGAAGTCCACATCGAAGTCAGGCATGGAGACGCGTTCCGGGTTGAGGAAGCGCGCGAAGAACAGTCCGTGCTGCAGCGGGTCGAGGTCGGTGATACGCATGGCGTAGGCCACCATGGATCCCGCACCGGAGCCACGGCCCGGCCCCACCCGCACGCCGTTGTCCTTGGACCAGTTGATGAAGTCCGCCACGACCAGGAAGTACCCGGGGAAGCCCATCTTGGTGATGACGTCGAGTTCGTAGTCGGCCTGCTTGCGGGAGGCCTCGGGGACCCCGTCCGGGTAGCGGTAGTGGAGCCCCTTGTCGACCTCCTTGTACAGCCACGAGGTCTCGTCCTCACCGGGGGGACAAGGGAACTTGGGCATGTACTTTCCGATGGCCATGTCGAAGTCCACGTGGCAACGCTCTGCGATGGCCAGCGTGTTGTCACAGGCCTCGGGGAAGTCTCGGAAGAGTTCGCGCATCTCCCGCGGTGACTTCAGGTAGTAGCCGTCACCGTTGAACGCGAAGCGGGAGCCGCCCTGGTCGTACGAGGGTTCGAGCAACGTGGATCCGGACTGGATGGCGAGCAGGGCCTCGTGGGCCTTGGCATCCTCCCTGTGGGTGTAGTGCAGATCGTTGGTGGCCACCAGAGGGATGTTCAGTTCCTTGGCCAACTTCAGCAGATCGCCACGCACGCGGGTCTCGATGGAGAGCCCGTGGTCCATGAGTTCACAGAAGTAGTTCTCCGCACCGAAGATGTCCTGGTACTCGGACGCCGCACGCTTTGCCTCCTGGTACTGCCCCAGCCGCAGCCTGGTCTGCACCTCACCGGAGGGGCACCCCGTGGTCGCGATGATGCCCTTGGAGTTGGCCGAGATCAGCTCGCGGTCGAAACGTGGCCATTTACCGAACACGGAGTCCAGCGATGCGATCGATGCCGCTCTGGTGAGGTTCTGCCAGCCCTCGTTGTTCTGAGCCAGCATGGTCATGTGGGTGATGGCGCCGCCACCGGAGACATCGTCGGAGCGCTGGTGCTCCTCACCCCAACGCACACGGGTCTTGTCCCCGCGTGCCGTCCCGGGAGTCACATAGGCCTCGATACCGAGGATCGGGTTGATCCCTGCCGCATTGGCCTTTTTCCAGAAGTCGAACGCTCCGAAAAGGTATCCGTGGTCCGTGATGGCCATGGACTTCATGCCGAGCCTGTCCGCTTCCTCGAACAGGTCGGAGACGCGTGCGGCCCCGTCCAGCATCGAGTACTCGGTGTGCGTGTGGAGGTGGACGAAACCGTCGTCGAGAGAGCCAGGCATACCCACCATCCTACGATCCGTGACCGACGGTTTGTGTGCCGCTCAACGGTGAGAAAACGCTCAGGCCTCGAGCAGGCGCAACGAGCTACGCAGATCCTCCGGGTAGGGGGCCTCGACCTCGACCCGCTCGCCCGTGACCGGATGCTCGAATCCGAGCCGTACGGCATGCAGCCATTGCCGGGTCAGCCCCAGGTCTGCCGCCAGGGAGGGATCGGCACCGTACTGCTGGTCGCCGACCAACGGATGGTTCAGCGCCGAGAAATGCACACGGATCTGATGGGTCCGCCCGGTCTCCAGATGGACTTCCACGAGGCTGGCGCGCCCGTAGGCCTCCAGCAGCTCGTAATGAGTCACGGCGTGGCGTCCGTCCTCCACCACCGCGAACCTCCAAGAGGCTCCCGGATGCCGACCGATGGGTGCGTCGATGGTGCCCTTGAGCGGTTCCGGCAGGCCTTGGACCACCGCGTGATAGACCTTGGTCGGCGTCCTGTCGTGGAAGGCTCGTTTGAGGCCGGAATAGGCGCGTTCGGATTTGGCGACCACCATGCAGCCGCTGGTGCCGACGTCGAGGCGGTGCACGATCCCCTGGCGTTCCTGTGCCCCCGAGGTCGCGATCGAGATCCCCTGGGCCACCAACTGCCCGGAGACGGTGGGGCCCGCCCAGCCGTTGGATGGATGCGCGGCCACGCCCACCGGTTTGTCGATGACGATCAGATCGTCGTCCTCATAGAGCACTGGCAGGTCGATCACGTGCTCTTCCTCCCATCCTTTGTCCTCTGGCGGCGTGACGGTCACCAGCGTGCCGTCGGCCGGGATCCTGGACTTGCCGGCCTTCTGGGTCGGATCCAGCGCTACGCGCGCGTCCTTGATCCAGGTTCCGGCCAGCGTCCGGGAGATTCCAGCGAGTTCCGCGACGATCAGGTCCAGCCTGTCCGCCTCGACATCGGTGCCCACTCGGACGGACAGCGTCGGCGCGTGGCTGTTCTCGCCGCCTCCGGCGGCGTTCATGCGTCAGTGCCCGACGGCGTGGAGGCGCCGTCCGCGGACCCCACCGCCGCGTCGTCGTCCATGGTGTCCGGATCAGCCTTCCGCGAGCGTTTCCCGTCCAGGGGGACGCCGAACCACAGCAACAACACGACGGCGATCATGGACAGCACGATGAAGGAATCGGCGACGTTGAAGATCGCGAAATTGCCGACGGAGATGAAGTCCACCACGTGGCCCTGGCCGAAGGACGGCTCGCGGAAGAGCCGATCGGTCAGGTTGCCCAACGTGCCGGCCAGCAGCCCGCCCAGGGCCAACCCCCAGGTCCGCGTACGGACCCTGGGGAGCAGGAATGCCGCGACGGCCACGGCAACCACAGACATGAAGATCGTGAAGATCCACGTGTAGCCCTCTCCGAGAGAGAAAGCGGCACCTGAGTTGCGGATGGAGTACCAGCGAGCCAGCCCTGGGATCACATCGATGCTCTCGTAGAGATCCATCTTGGTCACCACGAGGTGCTTGGTGAACTGGTCGAGTCCGTACCCCACCACCAGCACGAGACCGGCCAGCCCCAGAGCTGCTCCCCTACTGGTTCGCTGCTGGTTCATGCGTTACCGACCGTCCTTCGATGTTGCGGGGTGAAGAAGTGAGTATGTTCTGGACAGACCACGACGGCGGCACCTCAGTTTCTGTGGTGCCGCCGTCGTTCGAGGCTCGTGAACGAGCTCAGGTCCGGATCAGTTGTCCAACGGGCCGGGCTCGTCTGCGATCACGGGCGAGGAGTCGAGGTCCTTCAGCTGCCCCTGGATGTAGCTGGTCAGGCGAGAGCGGTAGTCGCGCTCGAAGCCGCGCAGCTTGTCGATCTGCGTCTCGAGCGTGGACTTCTTGCCCTCGAGGTCGGCCAGCGTCTTCTGACGGGTCTCCTCTGCCTGCTTGGTGGTCTTCTCGGCGTCGGCTTCTGCCGATGCCACCAGGTTCTTGGCCTTGGTCTCGGCCTCGGCCACCAGGATCTGGGACTTGCTCTGGGCCTCGGGGACCAGGCGATCGCGCTCGGTGGCACCCTGGGCCACGTAGTCGTCGTGCACCTTCTGCGCCATGGCAAGCAGTCCGTTGGCGCTGGTGGCGTCGCCGCCGGCCACTGCTGCCGGGGCGGGTGCCGCGATGGGTGCTTCCACGACCTCGGGTTCCGGGGCGGGCGCCTCGGGCGCCGGTTCCGGCTCGGCAGGCTGCTCGACGGCCGGCTCGGCCACGGCCACTGGTGCCGGCACCTCTGCCTCTGGCTCAGGAGCCTCTGCAGCGACCGGAGCGGGAGCTCCACCCTGAGACAGCTGCGCCCGCAGCTCGTCGTTCTCCTTGTTGAGTCGGCGCAGTTCCTCGACGACCTCGTCCAGGAAGTCGTCGACCTCGTCCTGGTCGTATCCCTCACGGAACTTGGTCGGCTGGAAACGCTTGTTGACTACGTCATCTGGCGTCAGTGCCATCGGGTCACCTCGATAATTGGTACGTGCAGCGATGTCTGGTTCACCGACATGCTAACTGTTCGGTGTGGATACGAACCATCACCGCTGTGCCGGTCCGTCTCAACCACTGTATAACGATTCCGTCTCCTTGCCGCGAAGGAGGAGACAATGGTCATATTTAATCAAACTGGGATGGTGGTGCCCAAGCGCCAGACGATCCGCTGAAGGATCGTCACCACGAAGAACACCACGATGAAGGAAAGATCCAGGCGAAGACCGCCAAGATTCAGCGGCGGAATGATCTTCCTGACCCATCCGAGCGGCTTGTCGGTGGTGCCGTAGACCACCGAGGCCAACACGAGCGCCGCCCCACGCGGGCGCCACCGACGTGCAAACATCTGGATGAAATCCAGCACGATTCTGGCCATCAAGACCAGGATCAGGACGCTCAGAAGTATGTAGATGGTCCCGAAGATCATGTCCCCCACAGTGCTCGGCCCGCGTCAGCTCTGGTTGAACAGGGCGTCGTCCTCGTGACCGGCCAGGTCCTCACCGAGAACCTCGACACCGGCGGGGGAGAGCAAGAAGACCTTGTTGGTCACACGCTCGATGTTCCCACGCAGGGCAAAGATCAGGCCGGCAGAGAAGTCCACGAGACGCTTGGCCTCGGCTTCTCCCATGTCGGTGACATTCATGATGACGGGGATGCCGTCCCTGAAGCTCTCACCGATGATCTTGGCATCTGAGTAAGAACGTGGATGAACGGTGGTGATCTGGCGCAACTGTGTGTCCTCTTCCGACGCGGCCACGGCTCGCTTGATGGGAGTCACAGGCGCACGGAACTCGGTGGCCTGCTCCGGCGCGGGCTCGGACGCCTCGTCGGCTTTCTCTACGGCGCGGGGTGCATGGGACACCTCGGGCTCTGCGGTCTGGGGCTCGACCACGACCTGAGTGCGAGCACGTGGCGCCGGTTCAGGCGCAACAGCGTCCTGGGCCTCTTCGCCTTCGGCGAGACCCAAGTAGATCATGGTCTTGCGGAGTGCTCCTGGCATAGCGGTCTCCTGTTCGATTCCAACGGATGCGCGGAACGCTCGATACGTCACCGCGCCCTTCGAAACTACAGCACTGAGGGGCGGGGCCCCAGGACTTCTGTCCCGATCCGTAGGCGTGTCGCGCCGATCGCAATCGCTTCCTCGAGGTCATGACTCATCCCGGCAGAGATTTCGGTGGCCCCCGGATGCTCCCTCACGAGGGAGGCTGAGAGCTCCGCAAGCCGCTCGAAGGGAGCTCGCGGGTCCTCTCCCAAGGGGGCCACGGCCATGACGCCGCGAAGGTCCAGGTGCTCGGTTCTGGCCACGGACTCAGCCAACGTCAGCAGATCGGCAGGCGCCACTCCCCCGCGGGCCGCGGTGGAATCCGTGGTCCTGGCGACCTCGGTCCGCAAATCGACCTGAAGATAGCTGCCGACCCTGACCGGGGCCTGAGTGGCCTGTTCCAGCCTGGTGGCCGCGCCGTCCAGGGCCGACACCAGCGAGGGACGATCCACAGAATGGATCTCGCGTGAGAAACGCAGTACCTTGGCCGCCTTCTTGCTCTGCAGTTGGCCGATGAAATGCCAGGTGAGCCGGTGTCCGGCGGCGGCGACCTCCGCGGCCTTGGGACCCGCCTCCTGCTCGCGGTTCTCACCGACGTCGGTGATCCCCAGTTCGGCCAGTGTCAGCACGTCTGCAGCAGGATGGAACTTCGTGACCACGATCAGGCGAGGAGACTCGCTGCGTCCCGCGGCGACCGTGGCAGCGTCGATGCGCGCTCTGACCTTGGCCAGATTGGTGCGCAGTTGCTCCGCACGCTGGGTTGTTCCGGGCTGGTTCATGTTCGGTTCTCCTCAAGCAGGATTCATCAGCGGCACTGCGAGCGAGCCGTTGCGTCGGGTCAGGTCTCCCCCTCGATATGAGAAGTAGGACTCATCGCTCAGCGTGCAGCTGCCTTCGGTGCGGGTCAGCACGCCCAAGTCCCGGAGTTCGTGTTGCGCGGCTCCGGGAAGATCCAGCGATGACGTGCCCCACGAGGTCTGCGCCGTGATGCCAGGACGCTGCCGTTCCGCCTCGGCGGCCATGTCCGGGGGCACCTCGTAACAGTCGCCGCAGATGCTTGGTCCGATCCAGGCCTCGATGTCCTGCGCGCCCAACTCGAGCAGCCAGTGAACCGTATTGGTGAGGATGCCGGCCAACAGTCCCTTGCGCCCCGCATGGGCAACGGCGGACATCTGGCCACCGCCCGCAGCGTCCGAAGCCGCGAACACCACCGGCACGCAGTCGGCGGTGAGCACCAGCGGAACCGCCGTGGCCCGCGGGTCAACCAGGGCGTCCACTTCGGGGACGTGGCCTGACTCGGCCGCCACGATCGCGACGTCAGCCGAATGCACCTGTGACATCCGGCGGAGGTCCGTGGGGGCGAAACCTGCCCTGCTCGCCACCCCCATCACCACTGCTCGAGCATCCTCCCGGCAGCCCGACATGGTCAGATCCCCGTCCTCCACCCCGGTGAAGACGGCCGCGAGGCCGGGGTGCAGCTCGAAGCGTTTCAGCTTCATCGCTGCACCACCGGCCTCGACCAGCTGGCACGTCGAGCCACCGTTACTTCAAGAAGTCCGGGACATCGAGATCGTCGCTTCCGCGGCGGAGTTCCGGCTCGGAGATGTCCGGGTTCTCATCGTCCTCGTCGTCCAGGCTGGCCGGAACAGGCGCCACATTCGCGGCGAGGGGAACGGTGCCGAGCGGCAAGCCGGTGGGCGCAGCGGGTGCTTCCGGCGCCGACTGCGCCGAGGCCACAGGCGCTGAGGCTGCGGAAGGTCGCGGGGTAGCGGGGGCGGAGGTCATGTCCACCTGGTCGAAACCGGCGGCAATCACGGTCACACGGACCTCGTCGCCCAGGGCGTCGTCGATCACGGTACCGAAGATGATGTTGGCTTCCGGATGCGCCACCTCCTGCACCAGACGCGCGGCCTCGTTGATCTCGAACAGGCCGAGATCCGAGCCGCCCTGGATGGAGAGCAGGACGCCGTGGGCGCCGTCGATGGAGGCCTCCAACAGCGGCGAGGCGATGGCCAGCTCCGCGGCCTGCACTGCGCGATCCTCGCCGCGCGCGGAGCCGATGCCCATCAGCGCGGAACCGGCACCCTGCATCACGGACTTCACGTCGGCGAAGTCGAGGTTGATGAGGCCCGGGGTGGTGATCAGATCGGTGATGCCCTGCACACCGGAGAGCAGCACCTGGTCGGCGGAACGGAAGGCGTCCATCATCGACACCGCGCGGTCCGAGATGGAGAGCAGGCGGTCGTTCGGGATCACGATGAGCGTGTCGACCTCGTCGCGCAGGGCGTCGATGCCGGACTCGGCCGAGTTGGCGCGACGGCGGCCCTCGAAAGTGAAGGGACGGGTCACCACTCCGATGGTGAGTGCGCCGAGGGAACGAGCGATGCGCGCCACGACAGGTGCACCACCGGTACCGGTGCCGCCACCCTCGCCTGCGGTCACGAAGACCATGTCGGCTCCCTGCAGCACCTCCTCGATCTCCGCCTCGTGGTCCTCCGCCGCCTGACGTCCCACATCGGGGTTGGCGCCTGCGCCCAGCCCGCGAGTGAGTTCACGGCCC
>NZ_JALAGT010000064.1 GCF_022712295.1 Galactobacter sp.
CAAGACGATAGCTTGCGTCGGGGTATGCGGCGCGAGCTCGTTCGACGAACTCGGGGACGGGGTCGACTCCGGTGATCTCTGCACCTTGATCGTGGAGCCAGTGCGTCCACTGTCCTGGGCCGCATCCAACGTCCAGCAGCGGTCCCGAGCAGCCCAGGGCCCAGGCGCGTATGAGTGTGAGATCGGCCGCGGCGGCATGTTCGATGCGCCCCACGGCCTCGATGTACTCATCAGCCCTGGCCCCGTATGCAGTCTTCACGCGTTCGCTGGGCACCGTCCGATCCTATTTCGCTGTGCGGCCAGGCTGGACGACCAGACCGTGCAGCCAGGCTGCGCAATCAAACCGTCAGGGGGTAGTCTTATCGTCATTCTGTACGAACACGCGAGTTCGATAACGGGGCGCCCCGGACCGTTCGTCGCGTCGAGTACGGAATCGCGCCGGACCTCACACGAGCTTCCCATCCCGTAGGGCCGGCCAGGAACGAACCGCAGTCGGCCTCACACCGGCTGCGCTCCTTGGCATCCAAGTGCCCAGGGGAGAAGCAAGGGAGGCGGACATGGGTACCTTCACCCAGTCGGTCCAGGTGGAGCTGGACGCCACCGGGACGCCCAGGCGGCTGGCCTGGCGCGGACACATGTGGAACGTCTGCGCTGAACCACTGCGCTGGTACGAGCATCGCGCGTGGTGGGAGGACGCACCCAGGGCCCAACGCGGACACGGGCCGGGGCTGGTGGACCACGTGATCTGGCGGCTGCAGGTCACGCTCGGCTCCCCGAAACATGCGGAGGACCTGCTCACAGTGCACATCTCTCACGAACCGGACACGGGCCGCTGGCGGATCATCAACCTTCCACCCGTCCATGCACAACAGGCAAGGGACAAGAATTGGAGGAGCGCCACAGCATGAATTTCACCCACCTTCACGTCGCCTCCTCCTTCAGTGCCCACCACGGGGTGGACCGCCCGGAGAAGCTCGTGGCCGCCGCAGCCGCGGACGGTGCCACGGCGGCGGCCTGCACCGACCGTGACGGGCTCTACGGCGCGGTCAAACACGTCGGCGCCTGCGTGGCGCACGGCCTGGACCCCATCCTCGGTGTGGAGCTGGAACTGCTGCCCGATGCCTCCCGCATCGTGGTGCTGGCCCGTGGCGTGGCGCATCCAGTGACGGGCCGCGAGGACAAAAGCAGGGCCGCGTGGGGGCCCTGTGCGCCCGGCGCCGGTTTCGCGGCGCTGAACCGGCTCATCTCCACGGCCCATCAGGGCGACACCGTGGGTGTGACCCGCGCGGAACTGGCCGCGGCCATGAGAACGAAGGGACATGGCGCGCCACCCCTCGTCGTGCTGCTCGGCCCCGACTCCGACGTGGGACGAGCCACGCTGAAGCGTGATTTCAGGGCCGCCCGCGCGGCCCTCCACAAATGGAAGAGGACCCTGCCGCCCCGCGGCCTGGCGGTGGAGGTCCTGACCCACCTGACCCGTCCCGGTGAGGAACGCTCCACGGCCCACGCCGTGAGGATGCTGCGGGTGGCCCGTGAAATGGGCCTGCCCTCGGTTCTCACGAACGCGGTCCGCTATCAGGACGTGGACGGCGCAGCCACGGCCGACGTCCTGGACGCGGTCCGTGCCCTTTCCTCCTTGGCGGAGCGGCGGGCCCAGGGCAACCCGGGCACCGATCCGGCCCAGGTCAATGCGCAGGCCTGGCTGAAACCGGCCTCGGCCATGCACTCCCTCGCCGTAGAGATCGCACGGGAGGCCGGCGACCGCGATCTGGCCCTCAAGCTGTTGGCCGACACCGAGGAACTCAGCGCGGCCTGTTCCCTTGACCCCCTTGCCGACCTCGGCTGGGGGCAACCCGTCATCCCCGAGGCGAGCGTGCTCGGCCTGGTGGGCCCAGCCCAGGGCCATCTGCGCAACCGCTGCGAGGACGGCCTCGAGCGCCTCTTCGGCCCCGGCTCCCCGGACCACGGCGACCACGAACGCGCCAGGGAACGCCTGGAACACGAGCTCGGCATCATCGGGGACCTGAACCTGGCCGGCTACTTCCTGACGGTCGCGACCGCCACCGACCTGATCCGCGACCTGGGTGTGCGTTCGGCCGCCCGCGGCTCCGGCGCGTCATCCCTCGTGGCGTACCTGATCGGGATCTCTCACGTGAACCCGATTCAGCACGATCTGGTCTTCGAGCGTTTCCTGTCCCGCGAACGCACCTCCCTGCCGGATATCGACGTGGACGTGGAGTCCGCGCGTAGACATGAGGTCTATCGCGCGCTCTTCGACCGTTTCGGGGAACAACGCACCACGCTCATGTCCATGCAGAACGCGTACAGGGCCCGCGGCGCCGTGCGCGACGCCGGCCTGGCGTTGGGCATGGATCCGGAACAGGTGGACGGGATCGCCAAAAGCGTCTGGCGGATCTCCGCCTCGGATGTGCGCGACTCGCTGGAGCTCATGCCTGAACTCGCGCCCGTGGCCCAACGCCTCGAGGCCGACCGCGCCAAGGGTGGGCATCAGATGGATCTGCTCGTGGATCTCACCGAGCGCCTGGATCGACTGCCCAGGCACATCTCCATGCATCCGTGCGGGGTCATCCTCTCCGACACCACGCTTCTGGGCCGTACCCCGGTGCAGCCCTCAGGGATCGGCCTGCCCATGAGTCAGTTCGACAAGCACGACATGGACCCCATGGGCCTCATCAAGCTGGACGTACTCGGCGTGCGGATGCAGTCCACCATCGCCTACACGCTGGATCAGATCGCCACCATGCACGCCTCTGGCGCCGACGTCTACGACGCCGGGCAGCACGGTCGCGCCTCCCTGCGGGAGTTCTATGCCCAGTTGGGGGAGGAGGACCGCCGCGAGTTCGCGGGTATCGTGCGCCCGGAGGGCGCAAACACACTGCCCGACGGCGTGGTGCCCGACGGCACCGTGCCCGGCCACCGGCCGTCGGGCACCGAAGTGCCCAATACCGATCTGCACAACACCGGCCTGCCGGCCTGGCTGGACGCGGACGGCAACATCGACCTGAGCCTTGTCCCGCTGGATGACGAGGTCACCTACGAGGCCATCCGCACCACGAACACATTGGGGATCTTCCAGATCGAGTCCCCGGGGCAGCGGGAACTGATCGGCAAGCTGGCCCCCACCGAGTTCAACGACCTCATCATCGACATCTCGCTCTTCCGCCCCGGCCCCATGCAGTCCGACATGGTGCGACCGTTCCTGGAACAGCGCCACGGTTTCGCGCCGGAGGACTACCCGCACCCGGACCTGGAACCGGTGCTCGCGGAGACCCACGGTGTGGTGGTCTTCCATGAGCAGGTGCTGCGCATCTTCGACGTCATGACCGGCTGCGGACTGGCGCAGGCCGACGTCATGCGGCGGCGGCTCGGTAACCCGGAGACCGAATCCGGCGTCGAGGCGTACTTCCGCAGGAAGACGGGGGAGCGTGGGTATACGCAGCAGATCATCGACCGGGTCTGGCGCACCCTGGCGGCCTTCGGGTCCTTCGGGTTCTGCAAGGCCCACGGGGCCGCCTTCGCCGTGCCGACCTATCACTCCGCGTGGTTGAAGGCGCATCACCCCGAGGCGTTCCTGGCCGGGCTCTTCGAACACGACCCGGGCATGTATCCGCGCAGGCTGCTCATCGCGGAGGCGCGCAGGCTGGGCATTCCGCTGCTGCCCTTGGACGTCAATCTCTCCCACACCCACTTCATGGTGGAGGAGGTGCCTGAGGCGCATACCGTGGAACCGGTTCCGGGTATCCGCGCCTCGGGTAGGTACGGGATCCGGCTGGCGTGGAGCCTGATCTCCGGACTGAGCGAGGCCGAGGCCCGTCGGCTGGAGGCCGGGGCGCCCTACGCGTCCGTGGCAGACGTCCGCGACCGTGCCCGCCCCACCCGAACCAATCTGCGGCGGCTGGCGGAACTCGGCGCGCTTGACCGATTCCTGGTTCCCGGATCCGGTGGCAGGGCGGACCTGGTGCATCACCTGGATGCACAAACCGCGCTGAAATCCGGTCGCAAACAGCTGGAGGGGCAGCAGGCCCTCGATCTCGGCGTGGACCTGGAGACCTCTGCTCTGGTCCCGGTGTTCCCGGATCCAACACCGCTGCAGCAGGTCCGCACCGAACTGGACCTGACCGCCGCGGATCTCTCCGGTCACCTGATGGCAGCCCATCACCCTTATCTGGAGCGGATCGGGGCGACCCCGAGCGACCGGCTGCTTTCCCTGCACTCAGGTTCCCGCGTGCTCGTGGCCGGGGTGCGTGTCGCCACGCAGACCCCGCCCATGCGCTCGGGCGAGCGGGTCGTGTTCATCAGCCTGGACGACGGCCACGGCTGCGTTGATCTGTCCTTCTTCACGCAGGCCCAACACGACTCCGGACCGCTGCTCTTCTCCTCGAAACTGATGCTCGTGGAGGGGACCACCCGTCGAACCGGTCCGCGGGCGGTGTCGGTGCAGGCGCTGCGCGCCTGGGATCTGTTGGATCCCAACGCGGAACTGCCGGGTCCCGGCTACCTGGAGTCAACACCCATGCCTCACGACGGTGGCCGGGCGGGCGTAGGCCGCCCCGCGCCGTCGGCCCCAGGAGTACCTGGCGAGGCCGGGGGCTGGTACCGCGGCATCATCACTCATCAGGCCACGGCCGCAGACCTGGCGCCGGCAGGGGCCATGGCCCAGAGCCGGGCGCGACCCGTACCGTGGAGGCCGGGCGACGGGTCCGATGCCACAGGTGGTGCCACCGACGGGTTCGGTGCCCTGGGCGCCAATCGGGTCAAACGTGCGGGAGGAATGGGATGACGGCGAAGCATCGGCCGGGACTGCGCTGGGTGGGTATCGCCTGCGTGGCCGGGCTGATCCACGCCTCCTTCAGTTGCTACTGGGGCCTGGGCGGAGCTTGGCTGCTGGATACGGTGGGGCAGGGCATGGTCCAGGCACTGGATGGTGCGCTCTGGCTCCTGATCCCAGTGGGGGTGTTCAAGGCTGTGTGAGCGGTGATCCCGCTCCTGCTGGCCCGTCGCGGGCGGCTGAACCGAGGCCCGTGGCGTTGGATCTGTTGGATCGGCTGTGCCGTCCTGATCCTCTGGGGCGGTGCAGGGTGCCTCATGGGCAACCTTGTGTTGGCAGGCGCAGTGGCCCCGGACGGCGGCTACGACCGGGCCGGTCAGGTGGGGCACGCCTGGCTCTGGGACCCGCTGTTCCTGGTGTGGGGGATCGCCCTGGTGGTGGGCCTGCTCCGTCTGCGCACGAGCGACGGAACAGGCCCGGGCGTCGGGACTCAGGCCGCGGCCGGCTCCACGTCCGAGATGGCCCAGACGTCGGGGCCGAAGACCTCGTAGTCGATCTGGGCCGCAGGGACGCCGGCTGTGATGGCCTGTTCACGCACGATCCGCATGAAAGGGAGCGGGCCGCAGACGAAGACCTCGGCGTCCTTCGGCAGGTCGATCTGCGAGAGGTTCATGAAGCCCTTGCGCAGGATGCCGGTGCTCAGCGTGGCCTCGCCCGGACGCTCGAGCCACACGTGCAGCTCGGCATTCGGGAGTGAAGCAACCACGCGCTGGGTCTGCTCCGACAGAGCCCACGAATCCAGGTCACCCTCTGCGTGGAGAACCAGGACCTTGCGATCCGTACCCGACGCGGCAAGAGCCTCGAGCATGGAAGCGGTGGGCGTGCAGCCGATCCCTGCTGTGGCCAACACCAGCGGCCGATCGGAGTCGGAGAGCACCAACTCGCCGTAGGGATTGGAGACCTCGATGACGTCTCCCTCCTGGATGCGATCGTGGAGGATCGGGGAGATCTCCCCGTCCTCGTCGCGCTTGACGATGAAGCCGCGCTCGGCCCCGGAACCGGTCAGTGAGTACTG
Source organism: Galactobacter sp. (assembly GCF_022712295.1). GTDB lineage: Bacteria > Actinomycetota > Actinomycetes > Actinomycetales > Micrococcaceae > Galactobacter. Next base: position 5,865 of record NZ_JALAGT010000064.1, read on the forward strand.
GCGGGCCTGCCGCAGACCGTCCTCGGTGAGGACCCGGATGGAGACGTACTGGCCCGGCAGTGCGGGAGTGATCGGCGTGTCGTCTGCCGGTTCGAGGGCGAAGGCCATGGAAGCCGTGCTGGCCAGTGCCTTCTCCGCGACGCGCCACGGCGCCCAGATCTTGTCATTGGCCTGCTCCGCGTAGAGACCCTTCTCCAGCTTGATCAGGGCATTGGCCATGAGCCAGTAGACCTCTTCCCAGGCCGCGGCGATCTCATCGGTGATGATGCCCTCGAGGTTCTTGGCGATGGCGCCGAAGAGGTGGTCGTGAACGATCTGGTACTGCTCCGGCAGGATCCCCAGCGAGGTGTGCTTATGGGCAATCCGGGCCAGCATCCGCTCCGGCGTGGTGTCGGGGTGAGCCAGCAAGTGCTGGGCAAAGACGGCGATGGAGGAGGCAAGGGCCTTGGCCTGCTCGCCCGAAGACTGGTTGGCGCGGCTGAAGACGCCGTCGAGCAATTCGGGGTGGGTTCCGAGCATGTCCGAGTAGAAGTCCGTGGTGATGTCGACGATGCGCTCGGCGATGGTGGGGAGAGTGGCTTCGATGAGGGGGCGTGAGGCCTGGGAGAGCATGTTTGTGGCTCCTCGTTGAACGTGGGTTACCGGTCGCGATGGCCACGATCGGCGGATCTCAAACACGTATTTGAGATGCGTGATTAAAGTTCTACACCTCGTAGAAGAGGAAGCCAAATCAATGTGACCTAGTCGCGCGGAGTGGTGGTGCCGGTCCGCAGGCCGATGGTCTCGAAGAACGCGCCGGAAGCGGCGGGGGAGGGAGCTTGCTTCGAGACCTCGGCCACCGACACCTCGTCAAGTACGGCGTAGAACGCCTCTCGCGCTCGATCCAATTGGTGTCGGAGCTGACACCCAGGCAGCAGGGGACACTCATGCTCATCGCCGGCACGACATTCCGCCACGTCCGGGCGCGTGTCCAGGGCGCGCAGGACGTCACCGACGCTCACGGAGAGTCCGGCTGCAGTAAGGGTGGAGCCGCCGGCGCGCCCGCGTTCGACGTCGAGCCAGCCGTGGTGCCGCAACTGCGTGACGACCTTGCTCACATGTGACTGCGGCGTGCCCGTCGCCGAGGCGAGTTCCGGGGAAGTGAGCCGCTCGTCGCCCACGCGCTGCAGCACCATCAGGATGCGCAGGCCCACGTCAGCGAACAGGGAAATCTTCATGCTCTGCCCTGATGCAGTCGCAGATCGGAGATCTCCGCGAGGAAGCCAAAGTCACGATCCCGATGGAACAGGGGGATCTGAAGCCGCAGAGCCACGGCAGCGATCAAACAATCCGACAGGCTGCGGATGGGATGCCCGTTCTTGCGCGAGGCGACGAAAAGTTGCGCAGCGGCACGATAGTCCAGAGCCGGTTGGATCGCAGCCAAGGGCAGACCATTGGTCAGCTGCGAAATCTTGGCTTCGAGCGAGGGCGTTGTGGCACCGGCCAGGAGTTCCATGATGATGGGTTCGCTCACGCGGATGTCTTCGCCCGTATTGATGAGACGCACCAATTCGCCGACGGATGGGTCATCGCTTCCTTTGAGGAACTCGATCCATACCGAGGTGTCCACCAGGATCATGCGAGCGTTCCCGGCGCTTCCGCGTCCCTCATGGAGTCCAGGTCGCCATCCCAGCCGATCCCGCGGAACCCGAGCAGGCTCTCAGTGGTCAGCGGCACGCCGACCAGGCGCCGCAAGGCCAGGTCAACCGCCTCCCGTTTGGTGGTGAGTCCGTAACGATGCATGACAACCGCCAGGAGATCGGCATCCAAATCAATATTTGTGCGTGCCATACACCAAGGATACACCCCTACGGTGTTACGGAGAGAAGCAGTGATCTACCGAGACGGCTAGACTGGTTCGCGGTCGGCCGTGGCCTCCGTATGCCACATGCTCATGAGACCTGATCACGAAAGAGAGACACCTGTGTCGCAGAACATCACGCTGAACATCGACAACGAACAGCGGGAGGTGACTCAGGGAACCACCGGCGCCGAGGCCTTCGCGGACAACAAGCAGATCGTCGTGATGCGCGTGGACGGCGTCCTCCAGGATCTCTCACGTGTCCTCGTGGACGGGACCACCGTCGAGGGTGTGAGCATCGATTCGCAGGACGGTCTCAACGTGCTGCGTCACTCCACCGGTCACGTGTTGGCCCAGGCCGTGCAGCAGTTGCGCCCCGACGCCAAGCTCGGCATCGGCCCCTACATCACCGACGGCTTCTACTTCGACTTCGACGTCGAGGAACCCTTCACCCCGGAGGACCTCAAGAAGCTGGAGAAGATGATGTTGAAGATCGTCAACCAGAACCAGATCTTCGTGCGCCAGGAAGCCACGCCGGTCCAGGCCCGTGAGCGCATGGCGGAGGAGCCATACAAGCTGGCCCTGCTGAACAAGGCAGACAACGATGACGAGTCCGGTGAGGGCGTCTCCGTCGAGGTGGCCGCAGGCGAGACCACCATCTACGAGAACGTGGACCGCAAGTCCGGAGACGTGGTGTGGTGCGACCTGTGCCGCGGCCCGCACCTGCCCAACACCAAACTGATCTCCAATGCCTTTGCGCTGACCCGCTCCGCCGCCGCCTACTGGCTTGGCAACGAGAAGAACAAGCAGCTGCAGCGCATCTACGGCACCGCGTGGCCCTCCAAGGCCGAACTGAAGGCCTACCAGGAGCGCATCGCCGAGGCGGAGCGCCGAGACCACCGCAAGCTCGGCACCGAGTTGGACCTGTTCTCCTTCCCCGACGAGCTGGGCTCCGGCCTGCCGATGTTCCACCCCAAGGGCGGCATCATCAAGAAGGAGATGGAGGACTACGTCCGCGACCGCCACGTGGCCGAGGGCTTCCAGTACGTGGGTACTCCGCACATCACCAAGGAGGGCCTGTTCCACACCTCCGGCCACCTGCCGTACTACGCCGACGCGATGTTCCCGCCGCTGCACGTGGACGAGGAGCGCGACGAGGACGGTAACATCACCAAGCCGGGCCAGGACTACCGGCTGAAGTCCATGAACTGCCCCATGCACAACCTGATCTTCCGCTCGCGTGGGCGCTCCTACCGTGAGCTTCCGCTGCGCCTGTTCGAGTTCGGTCACGTGTACCGCTACGAGAAGTCCGGTGTGGTCCATGGCCTCACCCGCGTGCGCGGCTTCGCCCAGGACGACTCCCACTCCTACGTCACCAAGGAGCAGGCTCCTGAGGAGGCGGCCCACCTGCTGACCTTCATGCTCTCCCTGCTGCGGGACTTCGGCATGGAGGACTATTACCTGGAACTGTCCACGCGCGATCCGGAGTCGGACAAGTTCATCGGCTCGGATGAGCAGTGGGAGGAGGCCACGGCCGTTCTGGAGAAGGTGGCCACCGCCTCCGGCGTGGAGCTGGTCCCGGATCCGGGTGGAGCCGCGTTCTACGGCCCCAAGATCTCCGTGCAGGCCCGCGACGCCATCGGCCGCACCTGGCAGATGGGTACCGTGCAGTACGACTTCAACCAGCCGGCCCGCTTCGGCCTGGAGTACCAGGCCGCCGACGGCTCCCGTCAGGAGCCGGTCATGATCCACGCAGCCAAGTTCGGTTCCATCGAGCGCTTCATGGGCGTGCTGACCGAGCACTACGCCGGGGCCTTCCCGGCCTGGCTGGCTCCCGTCCAGGTCCGCGCGATCCCCGTGGCAGAAGCCTTCAACGACTATCTTGCCGAGGTCGTGGACAAGCTCAAGGCTCAGGGCATCCGCGCCGAGCTGGACGACGCCACGGATCGTTTCCCCAAGAAGATCCGCAACGCGTCCAAGGAGAAGATCCCCTTCGTGCTCATCGCCGGTGGCGACGATGCCGAGGCCGGGGCTGTGTCCTTCCGTTACCGCGACGGCAGCCAGGACAACCAGGTGCCGGTGGACGAGGCCGTCAACCGGATCGTGGAGCACGTGCGCAACCGGGTGAACACGGACCATGACTGAGGACCTTCCCAGCGATCTGCCCGGATCTGACGCCGAGGCCACCGACGGTTTCGAGCTCCCCTCTGCGCCCGATGCTTTCGGTCGGTTGTGGACGCCGTACCGCATGGCCTATGTGGAGAAGGGCCAGGACCAGGTCAAGGACAAGGACTCCTGCCCGTTCTGTGCGGCACCATCACGCACCGACGAGGAGTCCCTCATCGTGTACCGCGGTGAGTACTGTTTCGTGAACCTGAACCTGTACCCCTACAACCCGGGCCACATGATGGTGCTGCCCTACCGTCACGTGCCCAACTACACGGACATCACGCCGGAGGAGACCGTGGAGATGGCGCAGCTGGCTCAGAAGGCCATGCGGGTGGCGCGCCACGTGTCACATCCTGACGGCTTCAACCTCGGGATGAACCAGGGTCAGGCCGGCGGCGCGGGCATCGCGGCGCACCTGCACCAGCATGTGATCCCTCGCTGGAACGGGGACGCGAATTTCTTCCCGATCATCGCCCACACCAAGGCCATTCCGGTGGTCCTCGGCGACACCCTGCGCCTGATGAAGCAGGGCTGGGCGGAGATCGACTGAGCCACGGGCTCAGGTAACAATGCCCGACGGCGGTGCCCACCGCCGTCGGGCATTCTCGCCTTCTCAGCGGCGCCGCGCGCCGCTGGTGCGCTTGCGTACGGCCAGTAGCGCACATCCGATCACGGCCAGCCCACCCACAATGGTGGCCCATCCAATGTGCTCACCGAGCAGCAGCGCCGCCCAGAGGATACTCATGACCGGCTGGCTCAACTGCACCTGGCTCACCTGGGCCATGGGACCGATACCGAGACCCCGATACCATGCGAAGAAGCCCAGGAACATGCTAACCACGGCCAGGTAGGCGAAGGATCCCCACTGTGCTGGGCCGCCCGTGGGCGGCTGCTGGACCCAGGCAATGATGGTCAGAACGATCATCAAGGGCGAGGCAAGGACCAGCGCCCAGGAGATGGTTTGCCACGACCCGATGGTGCGGGTGAGCAGGCCGCCTTCGGCGTAGCCGATGGCACAGACGATTACGGCTGCGAAGAGGAGTAGATCGGCGAGCCTGAGTCCTCCGAAGCCGCCACCCTGGACTACGGCGAAGGTCACCGCGGCAACTGCACCGGTCGCAGCGGCGGCCCAGAAGGCCCTGCTTGGTCGTTCTCGTGTGCGCAACACAGAGATCACCGCGGTCGCGGCAGGCAGCAGAGCGATGACCACTGCGCCGTGGCTTGCCGGGGCCGTGGTCAGGGCGAAGGACGTCAGCAAGGGGAACCCGAGGACGGCGCCACCGGCCACGACGGCCACCTGGATCCACTGCCGTCCGTGAGGACGACGGTCGCGGCGGAAGTGACCGGTGAAGTAGAGCGCGACTGCAGCCAGGAGGGCTGCGACCACGGCGCGCCCTGAGCCCACGAAGAGGGCCGACATGTCCCCGTCCTGTACCGCGACGCGGGTCAGCGGGACGGTGAAGGAGAAAGCTGTCACCCCGAGCAGGCCCCACCACAGGCCGGCACGGGTGGAATGTAGCGGTTCTGACGTAGGCGCGATAGCGGTACTGTTAGCCTTCATGCAACACAGTAGCAGTGATCGGATTGCGGAGGAACTACGGCGCTGGGCTCGGGCGGAGCCTGCCGGCACCAGGCTGCCGTCCACCCGGACCTTGGTGAAACGATTCGAGGCCAGCCCGGTCACCGTTCAGCAGGCGTTGCGCTCCCTCAGCGCCGCCGGTGAGATCGAGACGCGTCCGGGAGTCGGAACGTTCACCCGCGCCAAGCCGGTGCTACGAGGAGTCGACTTCAGTTGGCAGACCGCAGCGCTGGGCACTCCCCAGCAGAAGTTGGAACCGGCCACGTCATTACGCTCCGAACCGGGCAACGTGATCGCCCTTCACTCCGGATATCCACGAGCAGAGCTGCTACCCGTCCGATTGGTGCGCAGTGCATTGAGCCGAGCCGCCCGTGGAAACGCAGCGGTATCGCGGGCGGACTCGGCCGGGATGCCTGAATTGCAGAGCTGGTTCGCACAAGAGCTGGAGTCCTCGATGCTTCCTGGGCTTGCGGCACCCTCAGCCAGGGACGTGGTGGTCTTCCCCGGAAGCCAGGCTGCTCTCAGCGCCCTGTACCGTTCCCTGATCGGCGCGGGTGAACCTTTGCTCATCGAGTCACCTACGTATTGGGGAGCGATGCTCGCAGCGCGTCAGGTCGGTGTGCGTCTGGTACCCGTGCCCAGCGGTCCAGACGGGCCGGACCCGGTGGCACTGGAACGCGCATTCGCGCAGACCAGAGCTCGCGCCTTCTACGCTCAGCCCAATTTCGCGAACCCGACCGGGGCACAATGGGCCCCCGAGTCTGCGAGGCGGGTATTGGAGGTGGTGCGTGCCAACGGTGCTTTCCTGATCGAGGACGACTGGGCGCACGACTTCGGGATCACGGCCTCGTCGCACCCCTTGGCTGCGCAAGATTCCGATGGTCATGTGGTGTACATCCGATCCCTCACCAAGAGCGTTTCGCCTGCGATTCGCGTGGCCGCAGTGGTGGCACGCGGACCGGCGAGGGAGCGGCTGTTGGCCGAGGCCCAGGCTCAGGCCATGTATGTGAGCCCCGTGTTGCAGGAGGCCGCTGTGGACGTGGTGTCCCAACCCGGATGGCGATCACATCTTCATTCGCTACGTGCTCGATTGCAGGAACAACGAGACCACTTGGCGGCTGCAGTGTCCCAACATGTTCCGCAGGCCGAACTGGCACAGCTGCCGACGGGTGGATTGAATCTCTGGCTGCGGCTGCCTGACGAAACCGACCTCGTGGAGCTCCAGGACCGGTGCCGCGTTCGTGGAGTCATGGTCGCAGTGGGCGATGAATGGTTCCCGGCCGAGCCGACCGGCCGGTACATCAGGCTGAACTACGCAGGTGCGGATCCAGCTGCATTCACGGACGCCGCTGCAGTGTTGGGTCAAGAGTTGGAGCAAGTCAAATTCTAAGCCTCGGTGGTGCGTCATGTATGACGCGACATCCTGGGGAACGTTTCAGACCCGCCCATAGCGTTGTGCAGCAGGGGCGCGAGTGCGCCCGCGACAAATCCTCTTAACTAGGAGAAGAAGTGGCTGAGAACACCGAGCAGGTCACAGGCGGCACCCGCGTCAAGCGCGGTATGGCGGAGATGCTCAAGGGCGGCGTCATCATGGACGTCGTCACCCCGGAACAGGCCAAGATCGCCGAGGATGCAGGCGCCGTGGCCGTGATGGCACTGGAGCGCGTACCCGCCGACATCCGTGCAGAGGGCGGCGTGTCCCGCATGTCCGACCCCGACATGATCCAGGGCATCATCGACACCGTCTCGATCCCGGTCATGGCCAAGGCCCGCATCGGCCACTTCGTCGAGGCCCAGGTGCTGCAGAGCCTCGGTGTGGACTACATCGACGAGTCCGAGGTCCTGACCCCGGCCGACTATTCCAACCACATCTCCAAGCACGACTTCACAGTGCCGTTCGTCTGCGGTGCAACCAACCTGGGTGAGGCGCTGCGCCGCATCACCGAGGGTGCCGCAATGATCCGCTCCAAGGGCGAGGCCGGGACCGGCGACGTCTCCAACGCGACGACGCACATGCGCAAGATCCGCGCCGAGATCAAGGCCCTGACGGCCATGCCTGAGGACGAACTCTACGTTGCCGCGAAGAACCTGCAGGCCCCCTACGACCTCGTGGCCGAGATCGCCCGCACCGGCGAGCTCCCCGTGGTGCTCTTCACCGCGGGCGGCATCGCCACTCCGGCAGACGCTGCCATGATGATGCAGCTGGGCGCCCAGGGTGTGTTCGTTGGCTCCGGCATCTTCAAGTCCGGCAACCCCGCCGAGCGTGCCGCCGCCATCGTCAAGGCCACCACCTTCTACGACGATCCGAAGGTCATCGCCGACGTCTCGCGTGGCTTGGGCGATGCCATGGTGGGCATCAATGTGCCTCAGGGCCACCCGGCCGGTCCGGGTGAGCTGCAGGGCACCTCCTTCACCAACTTCTCCGAGCGCGGCTGGTGAACTCCGCCGCAGGTTCGTTGCCGCGCGTCGGCGTTCTGGCTCTTCAAGGCGACGTCCGTGAACACCTCGAAGCCCTGACCGCCGTCGGCGCGGAGGCCGTCGCGGTACGTCGGCCTGCAGAGTTGGCGTCGGTGGACGCGTTGGTGCTGCCCGGGGGAGAGTCCACGGTGATCGCCCGGCTGCTGCGGATCTTCGACCTCATGGAGCCACTGCGCACCAGAATCGCTGCGGGAATGCCCGTCCTGGGAACCTGCGCAGGCATGATCCTGTTGGCAAACACCATCGCCGATCCCACCGTGGACGGAACCGGCGCAGAGCAGGAGAGCGTGGGCGGCATCGACGTGAGCGTGGAACGCAACGCCTTCGGCCGACAGGTGGACTCCTTCGAGACCACCCTGTCGGTGACCGGAATGGGTTCGACTCCCGTATCGGTGGACGCGGTGTTCATCCGCGCCCCGCGCGTGGTGTCGACAGGGGCCGACGTGGAGGTCTTGGCCGCAGTGGGTGACTTCCCCGTCGCGGTGCGGCAGGGAAACCTGCTGGCCACGTCCTTCCACCCCGAATCAGCTGGCGTGGACGCGTTCCACGGCTGGCTCGTGGAGCGGGCCCAGGCACAGGCCCAGGCACAGGCCCAGGCACAGGCACAGGCACAGGCACAGATGACGGTGCGTTGACACACGCGTCGGTGCGGATCTGCGGATCCGCACCGACGCGTGTGCTTCAGCGCCGCACCATGTGCATTCCAGTGGCGGTGCCTTAGTCGGCCGCCGCGTTGATGGCGTCGGCGATCTCGGTCGCAGACGCCTCAGTGAGGTTGCCGCTGATCCGAGCCTTGCCATCCGTGACCACGGCCTGAGACAGAGGAGCAACCAGGAGCTTCTGATCCGCCATGATCGCGAAGCGCTTTCGGGGATCATCGTCGTTGTACTCGCTGGTCTCCTTGGTCAGTTTCTCGAGCGCCTCAGCCCCACCGTGGGTCATGTCCAGGTCGATGGCCCACTGGGCGCTTCCGTCGGGACGCACAGCGCTGGCCTCGTCCACGTCTGACGCGTCGAGGGCTATGCCACCGAGCAGATAGCGCCTGCCCTCGTCCGTGTCGCAGGCGATGTCATGCTTCTCGAACGCCGGTCCCGAGCCGGGCGAGGACGCCGCGCCGCTGCAGTCATATTTCAGGAAGCGCTGCCAGGTGGCCTCGTCGACCTCCCCGTTGCTTCCCGTGTCGGCTGGCATCGGCCCCAAGGAATCGACAGCGCCGACCACCGGGCGGAAGCTCAAGACGGCGGCCGGATTCTGCTGAGATTGGCCGGGATCGGAGGACTCCGTGATTTGGGGACTGGTCGTGGCGGGACTCGGCGACGGAGCTGTGCCGGAGTCATCCATGCCGGGAAGGGTGCATCCGGTCAGGGCCAGGATTGCGGCGCAGGACAGGGAACGTCTGAGCGCCGACGGGCTAGGTCTCATGGGTTCACGATACGCACACGCACTTGCGGATCAGATCAGCCCACGACGCTTCAGCAGCGGCTCGGTGCTCGCTGCTCGGCCACGGAAGGCATTGTAGGACTCCAGTGCATCGCGCGTGTTGCCCCGCGCCAGCAGCTCACGCCTGAACGTCTCGCCGGCCTCGCGAAGTGAAGGCTGCTCCTTGAACCATTCCACGGTGTCGGCGTCGAGGACCTCGGCCCAGAAGTAGCTGTAGTACCCGGCCGAGTACCCACCGTCGAAGATGTGCTGGAAGTAGCCGGTGCGGTAGCGCGGAGGCAGCTGATCCGGGTGGAAGCCGTGGTCGGCCAACACCGTGGCCTCAAAAGCCAGGGGGTCCTCGATCACCTCATCCGGGGCCAGCTGGTGCCAGGCAAGGTCGAGCAGGGATGCAGCAAGGTACTCGGTGGTGGAGAAGCCCTCGCCCCAGGTGGTGTCCTTCTGGAGGTCCGCCACGAGGTCGGCGGGCAGAGGTTCCCCGGTCTCGACATGGATCGCGTAATGGGGCAGCACCTCGGGATGGAAGGCCCACATCTCGTTGACCTGGCTGGGATACTCCACGATGTCCTGGGGCACGCTGGTTCCCGCCAGTGAAGGGTACTTGGCCTCGGAGAAGAGTCCGTGCAGCGCATGGCCGAACTCGTGGAAGAGGGTATTGACCTCGTCCAGGGTGACCAGAGCGGGCTCGCCTGCGGCCGGCTTCGGAATGTTCAGGTTGTTCGTGACCACGGGCTTCTGCCCCACCAATGATGCGCCGTCACGCAGGGAGTTCATCCACGCGCCGCCGCGCTTGGTGGGCCGAGCAAAATAATCGCCGATGAAGAGTCCCAACCCGGAACCGTCCGCATCGAACACCTCCCACACGCGTGCATCCGGATGGTGCACCGGAAGATCAGGCCGGGCCTTGAAGGTGAGTCCGTAGAGCAGATGCGCGGCCCGGAACACGCCGTCCTCGATCACCCGGTTCAGCTCGAAATAGCCGACCAGTGCGGACTCGTCCACGCCGCCCTGATCGGCGCCGAGCGCTTCGAGTCCACGGGCGCGATCCCACGGCTTCACCGGCGTTCCCTGCCAGGCCGCGATGGCCGCATCCTCACGAGCAGCATTGGCCAGAGCCGGGTCGACTGCCGAGCTCAGCAGCGCCTGCACCTTGGACAGGTCGCTTTCGGAGCGCTCGGCCAGGACCGCCTCTGCATGATGTTGGAACCCCAGTAGTCGGGCTCGCTGTGCACGCAATTGTGCGATCTGCGGCGCCAACGCCAGCGTTCCTCCGTCGTCAGCGGAACCGCGGGACACGGAGGATTCGTACAGCTTGCGCCTCGACTCCGCGTGGGTCAGTTTCGCGAGCGCCGGCTGGGAGCTCGGCAGGATCAGCGTGATGCGGTGGGTGTCCTCATGTCCGACGGCCGCTCCCGGCTTCTCGACGCGCGTCGCCGCGAGCTGGGCGGGGGAGAGGCCTGCGGCCTCGTCCTCGGTGAGCTCGACCGCAGCCGCGTTCAGGTCATCACTCACCGCCTGGCCGAAGGCTGTGGTGAGCTTCGAGATCCGAGCGTTGAGCTCCTTCAACTCCTCACGTGCAGAGTCGGAGAGTTCGGAGCCTGCCAGCTTGCGTTCCAACAGCACCTGCTCAGCCAACCGTGCATCCTCACCGGACAGGCCGGATAGATCAACCTGCGACAGGCGGGCCGAGAGCTCGGGGCTGAGCAGGATCGCGTTCCAGTGGGTGTTCAGCAGCGGCTCAATGGTGGTCTCTGCCCGCTTCATCTCCTCCGTTCCGTGCGACGGGATGATGTTGAACGCGGTACTCACCGCGCGGGCGAGAACCTGCCCGGAGAGTTCGAGAGCCACGAAGGTGTTCTCGAACGTGGCCGGTGAGGCATCCGAGGCAATGGCGGCAACCTCCTGTGCGTGCGCCTCGATGCCCTCCTTCACCCCGTCGATGAGGTCCTCCGCCGTGATGGTGTCCAGGTGCGGCAGCTCGTAGGGAAGCTCTGAGGCAGAAGTGAAGACACTGATCATGGCCTCCACTCTATGTGTCGCTAGAATGAGTTGCAGGTGTGCGCGCGAGGCCGCGGCCGATGAGACCGCGATGCCCCTGCTGCGCAACAGGTAGAGACAAGTTGACGAACGACAGTTAAGGAAACCGATGTCCGGTCACTCCAAGTGGGCCACCACCAAGCACAAGAAGGCCGCGATCGACGCCAAGCGCGCCAAGGCCTTTGCTCAGTTCATCAAGAAGATCGAGGTCGCCGCGCGCGCCGGTGGCGCGGACCTGTCCGGTAACCCGGGCCTGGAGTTGGCGGTCGCGAAGGCCAAGAAGGCCTCTGTCCCCAACGACAACATCGACCGTGCCGTCAAGCGTGGCGCCGGTCTGACCGGCGAGGTCATCGACTACACCGAGATCATCTATGAAGCGCGCGGCCCGCAGGGCTCCGCGCTGCTGGTGGAGTGCCTGACGGACAACAAGAACCGTGCCGCCTCCGATACTCGCGTTGCCATCACCCGTAACGGCGGAACCATCGCCGACCCCGGTTCCGTGACCTTCATGTTCAACCGCAAGGGTGTCGTGGTGGTTCCCAAGGAGGGCGGGCAGGACGAGGACTCCCTGCTGGAGGCCGTGCTCGAGGGCGGCGCAGACGCCGAAGAGGTCCAGGACCAGGGTGACGCCCTGGCCATCATCTCCGAGCCCACGGACCTGCGGGCCGTGGCCCAGGCGCTGGACGCTGCAGGTATCGACTACGAGTCCGACGAGGTCGAGTTCGTGCCCACCATGAAGGTGGATCTGGACGCTGACGGTGCCCGCAAGTTCCTGAAGCTCGAGGAAGCCCTCGAGGAACTCGACGACGTGCAGAACGTCTACTCCAACGTGGATATCTCCGCTGAGGTGTTGGCGCAGCTCGAGGAGGACTGAGCCGTGGCCCTGCGGGTGGTCGGGGTGGATCCCGGCCTGACCCGCTGCGGGCTCTCCGTCGTCGACGTCGACCAGAACCGCAGTGCGGATCTGGTCGACGTGTGCGTTGTGGGCACCGCTTCCACGGTCCCGTTGGACGGTCGCATCCTGAAGATCGCGGACGAGATCGACGGCTGGCTGGATCGGTACAAGCCTGACACGCTGGCCATCGAGCGCGTGTTCACGTACACGAATGTCTCCAACGTGATGGGCACGGCGCAGGCCATGGGCGTGGTCATTGCCGCGGCGGCCCGCCGCCGGATCCCGGTGGGTCTGCACACTCCCACCGAGGTCAAGGCCGCAGTGACGGGCAATGGCCAGGCGGACAAGGCACAGGTGACCACCATGGTCACCAAGATCCTGAAGCTCTCGGCCCCACCCAAGCCGGCCGACGCCGCGGACGCCATCGCGATCGCGCTGGCCCACGCGTGGCGCGGTGTGGCACCCGGCTCTCATGCCGCCGCGTCGAGCACCAACAGGGGAGGCATGACCGCCGCCCAGCGCGCGTGGGCCAAGGCCCAGGCGCAGGCCAAGGGCAGTTCCAAGCGAGCGGACGAAGCCCGGTTGCGCGCCTTGGCGCGCAAGCGCGGCTAGTATGATTAGAAGACCTGTTCTAACTTTGTCTGACGCATCGGAGTTCAAGCACACGTGATTGCACAACTCACCGGGACGCTCGCCACTGCCACCCTCAATACGGCCGTCGTGGATGTGGCGGGCGTGGGATACCTGATCCACACCACGCCACGTGCGTTGGCTGGGATGCGGCAGGGGGATACGGCCACGTTCCACACCTCCCTCGTGGTCAGGGAGGACTCGCTCACCCTCTTCGGCTTCGACGCGCCTCGGGATCGTGAGACGTTCGAGGTGCTGGTCTCGGTACAGGGCATCGGCCCCAAGATCGCCTTGGCCATCCTCGCCGTTCACGAATCCGAGGCCGTGGCCAGAGCGGCCCACAACGAGGACATCAAGGCCTTCACCCAGGTGCCAGGCATTGGACCCAAGGGCGCCCAGCGCATTGTGCTCGAACTGAAGGGCAAGCTGGTTCCCACCGGTGAGGACGGACAGGCCCCCACGGTCGAAGCCCCCGGAGAGGCGGAGGATGAGCGCCTGGCACAGGTCACGGAGGCCCTGGTGGGCCTGGGGTGGAGCGACAAGGACGCGGGCAAGGCCGTGAAGGCCACCATCAAGGCCCAGCCGGAACTCGAGGACGCGCCGATGCCGCAGGTCCTGCGTTCGGTGCTCTCCGGCATCGGCCGGGGCCTCGGCTCCAAGGCGGGACGCTGAGATGGTTGAGGACGCTGCCAACCAACAGGATCCCTCACGGCACCTGATGGACTCGCAGTCCGAACCGGAGGAGCGGGCCCTCGAGGCCGCGATGCGCCCCAAGAACTTGGACGAGTTCGTGGGGCAGGCCCGGGTTCGCGAACAACTCTCCTTGGTGCTGGAGGCCTCAAGGCTGCGAGGTAGAACCGCAGACCACGTGCTGCTCTCCGGCCCTCCCGGCCTGGGCAAGACCACGCTGGCGATGATCGTGGCTGCGGAGATGCAGGCGCCGCTGCGCATCAGTTCAGGTCCGGCCATCCAGAATCCGGGCGACCTCGCGGCCATCCTCTCGTCGCTGACCGAGGGGGAGATCCTCTTCCTCGATGAGATCCACCGGCTCTCCCGCCCGGCGGAGGAGATGCTCTACCTCGCCATGGAGGACTTCCGCGTGGACATCGTAGTGGGTAAGGGCGCAGGCGCCACCGCCATCCCGTTGGATCTACCACCCTTCACCTTGGTGGGGGCCACGACCCGCGCCGGGCTCCTACCCGGCCCGCTCCGGGACCGCTTCGGTTTCACAGGGCACCTGGATTTCTATTCCACCGAGGAACTGGAACTGGTGTTGCGCCGTTCCGCTGTGCTGCTGGAGATGTCCGTGACCTCCGACGGCTTCGCCGAGATCGCGCTGCGTTCCCGGGGCACCCCGCGTATCGCCAACCGACTGCTGCGTCGTGTGCGGGACTGGGGTCTGGTTCACCGGCAGGAGCGCATCGACCGTGCCGCAGCCGCGGCCGCGCTGGACATGTACGAGGTGGACGAACGCGGCCTGGACCGCCTGGACCGTGGTGTGCTGGAGGCGCTGTGCACCAAGTTCGGCGGAGGGCCGGTGGGATTGTCAACGCTCGCCATCGCCGTGGGCGAGGAGACAGAGACCGTGGAGGAAGTCGCCGAGCCCTTCCTGGTTCGTGAGGGCTTGCTCGGTAGAACTCCTCGCGGCCGCATCGCCACCCCGGCCGCCTGGGAACACCTGGGGCTGACCCCGCCGCGGGAGCAGGGGACCCTGCTCTGACCGTGCGCGGCGCTGAGCAGTTCGAAGGGCATGCGGTTCCCAGGGCATTATCAGCACCCTGATCACGCATGAGGTTCACCTCAGTAGGTATAGTTGATCCTTGGTGTGCCGTGTTCCTCGAATCAAGGTTTGAAGCAAGGTTTGAATCAAGGTTGCACGGACGAAGTAATCGACACGACGACAGGTACGGGATACAACGTGACCTACAGCACTCTGCTCGCTGCTGATAAGGAAGCCGCCGGCGGCTTCAACCCCATGATGATCGTCCTCTTGCTGTTGGTGGTGCTCATGATCTTCATGATGTTCCGCAACCGCAAGAAGGCCCAGGCGCAGCAGGAGGAGAAGAAGACCAAACTGCTGCCGGGCGCCAAGGTGATGACCACTGCAGGCATCTTCGGCACGGTCAAGTACGTTGACCTGGACGAGAACAAGGTGACCTTGGAGACCGCTCCCGGTCAGACCATGGTGTTCCACGCTCAGGCGATCTCCACCTTCGTGGATGATCAGCCGGCCGAGGCAGCTTCCCTGGCGGAGACCACTAAGCCGACCGAGAACGACGGCAACCAGGACGACGGCGAGGCGCCGCGCGCCTGACCTGAAGGCTCCGGGCACCGATCGTGACCACGTCGCGGTCGGTGCCCGTCTGTTCGCCTGAATCGGCTTTCAATCAAGAACTAGGATCCTCATGGCATCAACCGCCCCCGTACGTCACGCGCGTTCGTCGCTGCTGTGGCTGGGCATCATCAACGTCGTGCTCTTCGCCGTACTCGTGCTCGGCGTGGCTCTGGGCAAGACCGGATTCGCCCCCAAGCTCGCCCTCGACCTCGAGGGCGGCACAGAAATGATCCTCACACCGCAGCTCACCGACGGGTCCAACAAGGCCATCCCGCAGGACGAACTCAATCAGGCCGTGAGCATCATCCGCGAGCGTGTCGGAGGCGCAGGTGTTTCCGAATCCGAGGTCTCCACGCAGAACGGCCGCAACATCGTCATCTCGATGCCGGGCGTTCCCAGTGACAGGACCCGCAACCTGATCACCTCCTCGGCGCAGATGCAGTTCCGCCCCGTGTTGACGGCCGTCCAGAGCCTGGAACCGGTCGCGAAGGATGAACGCACTGCCGAAAAGGACCTTCCGGATCCGTCTGCGAAGCCCAAGAATGCCTACGATCCCAACTGGATCACAGCAGACCTGCAGAAGCAGTTCGAGGCGTGGGACTGCGCAGCGGAGGCCAAGAAGACGCCCCGCACGCAATTCGAGGACGATGAGGCCGCCATCGGCTGCGAAGCCGATACGGGTACGCGCTACATCATGGGTCCGGTCGAGGTTCCGGGTAAGGACATCAAGACCGCCAACTCCGGCCAGGCCACCAACTCTCAGGGCTACAACACCGGCCAGTGGGCCGTGAACCTCGAGTTCAACAAGGAGGGCCAGAAGAAGTTCAAGGCCGTCACCCAGAAGCTGACGCCGTACTCCGAGGGGGATCCGCGCAAGCAGTTCGCCATCGTGCTGGACGGGGCCGTGATCTCAGCTCCGAACTCCAACGCGGTCATCACCGACGGCAAGGCCCAGATCACCGGCAGCTTCACTCAGGAGTCCTCGAAGGCTCTCGCAGAACAGTTGAAGTACGGCGCGCTGCCGATGAGCTTCGAACTCCAGTCGGAGACGCAGGTCTCGGCAACGCTGGGTACCGCGCAGTTGAAGCTCGGCCTCATCGCCGGCCTGATCGGCCTGGTGCTCGTGGCGGGGTACTCGTTCTTCCAGTACCGGCTCCTGGGCTTCGTGACCATCGCGTCACTGGTCATTGCCGGTGTGCTGACCTACCTGGCCATTGCGCTGCTCGGCTGGAGCGCCAACTACCGATTGTCCCTGGCAGGCGTGGCCGGCATCATCGTGTCGATCGGTCTGACAGCGGACTCGTTCATCGTCTACTTCGAACGCATCAGGGATGAGTTGCGAGACGGACGCAAGCTCACCGTGGCCGTGGCCAACGGTTGGCAGCGTGCACGCCGCACCATCATGGCCTCCAAGGCCGTGAACCTGTTGGCCGCCGTGGTGCTCTACTTCGTGGCCGTGGGCAACGTGAAGGGCTTCGCCTTCACCCTGGGTCTCACCGCCGTCGCCGACCTCATCGTGGTCTTCCTGTTCACGCACCCCACTCTGGTGTTGCTGGCCAAGACGAAGTTCTTCGGTGAAGGCCATCGGGCCTCGGGCCTGGATCCCACGCTGCTCGGTGCACAACCGCTGTACCTGGGAGCCGGTCGGATCCGGACGCCGAAGGCGGCGGACTCGGACGAGTCCGCGAACTCGGCAACGTCGCCCGCGTCGTCGGGCACTGCCACCAAGGCCAAGACCAAGGCGCGAGGCGCCGCCAAGGAAGCCGAACGGCGCATGACCATCGCCGAGCGCAAGCGTACGGAGGAACTGGCCAGGCGTGGCAACGCCGGCGCCAAGAAGTCCACGGACACCGACAAGAACGAGGAGGCCTGAAATGGCAAAGCTCGCCGAATGGGGTAACGACCTCTACACGGGTAAGCGCTCCTACGACTTCGTCGGTAAGCGCAAATGGTGGTTCCTGATCGCCGCGATTCTTGTGGTCGCTTCCGTCCTGGTTCCAGTGGCCAAGGGCGGCTTCAACCTCGGGATCGAGTTCCGGGGAGGCAACGAGTTCCAGGTGTCTCAGGTGCAGACCGAGAGCATCGACAAGGGCGTGGACGCCGTCGAGTCCATTGCCCCCGACGCCGAACCCAAGATCACCAAGCAGAACTCGACCACGATGCGGGTTCACACCAACACCCTCAAGAACGCGGACCAGGGAACCGAGGTACGTCAGGCCCTGGCCAAGGCCTACGACACGGACGTGAAGAACGTGTCCATGTCATCGATCGGCCCCACCTGGGGCGCCGACGTCTCCAAGCAGGCGGGCGTCGGTCTCGTGGTGTTCATCGTGCTGGTTGCCTTGCTGATGGCCCTGTACTTCCGAACGTGGAAGATGTCGATGGCCGCGATCATCGGCCTGCTGTTCGTGGTCGTGGTGACGGCTGGCATCTACTCGGTCTCGAATTTCGAGGTCACTCCGAGTGCCATCATCGGCTTCCTGACGATTCTGTCATACTCGCTCTACGACACCGTGGTGGTCTTCGACAAGGTCAGGGAGAACACGCATGACACCTCGGAGCAGAGGGTGCTGACATTCGGGGAACAGGTGAACAGGGCGGTCAACCAGACACTCGTCCGGTCCATCAACACCTCGGTGGTGGCGATCCTGCCGGTGGGGTCCATCCTCTTCATCGGCGCCTTCCTCCTGGGAGCGGGAACCTTGGCGGACCTGTCGCTGGCGATCTTCGTCGGCATCATCGTCTCGGCTCTGTCCACCCTCTTCATCCAGGCTCCGCTCTACGCGCAGTTCCGTGTGACTGAGGAAGCGGTCAAGGAACACGACGAGGCCATCCTTGCCGCTCGTCCGCAGGACTGATTCCTGACGGGTTCACCCCGGGGCACCGATTGGCGGGGCCGCAGCATCTTCGGTCGATGATGCTGCGGCCCCGCCGTTTTCGCTCTCGGCGCGGGAAGTCATGTGCACCGCTTGCGCTGAACTAGGATGGATCATCACGCACCCACTGTTTGAACGAAAGGGTTTCCCTTTTGGCTTCTTCGTCTTCTCCCTCCGGATCGCGCTCGGCCGGGCGGCTGTCCCGTCTGGTCCGCATGTCCGGGCGATCCGCTGCGTCCTCCGCGCCGCCGATCCTGGAGCCGTTGCTGCGTACGGTCAAGGCCAACAATCCCCATGAGGACCTGGCCCTGATCACGAACGCCTATCGCACGGCCGAGCGGCTGCACGACGGAGTCAAGCGCAAGTCCGGCGATCCCTACATCACTCACCCGGTTGCTGTGGCCACCATCCTGGCGGAGATGGGCATGACCGGTTCCACGCTGGCGGCGGCCCTGCTCCACGACACGGTGGAGGACACCGACTACTCGCTGGAGGAGTTGACCAAGGACTTCGGCGAAGAGATCGCGATGCTGGTGGACGGTGTCACCAAGCTGGACAAGGTCCAATACGGTGCCGCCGCGCAGGCCGAGACGGTCCGGAAGATGATCATCGCGATGTCCCACGACATCCGGGTGCTGGTCATCAAGCTGGCCGACCGCACCCACAACGCCCGGACGTGGCGATACGTGAATCCCGCCTCCGCGTCCCGCAAGGCGCGCGAGACCCTGGAGATCTACGCTCCCTTGGCCCATCGGCTTGGCATGAACACCGTCAAGTGGGAGCTGGAGGATCTTTCCTTCGCGGTGCTGCACCCCAAGGTGTACGAGGAGATCGTGCGCATGGTGGGGGAGCGGACCCCGGAGCGTGAACGCTACCTCTCCAGCGTTCGTGAGGTGATCGGCTCCGATCTCGCCAAGGCGGGGATCAAGGCGACCATCACCGGCCGCCCCAAGCACTACTACTCCATCTATCAGAAGATGGTGGTGCGCGGTAAGGAGTTCGACGAGATCCACGACCTGATGGGTGTGCGCGTGCTCGTGGACACCGTCAAGGACTGCTACGCCGCTCTCGGTGTGGTCCACGCCGAATGGTCCCCGTTGCCGGGACGGTTCAAGGACTACATCGCGATGCCCAAGTTCAACCTGTACCAGTCGCTTCATACCTCGGTGATCGGTCCGGACGGCCGTCCCGTGGAGGTGCAGATCCGTACCCACGAGATGCACCGCACGGCCGAGTTCGGGGTGGCCGCCCATTGGCAGTACAAGGCCGGCGGCAAGACCCCCAAGGGTCAGCAGGACATGGGATGGCTGCGCTCTTTGGTGGACTGGCAGAAGGAGACGCGTGACCCGGATGAGTTCCTGGACTCACTGAGATACGAGATCGGCTCCGCCGAGGTCTTCGTGTTCACACCCAAGGGCGAGGTCATGGCCCTTCCCGTGGGCGCCACCCCGATCGACTTCGCGTATTCCGTGCACACCGAGGTGGGGCACCGCACCATCGGCGCCCGCGTCAACGGCAAACTCGTCCCGCTGAACTCGGAGTTGCACAACGGCGATCAGGTGGAGGTCTTCACCTCCAAGGCCGAGGGTGCAGGTCCCAGCCAGGACTGGCTGACCTTCGTCAAGTCGCCGCGGGCGCGGAACAAGATCCGCCAGTGGTTCTCCAAGGAACGCCGTGAGGAGGCCATCGAGAAGGGCAAGGAGCAGCTCACCAAGGCGCTGCGCAAGAACGGCCTCCCGCTGCAGAAGCTCATGACGCATGAGACCCTCACCGCCGTGGCTCAGGATCTCCACCTCGCCGACGTCGCCGGGCTGTATGCGGCGGTCGGGGACGGTCACGTCTCCTCGCAGAACGTCCTGGAACACCTCGAGACCCTGATCGGTACGCCCCACTCCGACGATGACGACGTCGAGGAGGAGATTCTCACCCGCCCCAGCCGCGCCACCGGCCGGGTGTCCGATTCCGGAGTGATGGTGCAGGGTGCCACCGACGTGATGGCCAAGTTGGCGCGGTG
The DNA here is from genome assembly GCF_022712295.1 of Galactobacter sp. Taxonomy (GTDB): domain Bacteria; phylum Actinomycetota; class Actinomycetes; order Actinomycetales; family Micrococcaceae; genus Galactobacter. The sequence continues at coordinate 26,158 of NZ_JALAGT010000064.1, forward strand.
CTGCACACCGGTTCCGCCGGACCCCATCACCGGCTACGTCACGCGCGGCTCCGGTGTGACCGTTCACCGTGCCGATTGCCCCAACATCACCAATTTGACCGGCACCGAGGCGGAGCGTCGCGTGGACGTCGAGTGGGCGCCCACCACCAAGTCCGTGTTCACCGTGGAGATCCAGGTCGAGGCACTCGACCGCGCCGCTCTGCTCTCGGACGTCACCCGCGTGTTGTCCGAGAACCACGTGAACATCCTCTCCGCGTCGGTCTCCACGACGCGCGAGCGCACGGCGCTGTCCCGTTTCTCGTTCGAGATGGGGGACCCGCGGTTCCTCGGCCACGTTCTCTCCGCGGTGCGGAAGGTGGACGGTGTCTACGACGTCTATCGCACGGTGGCCGGTCAGCGGAAGGCCTGACCGTCGCCCCAGTACCGAAGGCACGACGAAAGGGTGCCCACCGCATCGCGGTGGGCACCCTTTCGTCGTGCACCGGTCGCGGCCTCCGGCCGCGGTTCTCAGTTCAGGTCTGACGCCGAACGACGAACGGTGTCCAGCCATGCCTTGCGAGCATCAAGGGCTTCCTGAGCCTTGGCGATCTTGTTGGCATTGCCGGACGCCTGTGCGTCGGCGAGGTCCTTCTCCAGGCCGGCGATGGCGTCCTCCAACTGGGCAAGCATGGAGTTGGAGCGGGCCTTGGTCTCCGGGTTGGAACGGCGCCAGGCGTCGTCCTCGGCCGCCTTGACGGCGTCCTCGACCTGACGCAGGCCGGACTCCATGCGGTTCATGTCGCCGCGCGGAACCTTGCCCGCTTCCTCCCAGCGGTCACGGATGGAGTTCAGGGCCTTCTGCGCCGCCGCGAGATCCTTCACCGGGGTCAGCGCGCGGGCCTCCTCCAGCAGGGCCTCCTTGACCTTCAGGTTCTCGCCGAACGCTGCGTCGATGCGGTCGTTGTCTGCCTTACGAGCGTCGAAGAAGACATCCTGGGCAGCGCGGAAGCGAGCCCACAGCGCATCGTCGTCACGGCGGGAGGCGCGCTTGGCGGCCTTCCACTCATCCATCAGGCGGCGGTACTCGCGGGCGGTGTTGCCCCAGTCCGTACTGTTCTGCAGTTCCTCGGCCCGCTTGATGAGGGCCTCCTTCTGACGCTTGGCCTCAGCGTTGTCGCTGTCCAGGCGGGAGAAGAACGCCTTGCGGTGCTTGTCGAAGGTGGAGCGAGCGGAGCGGAATCGCTTCCACAGCGCGTCTTCGGTGGAACGGCCAACACGGTGGCCGGAACGCTGCTCGGTCTTCCATGCGTCGAAGAGTTCTGCCATGCGGGCGGAGGAGGTCTTCCACTGCATGCGCTCGGGATCGGTCGCAGCGATGGTCTCGGCCTCGGCCACGATGGCCTCACGGATCTCCAGGGACTCCTGACGCTGCTTCTCCGCCACCACCCGCTGGGTGGCGCGCAGGTTCTCAAGGGCAACACGCAAGTCCTCGACACGAGACTCGAGGGCTGCGACATCGCCAACGAACTTGCGTTCCTTGAGCTGCTCGTCCAGGCCATCCAGGGTCTTGGTCATCGCGTCGGCCGACTTGTCGCCGCCGGTGGCGATGCGCTGTTCAAGCAGCGCCACCTGGGCCACGAGCTCGTCGTACTTACGAGCGTAGAAGGCCAGTGCCTCGTCTGCGGACTTGTCCGGGAACTGGCCAACGGGCACCTCCGCGCCGTCGGCCAGAAGGAAGACATGACCGTCCTCGGTGACCCGGGAGAACTTCCGGGCCTCGTCGAGCGTCGTCGCGGGGGCGGTCGCTACGGGAG
>NZ_JALAGT010000065.1 GCF_022712295.1 Galactobacter sp.
CTCCGGACGCACGGAGAAGAGGAGTATTCCGGCGGTGGCACGGTCCAGGCGGTGCATGGGGATGATCTCCGGCAGTCCCAGGCGATTCCGGAGACGGACCAGGGCGGATTCCTGCACGTAGCGGCCGCCCGGGGTGGTGGGGAGGAAGTGGGGCTTGTCCACCACCAGCAGGTCGCGGTCCAGATGCAGGATCTGCTCGTGGAAGGGGACCGGCTCCTCCTTCGGGAGGTCGCGGTAGTACCAGAGGAACTCGTGGGATCCTAAGGGTGCGGTGGCGTCGATGATGGTGCCTCCCACTCCCTGGACCTCGCCGGTGGCGAATCTGCGCTTGAGGCCGTCGGCGTCGATGTGCCCGAATCGTGCCAGAACGTAGTCCTGAATGGTGGGCCACGGCCCGGTCAGCGGCAGGTGCAGGCGGGTGGCGTTGACCCCGTTGCGGACGGGCAGGGGGGAACGCAGGGACATGAGCTCCATTGTCCCGCACGCTGGTGGGTGGACGTGCACGCTGGTGGGCGCAGGTCGGTGGAGCTCGCCGGCGGCCTCCGCCGTCGGTGTGGGCGTCCGGCCATCGATACGGGCTTCCACCAGGGCTCGGTTGCCATACTGGGGTTCGTGATCGATTCCTTGCCGCTGCCCACCGTCGTCGAAACCCCTACTGGTCTCGTCGAGTTGCGTGCGGCCGTGGAATCGGATCTCGACGCCCTCATGGAGCTTCTGGCCGACGACTCCGTATCGCGTTCGCGTGGCGACGTCGCCTCCGACGCTGATGTCGCGGCCTACGCGGCCGGACTACGTGCGGTGACCCGTGACCCCTCCAATGTTGTCGTGGTGGTGGAACGCAGGCCGACGGGCGGGGCCGAAGAAGAGCCCGGCTCCGACGTGATCGGGATGCTCCAATTGACCGCGATCCCTGGGCTGGCGCGGCGGGGTGCACTGCGGCTCTTGGTCGAGGCGGTGCGGATCGCGGCCACGGAACGAGGGAACGGGATCGGTGGTGCCGTCATGGAATGGGCGAAGGGTCCGGCCGCCTTGGCCACTGGGGCCGGGCTGGTGCAGCTGACCTCGGACGTCCAGCGCTCGGATGCGCACCGGTTCTACGAACGCCTCGGGTTCGTGGCCTCCCATGTGGGGTTCAAGTATTTCCCGGATCGCGAGTAAACGGAATCGCGAGTAGACGGGATTCCGAGTAGGCCGGATCGGGACCAGATCGCGGTGCGTTGCTGCCCGATGCTTTGCAGGACAACCTGGCTGGGAATGCGTCGTCTGTTGACTCCGCGATACTACTGTGCGGTAACTTGAGATGCATTCGCCAGTGACCACCGGCTGCCGCGTCCGGGCGCAGTTCGAGTGCCATCCCCATACCGGCTCAAGACCGGGCGGCTTTGCGCCATCGGTGCATCGCGGCCAGCTGATAGGAGCAAGCCAACCGTGAACCTCTATTTCCGCCTGTTGATCCTTCGCCTCCGGGCGCTACGCACACGCCGCCGCGGTCCGGCGAGCTTCCCGGGCGGCAGGCCAACCGCGTGGTCCATTTTCCGCACTCCGTTCAGGGTTGCGCCGTTGGACCTGGATCAGTTGGGGCACATGAACAATGGCCGTTACCTGACCATCTTGGACCTTGGGCGCATGGACCTGATGTTGACCTCCGGATTGTGGGGCAGGTGCAAGGATCTTGGCTGGTATCCGGTGGTCGCCGCGCAGACCATCAGCTATCGCAAGTCCCTGCACCCTGGCGAGCGCTTCGACGTCGTCACCAAGCTGCTCGGGATCGAGGACCGCTGGGTTTTCATGGAGCAGTCCTTCTGCATCGGCGACGAGGTCCATGCCCAGGCCATCGTGAAGGCCCGCTTCCTGAAGCGTTCCGGGGGTGGGGTTTCCGCTGAGGAGCTACTGGCTGTGGCCGGCCCCGCGCCGGAAGGCCGTGAGGTCCCGGAATGGGTGCATCTGTGGTCCGATGCGGTGAAGCCGCCCAAGACGCTGACCTGATCAGCGTCCAATCAGTTGCTGACGATGGGCGCAGGTTGGCTATCACCCGTTGCTTGGCGCCGAGCGGGTCTCGGGCGCCCGTCGGAACTACTCAAACGGGATCCATGATCTGCATCGGGGTCCAGTCGGGGAACCATGGCCCAGGGCTGGTGGAGGAGGTGAGCCGCTCATTCCGCCTGAAGTGGCCAAAGGTCGTGGATGATCCCGCCGTGAACGGGGTGCGGTAGCTCGTGACACTCTTGCGTCGTTCGGTCTTGAGGTCTGCCACGAGGGAGCCGTCCAGGATCGGAATGATGCTCTGATCCAGGTCCTCGATGAGCTCGGCCGATCCGCCGTCACAGGCGTCGCAGCCGCAATCGGGGACTATCCCCAATGGCGCCATCAGAGGGTGACCGGTCGCGACGAAGACCCCAGGCGTCACGTCGCCGGTCGAGGTGCCCGTGCGTGCCAGAGCTAGAACGCCTCCTCCGGGCTGTAGCGGCTCCAAGATGACTACCGGACGTTTGGCGAACGGCTTCTCCTCCGCCCAGACCAGCTCATCGACATTCTGCTCAGCCCGTTGCGCCCACTCATGTTCCATGATGACCTGCTCCCATGCCGCCGCACGGGCCCAGAGGATCTCGTAGCGTTCCGGTCGCGTGACGCGTTCGTACCAGGCCTCCGGTATGACTTCCTCGCGGGGGCTCTCCCAGTGCGGGGTGCCTGCACCTGTTTCGGCGAATGCCTCCTCGACCTCGGTCATGATCTGTCGCCAGGCGGGAGTCAGCTCCTCGCTCTCAAGCCACCACGGTGTGGATTCCGTAGGGTCGGTGCTGTCCTCACTCATATTCGCAGACTACTGCCGTTCGGCGTCATGCCACGCTGTAGGGGCTGTTCTCGTCTCCCGGTCAGTCGTCCGTCTCTGGGTTGCGACTCAGGCGCCTATCGGCCCGTGCTGCCCACCGATCCGGGCGCCCCTGGTCCCAGATACCCGTGCTGCCCAGTCGCGCTCGCCGAGAAACCGATCGCCCCGCCCGGCCTTGACGTCGCCGCGGGACCTCCTTTGACGACCCACCACTCTTCATTAGGCGCTGCCACCACCCAACCATCCCGCCGCTGCAGGCTACACACCTTCCGCCCGGCCACGTGAGTCCCTGCCAGTGGATCCGTCGTCCGCTCCATCCCGCCTGGGCGATCCTCCCGTCAGGCTCGACCGACCACCTCGGTCGCTCACCTGGGGTCAACCCAATTCCCATGCGACGCTTAACCGGCTTTCTGGAATCCAGGATTGTTGATAGGCAGTTTTGTGGGCGTGTCGTCCACAGTTTGTGGATTAGTCACTCCCTAGATCCCGGGTATCTGGGAATCACCTGGCAGTTAAGAAAAGCACTGGCTCTGGTTGTTCTGTGCTAGTAGAGTTAGTGCATGGAAGCGAATCGGGGGATCCGCTCAGGGGGACACACCACCTCAGGGGA
>NZ_JALAGT010000066.1 GCF_022712295.1 Galactobacter sp.
TCGTATCAGGGTCGCGGCGGGCTTCGACCGCCAGTCGGGTCGCTCGCTCCCGAAGCTCTGCTGGGTACTTCCGTGGTGCTGCCATGAGGGGATCCTTCCAGGATGTCAGGCTTCCCCTCAATCAAACCCGGGACGATTCACACCCCTCAGAGTCCTGCGCATCGCCTTCCTGACGAATGCAGGATTTCAGCCACTGCTCACTGGTCAATTCGGAGACCGGTCCCTCACCCGATTCCAGGATGCGTTCCACCTCGGCATCGTGGGCAACCGCCCATTCCCCGTCTGCCAAGGCCCGCAAATCGAATTCAGCGGGGAAACCGTCCCGTGCCGCCTCGGCAAGCGCATCCACGGATCCTTCCGCCCCTTCCTCGCTCCCGCCGCGATGGGCAATGATCAGCGTCCCCTGTCCGGGCGTCGCCGCTGCCGGCGTAGACGGTGTGGCCTGCCCCTCATCCGCGGACACTGAGCCGCAGGAGGCCAGCGCCAGTCCGGCTGAGATCATGACACCAAGGGTTGACAGGAGCCGAGAAGAGCGAGAATTCACGCCTCATTCTCCCATGCCGAACCCCCGAGCTTTTCCGTCAGTACCCCCTATTCTGCCGCCCCACCTCGCACCGCCCTAGGCTTTCCGTCACCGCCCCCTGGAGAAAGCTGGAGGTCGTGACGGAAAGTCTGGGCTGAGTGCCGGCGTCCGGGACCATCAGTCGCTCCGACTGGGGGCAAAGTGGTCGAAGCCCGCGGCGCCGCTGAGCGGCTGGTCCCCAAGCCACACGCCACTGCCCGCCGGTCCAGCTTCTGCTGGGTTCAGTCCTTCCTTCGCGTCCGCAGGAACAACCACACCGATCTGCCGGAACCCCTCGGGTACCGGCAGCTCCGAGGGCGACGTACCGAGGAGGCCGAAGTCCTCTCCCCCATAAAGCACGGCACGCAAGGCATCGCGTACGTGCCTGCCGCCCCAAGCGGCGAGGTCGGTAGCCTCCCGTTCAAGGGCGTCGCGATCCAGGCGAAGAACCACGGACGACGACGCTGCGAGGCGGGCAGCATCCCTCATCAGCCCGTCGGACACATCCATGAGCGACGTCAAACGCTCAGCGGCCGCTGCCCCCGTCCCCAGCGGGGGACGCGGGCGCAGCTGCGCCGCCGCCACAGCGGTAGCGGCGGCGTCCCAGCCCTCCGCGACGTCGGCCTGGTCCGTGCTGAGCAGCAGTGACAGGCCGACGTGAGCCATGCCGGGCGTGCTGCCCGCCAGCAGCACACGGTCACCGGGGCGGGCGCCACCACGAAGGACGGGGTGCGAGGCCTGCCCGATCACCGTCATCCCGACCTGAAGCTCGGCGGAGGATGAGAGGTCTCCCCCTGCGACCCCAAAGGTCGTGGCACCGAGTTGGTGAGCCGCGGCTGCGACGCCCTCGGCGTAAGCCTCGACCCAGGCCAGCGGGGTCTGGGGCGGAAGAGACAGCGTCACGAAACCGGCCAGGGGAACACCTCCCATGGCATTGATATCGGAGAGATTCTGAGCCGCGGATTTCCAGCCGACGTCGGCGCCTGTGGTGCGATAACCGCACGGCCAGCTGTCCAGGAAATCTCGGCCGTGGACCAAGGTGTCCACGGTCACCAACTGTTTGCCCTCCCCCGGCCCCAGAATCGCGGCGTCGTCCCCGATGCCGCACTTCACTGCCCCCGCCGTTGGCTGCGGGTAGTGCCGGTTGAGGAGCGAGATGATGGAGGACTCATCCACGTCGGAGACGGTCTGGGGAAGGTTCACGATCCTCATTCTGCCGTGTCCTGGTAGGCCGGCCATTCGGTATGTCCTGAAAAAGCAGAAGGCCCGGAACCTGTTTCCAGGAACCGGACCTTCAACTTTTCTCGTGACCCCAACCGGATTTGAACCGGTGTTACCGCCGTGAGAGGGCGGTGTACTAGGCCGCTATACGATGGGGCCGCGTTGTCACGAAACAATCATCCTCAAAGGGAAGTGATTCTTCCGCGACCGTGACCCCAACCGGATTTGCACCGGTGTTACCGCCGTGAGAGGGCGGTGTACTAGGCCGCTATACGATGGGGCCGGACGCGCAATGTCTTTCGACATCAAGTCGGTCTCTCGAGAGAAACCAGCTGGGATACCAGGACTCGAACCTAGAACGACGGTACCAGAAACCGCTGTGTTGCCAATTACACCATATCCCAATATGTATTTTGTTCGGCTTGAATTCCTTTCGAATCCGCACCGGACGAGAAATAAGTCTACCCCAGGTTCAGGGCAGATGCAAAACTGCCAGTACCTCTGGAGCCGTGCCGCAGAGCCTTCCGGGAAGACCCGCCCGGATCCGCGGAATCACGCGGATCCGAGCGGGCGGTCACCGCCCCTGGGCGGCCCCCAGAAAGCTCGAGGCCCAGTCCAGCACCGATGTGAGTCCGGTCACCGATTCCTGGTCCGGGTAACGACCGAATCGATCCACCAACAGCGCGGGTAATCCTGCAGCCAGTGCTCCAGCCACATCGTGCCCAGGATTGTCCCCCACCATCAACGTCTTTTCCGCTCGCGTGCCCAAGGCGGAGACGCCGGCCAGATACGAGCGCGCATCAGGTTTCGGCGCACCCGTGGTGTCGGAACCGACCACCACGGCGACGCGGGCCAACCCTGAGCGTTCCAGCTTGTTGCGCTGATAAGCCTCCAGATTATTGGTGACCGCCCCGTAGGGGATGTTCCAAAGATCCAGCTGGTCCAGCACCGGATCCACGTCGTCAAAGGCGCGCCAGCCTGCCACCACCTCGGCTTCGAAGACGTCGGAGAACTCGTCCGGTCGGCTCAGTGTGGTGCGATCCCACCGGTTCAACGCGGCCACCAGGCGAAGATGCCGCTGTTCGGCAAACCCCAACTCCCCAGCCACATACCGGTCGTAGTACCCCTCGAGGTCGCGGGAGAAGGCCTCGGCGAAACGCTCCCGTTCCGAGGCGTCCAGTCCCTTCAGATCCGCGTCAGCCGCGACCATCAGGGCTCGGCGCATGGCCGTGCGCAGGTCAACGAGCGTGTCATCGACGTCGAACAGAACGCCGACGGCGCCGCCCACGACACCGTCGCCGCCCGCAGCAGCGGGTGATGACGAGTGCGCGCCGGGCAGCGCCGTCGGCAAGGCCTGGTCCAACGACTCAGACATGCTGTGCACGGAAAGCACGCAGGCGAGCCAGCGTGGAGTCCTTGCCGAGGATCTCCAGCGATTCGAACAGCGGCGGGGAAATCCGACGCCCGGACACTGCGGAGCGAACGGGGCCGAAGGCCAAGCGTGGTTTGAGTTCCAGCCCGTCGATCAGCGCCTCACGCAGGGCTGCCTCGATATTGGCTGCGGTGAAGTCCTCGACACCCTCGATTGCCGCGATGGCGGCGTCCACCACCTCACCCAAGTTCTGAGGCATCTTCTTCAGGGCGTCCTCCGCCACCACCAGATCCTCGTCCGCAGTGAAGAGGAAGGTCAGCAGGTCGGGGGCTTCACCCAGCAACTGCATGCGCTCCTGCACCAGGGGCGCCGCTGCGGTGAGGATCTCCTGCTGACGCTCGGTCAACTGCTCCCCCACCAGGCCGGCCGCCCTCAGATAGGGCAGCAAGCGATCACGGAAGTCTGCCGCCTCCAGCTGACGGATGTGCGTGCCGTTGATGGCCGTGGCCTTCTTCAGGTCGAACTTGGCCGGATTGCCCAGCACGTCCTTGACATCGAAGTGCTCCACGAACGTCTTCAGGTCGAAGATGTCCTCGTCGGCGGACAGCGACCAGCCGAGCAGGCCCAGGTAGTTGTCCAGGCCCTCCTTGATGAAGCCCATGTCGCGCAGGTTGAACAGGCTGGATTCGGGATCGCGCTTGGAGAGCTTCTTGTTGCCTTCACCCATCACATAGGGAAGGTGGCCGAAGAGCGGCAGGTACTTGGCCACGCCGATCTCGATGAGTGCCTTGTACAGGGCAACCTGGCGAGGGGTTGAGGACAGCAAGTCCTCTCCGCGCAGCACGTGAGTGATCCCCATCAGGGCATCGTCCACCGGGTTCACCAGGGTGTAGAGCGGCTTGCCGTTGGCGCGGACCACCACATAGTCGGGGACGGATCCGGCAGGGAAGGTGATCTCGCCGCGGACCAGGTCGGTGAACGTGATGTCCTGGTCGGGCATCCGCAGGCGCAGCACGGGCAGGCGTCCCTCCGCGCGGTAAGCGTCCTTCTGCTCCTGGGTCAGGTCGCGGTCGAAGTTGTCGTAGCCGAGCTTGGGGTCTTCCCCCTTGGCGCGGTGGCGGGCCTCGACCTCGGCCGGGGTGGAGAAGTCCTCGTAGACGTGGCCGCCCTGCACCAGCTTGGCGATGACGTCGGCGTAGATCTCACCGCGTTCCGACTGCCGGTACGGAGCGTCGGGGCCGCCCACGCGAATGCCCTCGTCCCAGTCCATGCCAAGCCATTCCAAGGCATCGATCACCTGGTTGAAGGACTCCTCGGAATCCCTGGCAGCGTCCGTGTCCTCGATCCTGAAGACCAGCTTGCCTCCGGTATGACGCGCGTAGGCCCAGTTGAACAGGGCCGTACGGACCATACCCACGTGGGGGGTTCCGGTCGGTGAGGGGCAGAAACGAACGCGAACGGGCGTTTCGTCGGAGACGGTGGGCAAGGACGCAGTGAAGCTCATGGTTCACCATTCTAGGCGGGTCCCCGCGGGCGCCGAGTTCTGGACCCAAGTGCAACGCCCGACGGCCCGCTCCCGGTTCGGCGAGCGACCCCGATTCGGCGGGTAAGGCGCGCACCGCGCGTTGATCGGCGCCGGCGGCGCCGACGAAAGCCGCGGGTCGCCGACCAAGTCCGCACCAGTCGTCGAGCACAAACGAACACTTGCGAACATTCCTCACACCGCCTAATGTTCGATTCAGTCATTGGTGCCGCCTGGGCACCATCCCGACCAGGAGGCGGCCAGTGCCCCAGCAAGACCAGTCCACCGGAGTGACTCGTATCACCCGGACGCAGTTGGCGGACGGCCGTGAACTCATCTACTTCGACGATCCCGGCTCCCCCGAGCGCGTCCCCAGCCCGGACCGGCGTCCGCTGCCGCCCCGTCCCGACACCGCGCAGCTGCGCTTCGACCAGCTCTCCGGTGAATGGATCTCCGTGGCGACCACCCGGCAGAATCGCGCCTTCCTCCCGCCGGCTCATCTCGACCCGCTGGCACCGCAGACCGAGGAGAACCCCTCCGAGGTGCCGGACCAGTACGACGTGGCGGTGTTCGAGAACAAGTCGCCCTCCTTCGGCCCTTCGCTTCCCGACCCGTCGACCCCCGAGGTCGGCACGGGCGCCCGCCCCACCGAGGTGTTCTCCGCATCCACGTCAGGGGGACGCTGTGAGGTCGTGTGCTTCAACCCGTCCTCGACGGGTTCCTTCGCGTCGCAGACCACGGTGCGAGCCCGCACCATCGTGGAGGCCTGGGCGCATCGGACCCAAGAGCTCTCTGCGCTGCCGGGAATCCGCCAGGTCTTCCCGTTCGAGAACCGCGGCGTGGAGATCGGCGTGACCCTGCACCACCCCCACGGGCAGATCTATTCGTATCCCTATGTTCCTGCAACGATGCGTCGGATCTGCGAATCCGTGGAGTCGTACGGACCGACGCTCTTCGCGGATCTCGTCGACGCCGAGCGCAACGGCACCCGGGTGGTTCTGGCCGGTCGATACTTCACCGCCTACGTCCCGTTCGCGGCCCGCTGGCCCGTCGAGATCCACCTTGCTCCTCACCGTCATGTCCCGGATCTGGCCGCCACCACGGCTGCGGAACGCGACGAACTGGCCACCATCACGCTGCGCCTGACCCGGGCACTGGACGCCATCTACGATGCTCCGCTGCCCTACATCGGTTCCTGGCTTCAGGCCCCGGTGGGACCCGAACGAGACACCGTGAGGCTGACCTGGCGGCTGACCAGCCCCCGCCGCGCTGCCGACAAACTCAAGTACCTGGCCGGGTCCGAATCCGGCATGGGTGCCTGGATCGCGGACGTCTCGCCTGAGGACGGCGCGGCCCGCCTGCGCGACGCCCTGGCCAAGGCGGACGCGACGAACCCCACCGAGCCACTACTCCCCTGACGACCCGACGGGACCCTATTCGTGCAAACCACACCCCACCTGGCATTCTCCGAGCGCTTCGGCGCGGAACCGAGCGCCGTGTACTCCGCACCAGGCCGCGTGAACCTGCTCGGGGAGCACACCGATTACAACGGCGGTGCCTCCCTCCCGTTCGCCATCCAGCGCCGCACCACTTTGTCCCTACGGATGCGTGACGATGCGCTCATCCGCGTGGCGTCCACGTTCACCGACGAGGTCGTGGAGACCACGGTGGAGCGCGTAGTGGATGCCTCCGGTGAGACCTTGGAAGGCTGGAGCGCCTACCCGCTCGGCGTGCTGCGCATCCTCGGCAGCGTCGCGGACCTCGCTTCCGTGCCGGGCTTCGATGCCCTGGTGGACAGCGACATCCCTGTTGGCGTCGGCGTCTCGAGTTCGCACGCGCTGGAGTGCGCCACGGCCGTGGCCCTGAGCGACGTCTATGGACTCGGTCTCACGGCGACCGAGCTGATCCCGCTCACCCAGCGCGTGGAACACGAGGTGGTGGGCTCGCCCACCGGCCTATTGGACCAGTCGGCCATCCTCCTGGCACATCCGGACCACGCGGTACACCTGGAATTCGGGGAGAACGCACCGGCACCGAAGCCGGTGCCGCTCGGATTCGAGGCTGCGGGCCTGGAACTGCTCGTGGTGGATTCCTTGCAGCGGCACACACACGCCGCCGGTTACGCGGATCGTCGCCGCGAATGCGAGGAGGCTGCCGAACTGCTCGGCGTGCAGCAGCTGGGCGAGGTGCCGATGTCCGGCCTGGAGCGGGCCAAGGAGATCCTGCCCGATACCTTGTACCGTCGCACGCGCCACATTGTCTCCGACACCGCCCGCGTTCGTCTGGCCGTGGAGCGCATGGCCGCAGGCGACATGCAGGGACTCGGCGAACTGCTCACCGCCTCCCATGCCTCCCAACGTGATGACTTCGAGTGCTCCACCCCTGCCATCGACGCTGCGGTTCAGGCCGCCCTGGACGCAGGAGCCCTGGGTGCTCGGCTCACCGGCGGTGGCTTCGGCGGCGCGTCCATCGCGCTGGTTCCAGCCGAGGACGCCGGTCGGATCTCCGACGCCATCGCCGCAGCCGTGGAGGGGGCAGGCTTCCCCCGCCCTTCGATCTTCCCCGTCACCGCGGACGACGGTGCGCGGCGTGACGCGTGACGCACGACGGGTGACCAGCGACGGGTGACGCGTGGGGCGCCTCAGGCGACCCGCGCCGTCGGCCATTGACATGAGGCAGGCCCGGATCCTTGTGAGGATCCGGGCCTGCCTCGACGGCGTAGGGGCCGGGCGGAGGTCATCAACCCAGACACCATCAGCCCAGAGCGGCAACCTCCTTTGCGCTGAGGGCCTTGTCCCACACGCCGACCTGGTCGAGGGAGCCGGTGAGCCGATCCACGCCCTTGCCTTCCCATTGGGCCCGGCCCAGGGTGAGCAGACCGGTGCTCGGCGAGGCGCTCACGGCCTTGGCGGAGTCTGCCAAGTGTCCGTTCACGTACAGCCTGATCCTGTTGTTCCCTGCGTCGCGAACGCCAACGAGGTGATACCAGCGGTCGGTCTCCGCGGTGACGTCCGAGACCGCTCGCGGTCCGTCCGCGAAGGAGAACGCGAAGCCGTTGACATCGGCATCATTGCCGTACTGGAGGAAGAACGCGCTCTTTCCGTCCTTACCGTCGGCGCCGGCGAACGTGGCGTAGGTACCCTTACCCGGCAATTTGTCGAGCTTCACCCATGCGGACACGGTGTAGTCCCCGAGAGTATCGAGTTGCTTCACGGCAGCGGTCGCCTGGCCGGTCCCGTCCAGATGCAGGGAGTGACCCTCTCCTGTGCTGTGGTCCTCTCCCCACGTAGTTCCCGTCTCGGACAGCGTGAGCTGGTTGCGGAAATGTGTGGAGTCCTTGGCCTTGACGCCCTTGCCCTCGTCCAGGGACCACTGGGCCACCCCGGTCTTGCCACCCACGGGGTCATGCTCCGAGCCTTCCAAAGTACCTGCACGAATCACGTCGAGATTGGCGGCACGAACCTGCTTCTTGTCCATCTTCTGGACCCTGCGGTCGTAGGTCCACAGGCCATTGACCTCGCCCTCCACATCGGTGATCTGAGTGTAGATGGAGCCGGAGAGTTGATCGCCTGCGGGTCTGACGAGCGCCGCAGTGTTCTGCACGTACGCCGCGGTGAGTTCCTCGGAGCTTCCGACCTCCCCATAGGGGTTCACGGAGCCACCGGGCCAGGTGTGCCCCGCCACGGAGAGGGAGAAACCACCGTGTTCTCCGTCGATCGCTGCCCGATCCTTGTCCGGATCGGGTAGTGCCGGTCCCGTGTACATGTGCCAGTCGATGATGTCGCCTCGACCGGAGTCGCCCTTCGAGTTGCAGCAGTTCACGCCCGAATGGGCGTTGACGAGGCGGCTCGGGTCCTGATCGCGTAGATCGTCGGCCAACTGCCCGGTGGCCTGTCGGTCCCATTCACCCCATCCCTCGTTCATGGGCACCCAGCCGATCACCGAGGTCGACCATGAGAGTTGGTGGGCCATGGAGGAGAGCTGGTCCTTGAACACCTTGCGCACGGCTTCCGTGTCGTTGCCGGCGTTGTTGGCCGGCATGTCCTGCCACACCAGCATGCCCTCGCGGTCTGCGTGGTAATACCAGCGCGCAGGTTCCACCTTGATGTGTTTGCGGATGGTGTTGAACCCGAAGTCCTTGGTCTGCTCGATGTCCCAGGCCAGCGCCTTGTCGGTGGGCGCGGTGTAGACACCGTCCGGCCAGTAGCCCTGATCCAGGGTGGAGAGCAGGAAGGTGGGTTTGCCGTTGAGCAGGATCTTCTGCTTTCCGTCGGGGCCGGCCGCACCCGTCTCGATGGTCCGCATTCCGACGTACGAGCTCACGGTGTCCTTGCCCGTGGTCACGGTGAGGTCGTAGAGATGGGGGTCGTCCGGGGTCCACAGGTGAGGGTTCTTGATGTCGATGGCCAGCTGTTCACCGGAAGGACCCTTTCCCTGGCCCACCACGCGACCGCGGTCCTTGACGACGACCTTGACCTCGGCCGACTCTGCACCTTCCACTTCAGGGTCCACGAGCAGCTGCTTGCGGTCCTTGGACGTGGACAGGCCCAAGTGGCTCACCGAGGTCTCTGCGACAGGCTCCATCCAGACGGTCTGCCAGATCCCGGAATTCGGGGTGTAGAAGATCCCGGAAGGATTGGCCTCTTGTTTGCCGCGCGGCTGGTTACCCGTGGTGTCCTCAACCCGGACCACGAGCTCGTTTTTGCCGCCGTTCACCGCGTCCGTGATGTCGGCGCTGAACTCGTCGTAGCCGCCGGTGTGCGAAGCGACCTCGGTCCCGTTGACGTAGACGATCGCCTTGTAGTCCACAGCCCCGAAGTTCAGCTTCAGGCGTTGGCCCGTTCCGACCTTCCACGAACGCGGCACGGTGAACTCCCGACGGTAGGCGAAGTCGTCCTCGTGCCGCCCGATGCCGGAGAGGTCCGACTCGATGGGATATGGCACGGTGATCTTCTCGTTGTAGGCCTCACCGGAGGTTCCCACCGGTGCCGGTTCGCCACTGTCGAGGGTGCTCAGTTGCCATTGACCGTTGAGGTTCTGCCAGGCCTTGCGCTGCAGTTGTGGGCGCGGGTATTCCGGCAACGGGCTCCTCTTGTTGACCTTGGATGCCCATGGGGTGGACATACGGTGCGTGGAGCCGTTGGTGACCGGCAGATCGAAGCTCGGTACGGCTTCGCGCGAGCCGCCTGCTGGTCGCAGCTTCAACGACCCCTGACCGTTGTAGGCCAGGCGCACGGTGGTGCCTTGATAGATGGGCTCCTTGGGTTTGACGACCAGGGTCTTGCCGCTGGTATAGGCGGAAGAGACCGGATAATCGTTGCCGTCCACCGTGAGGGTGACGTTGCCCTTGCCCGCCTGCCCGCTCAAGGGTCCTTCGAAGGCCGCGTTCAGCTTGGCTCCGCTGCCCTCCAGCGTGACTGTGGCGCCGACGCCCTCATAGTCCTCCGGCAGGGAGAAGGCCTGGGCCGGGACCACTTGGCGTTCGATCCCGGGGCCGGACCATTCAAGCTTGTTGTTGGCTCCTCCGTCGTTCTGGAACTGTTCGAATCTGATCGAATGTTCACCCTTACTCAGGGTGACCGGGTCGGAGGTCTGCGGCTTGTCCCATTCGTCCTTCCACCAGTCCAGGACGGGCTTGTTATCGATCCAGAGGCGGAAGCCGTTGTCTCCTGTGGCGACGAAGGTGTACTTGCCGTCTGCCGGCGCAGCGATCTTGCCCGTGTAGCGCACGCCCGCTTGTTCGGTGCGACCCACGCGTTGCTGATAGGTGGGAACCATGTTCAAGGAGTTGATCTGCTGTTCCACCACGGTGGTCTTCAGCTCCTCCAGGGCGAAGTCCTGGTCGGGATCCACCGTGAAGTAGTCGGCCTGCAGACCCTGCGCCGTGGTTCCACCGCCGGAGCTCTCCGGCTCGGCGTAGACAATGCCCGACGCCGCGTGGCTTCCTCCCGTGCTTGAGGCGACTGCCGCCGGCTTTGCGGCCGCTGGCTTTGCGGGTGCGCCGTCCGCCGGCGCGGACGCCGCGGTCGATACCGGCAGGCCGGCGAGTCCTACGGCTAGAGCGGCCACGACGGGCCAGGATCGGCGGGTGCTCCGTTGCACCTTCATGGGGATGTCCTTCCTTCGGATGAACTGTTGAGGGTCCTGCGGGGAAGTCTTTTATGTGACAGTGTGATGATTCGAGGGTGCGCGCCGGCGGCCTTAAGCTCGCAGCTGGGTCCGGGTGGTTCTGCTGACGCGGGCAGGGCTCACCGGCGGCCGCTAGCGGCCGCCGGTGATCAGGTCAGGACGATGGCCGCCCACCTTGCCTCGAATCCCCGTCCACGACACCGGCATCGGCCAGCACCTTGGCCGCGTCCGCTTCTCCTGTGGCCGCCTCCGCGGCGGTGGCCCCGTGGCCCTGATTCCTTGCCTGGACCTTGGAGAGGTAGATCTGTGCCACCGCCACCACCGCCAACAGCACGCCGTTGACCACGGACTGCCAGTTGGAGTTGGTCAGGCCCAAGCGATTGATCAGATTGGCGACCACCTGCAGCAGCGTGATGCCGACCAACGATCCCATGATGGTTCCTGCCCCGCCGGTGAGAATGGTTCCGCCAAGCACCACCGCGGAGATCGCCGTCAGTTCCAGCCCCACACCCAGAGTCGTCACTCCTGAGCCGGTGTAGGAGGCCGTCATGGCGCCGGCGAATCCGGCCAAGGCCCCCGAGGTCGTGTAGGCGATGAGCAGTGAACGACGTACTGGCAGGCCCATCAGGCTCGCGGCTTCCTCCTGGCCGCCGATGGCCAGCAGCGTCATGCCGTAGGACGTGCGACGCGAGATCACCACACCGATGACGAAGAGGACCAGCACGATCCACACGGACGTGCCCAATCCGAGGAAGGAGCTGCCCGCCAACGATCTGAAACCACTGTGAGAGGTGACCGGATGGGTCACACTGCCCTCATCGGTGATGAACAACAGGAGTCCGCGGGCGAAGAGCAGCCCGCCCAGGGTCACGATGAAGGCCGGGATCTTGGTGCCGGCCACGAGCGCACCCTGCACCAATCCGATGAGCCCGCAGACCAACAACGGCACCAGCAATGCGGGCAGGAAGCCCCACTGCGATGCCCACGCTGCCAGCACGCCGCCGAGCGCAAACACCGATCCGACCGAAAGATCGATCCCGCCCGTGAAGATCACGAAGGTCAGACCCAAGGCCAAGGGCGCGTAGAAGGAGGCCTGCTTGGCGATCTGCGTGAGGTTACCTGCGGACCCGAAGCCTGAGAACGCGAAGATCATCACGACCACGAGCAGGAGCAGCACCACCAGAGCACCGTTGCGCTGCAGGAAGCGGGAGATCAACGCCGACCGCCCTGGACGCTGGGCCCGTGCCGCCTCAATCTCAGGACGGGAGCCCGGGCTGGGGAGCGTGGTCGAGGTCATGAGGTCCTCCTGCCTACCTGGGTGAAAACGGCCGCGATGATGACCACGGCCTGGACCATTTGCGCCACGGAATTCGGGGCGTCGTGGGAGATGAGGGTGGAGACGATCAGCTGCATCAGCAACGCGCCTGCTACGGTGCCGAGCACCCGAACCTTGCCGCCGTTGAGGGAGGTCCCGCCGATCACGACGGCGGCGATGGCGTTGAGCTCCATCAACAAGCCGACGGTTTTGGGGTCGGAGGCCAGCGAGCGTGCAGCCACGATGATGCCGGCCAGCGCTGCCAGTATTCCGCCGATGATGTACACCGTCATGAGGACGCGCTTGATGTGTACCCCCGCCAGTTCCGCCGCACGTTTGTTACCACCGATGGACTCCACGTAGAGCCCGAACGTGGTTCTGCGCATCAGCACCGCCACAATCAACACCACCACCACGGCCACGATCACCGTGTAGGGGATGCCGAGCAGCTGCCCCCGACCCAATTCCTGCAGTCCGGGGTCGTTGATGGACTTGATGGACCCGCCGATGACATTGGCGAGGCCCCGCCCACCCACCATCACGGCCAGAGTCGCGACGATCGGTTGAAGTCCTACGACGGAGACCAAGAACCCGGCCACGAGGCCTGCGAGGACTCCCATCAACAGACCGATGAGCACGGCGGGGACGGTGCCGTAGCCGATGTAGAGGGGCACCACCGCGGCAGCGACGGCCATCACGGAGCCCACGGACAGGTCGATCCCCTTGGTGCCGATGATCATCGCCATGCCGAGTGCCACGATCAGCACCGGAACTGTTTGGACCAGCTGCAGACGCAGATTGGAGATGGTCAGGAAGTTCTTGGTGATGGCGATGTTGAGAATCACCAGCACGGCCAGCGCCACGTAGACGCCGTACTTGGCGGTCCACGCCATGACCCCCGCACCGTTCAACGGCGCCTTGCGAGGTCTGTCGGCGCCCGACGGCGTGGGCTGGGGCGTAGGGGCCCCGGCACCCACCACGCCGGCGCTCGATGTATCACTGCTCATGCCGCGTCCCCTTCCTGGATGGTCCCGGTGCCGACGAGCTTCGCCAGCAGGTTCTGGTTGGTCAGTTGGTCTCCGGACAGTTCCGCGTCGACCCGCCCGTCACGCAACACGACCGCTCGGTCGGCTCCGGCGACGAGTTCCTCAGTCTCGGAGGAGATCAGCACCACGGCGTATCCCGCGGCGGCGAGTTCATCGATGAGTTCCTGGACCTCGGCCTTTGCTCCGACGTCGATGCCGCGCGTTGGCTCGTCCATGAGGAAGACCTTCGGTTGCGTTGCAAGCCATCGGGCGATCAGAACCTTCTGCTGGTTACCGCCGGAAAGTTCCGCAACCGACTGTTCTGGACCCGAGACCTTGATATGGAGGCGTTCGATGTACTCGTCCGCCAGCTTCCTCGCCTTGCTGCGAGAGACGATGCCCGCCGTGGAGACCTGTTTGGGGACGGCAAGAATGATGTTCTCGCCCACGCTGAGTTCGGGGATGATCCCCTCCGACTTGCGGTCCTCACTCAACAGGGCGATACCGGAGTCCATCGCGGCAGAAATGGAGTTGCGGCGCGTCTTCTTGCCGTCCACACGGATCTCGCCGGCGTTCGTGTTCAAGGCGCCGTAGATGGCCTTGACCGTCTCGCTCCGCCCGGCACCGAGCAGCCCGGCCAAGCCGAGGACTTCTCCCGGCCGTACTGCCAGGTCCACGTTGTGCAGTACACCCGGCACGTTCAGTCCCGTGGCCACCAAGATGGCGGACTCCCGGGCATCCCCGTCCGCCGACGCATGTTCCGGCTCACCGAAACTGGTGGCTCCGGACCGGGTCACTTCCTCGATCTCACGGCCCAGCATGTGGGAGATGAGTTCCCTCCGGCCCAGCGAGGCTATGGGTCCGGTGTGGACCAACTTGCCGTCGCGAAGCACGGTGACGCGGTCACATAGTTCCCAGAGTTCGTCGAGCCGGTGGGAAACGAACACGATGGCCTTGCCTTCGTCGCGCAAGCGACGGGCCACGCCGAAGAGCGTCTCGACCTCGCGGCGTTCCAATGACGAGGTGGGCTCGTCCATGATGATCACGTTCGCGTCGATGGTGACTGCACGAGCCAGCGCAACCATCTGCTGCACGCCGAGACCCAGGGTGTCCAGATCTGCTCCGACATCCAGGTCGAGACCGAAACCGTCCAGAAGGGTTTTCGCCTCACGCAGCATGCGCCGGGAGTCGATCAATCCCAACTTGGTGCGTGGTTCCCGGCCCAGGTAGATGTTCTGGGCAATCGAGAGTTTCGGGATCAGGTTCACTTCCTGGTACACCGTGGAGATTCCGGTGTCCTGCGCCTCGGACGGCCGCGAGAAATGTACCGGTGAGCCCAGGTAGCGGATCTCCCCCGCGTCAGGCTGATAGGCCCCGGTCAGGACCTTGATCAAGGTGGACTTGCCTGCGCCGTTCTCACCGATGACCGCGTGGATGGAACCTGGTTGGACGGAGAATTCCACCGTGTCCAGGGCCGTCATACCGTTGAAGATCTTGGAGACTCCCCTGGCCTCGAGTGCTGGCGTAGCTCCCGCAGCGGTGAGAGTGTCATCGGCCATCGATGGGGACGGGTCGTGATGCTCTGATGCGTCTGTCATGACGTTCTGGTGTCCTTGAGAATGTTCGTTGAAACGCAGCGGCCTGCTGAGAAACGATGTGACGGTGTGGAAGCGATGTGACAGTCGAAAGCACACCCGTGTTCGGGGCCGACGCCATGGTGCCGACCCCGAACGCGGTGTCGCTCGATCCGGCGGTCAGAAGGACTGGCCGAGATCGTCCTCGGCATTGTCCTTGGTGTATTCGCCGTCCTTGATGATGACGTCCTCGGCGATCCCGTCACCGTCGTAGAACTTCTGCAGCGTGTCGAAGACCAAGGCGCCGAAGCGCGGATTGGACTCGATCACCGCGTTGTAGTTTCCGTCCACGATGGCCTGAACCGCATTGCGGGTTCCGTCGATGGACACGATCTTCACGTCCTCACCCGGCGTCTTGCCTGCCTCCTGGACGGCGGCCATGGCGCCGAGGCCCTCCTCGTCATTGAACGCGTAGACCGCGTCGATGTCCGGGTTGGTCTGCAGCAACTGAGCGGTCACCTTCTGGCCCTCGTCACGCGAAGCGTTGGCGGTCTGCTCGGCCACGATCTTGATGTCCGGATACTTCGCCTTGACTTGATCCTTGAAGCCCTTCTGCCTGCCATCCGTCACGTTGTTCCCGGACGGCCCGAGCAGGACCGCGACGTTGGCCTTAGAGTCTGTCGCCTCGGCCAGTGCGTCCGCCGCACGCTTACCCTGTTCCTCGAAATCGGAACCGAGGAAGGTCAGATACTGGTCGCAGTATTTGTCGTTGACCTTACGATCGATCGTGACGACCGGGATCTTGGCCTTCTTGGCCGCGTCGAGCGCGGGAGTGAGACCGTCCGAATTCACGGGCGCGACCACGAGAATGTCCACGTCCTGGTTGATCAACTCCTGGATGTCGCTGATCTGCTTGGGCAACTCGGCGTTGGCGTTGGTGACGGTGACCGTGGCTCCAACGTCCTTCGCCGCATCCTTGATGGACTGGGTCTCCGCCTTACGGAAGGCCGCCGAGTCAGGCTCGGACTGGGAGAAACCGACCTTGGCCCCCTTCAGGTCAACCTTGTCCACGCCGAGCTTGTCCATGGTGCAACCGTCGTCGACGACCTGGTCGTTGACAGCCTCCGCTTTGGAGCCCGTGTCCTTACCGGACGACTTCGAGTCGTCTCCGCTATTGGTGCAGCCTGCCAGGCCCAGGACCGTCACGGCCGCGAGGCTCATGACGGCCCCGCCGATCTTGTGGTGCGAGATTCGCATGTTCTCTCCTTTGAGGTGGTGATGAGATGAGCATCACAGCGATAGTTTGACCATAAACGCTCACTCACAAACGCACAACAGGAAACGTCAAACGAACACTATGTTGACGTCACCATTTTCTGGAAAGGCCATTCAGAAGCGAATTCACGGGGAAAACTGCACCATGTTCACACCGCTCACGCAGGAGAACCACCGACCTGAAACGGCGCGCAGGCGCTCAGGCTGGCGCTCGGCCGGTGCGCCGGCCGGCTACGACGGCTCCGTCGGCCCGACGACGGCTGAGTCGACTCAGTCGGCGACGACGACCTCTACACCCTCGGCCTCGAGGGCCTCACAGGCTGACGCCGGCAGCGCGGGATCGGTCACGAGGACGTCCATGTCGCTGATCGACGCGAAGGTGGTCAGGCCGACCACACCCCATTTCTCGGCGTCGGCCAAGATCATGCTGCGGCGCGCCCGCTGCAGGAACGCACGATTGACCTGGGCTTCGAGGAGGTTGGGCGTGGTGCACCCGGCCTCGATGTCCAGACCGTGGGTACCGAGCACCACGGTGTCCAGATGCAGGTGCTCCAACGCCTGCAGGGCGATGGGTCCGGCGAGTCCCTCGGACGGCGTGCGGTCACCTCCGGTCAGGACGACCTTGGCCGACGAGGACTCCCACAGCACTTGCGCCACGGGAACGCAGTTCGTCGCCACGGTGAGGTCGCGGACCTTCACGATCTGACGGGCGAAAGCCAACGCGGTGGTGCCGGATCCGATACCGACCACCTCCCCGGGACTGATCCGTGCGGCTGCTGCACGCGCGATGGCACTCTTGGCCACGGGGTTGAGGAGGGTCTTCGCTTCCGGCAGGGGTTCCTCCGCGACGTGCCCGCCACGAAGTCGAGCACCGCCATGGATGCGCTCCAGTCGCCCCTCTTCCGCGAGGGCCCCGATGTCGCGCCGAACCGTCATGGCGGAGACGTCGAACTCCTCTGCAAGATCACTGACCCGCACTGTGCCGCGGTCCCTGACGGCTTGCAGGATGCGCTCACGGCGCTCGGGACCCAGGTCGTTGGTGGCCATAGCCTCATGGTAATGACCCGTGCGAACGAACGAAACCGGACTCGAATTCAATCAGGACAGTCGTTCGATTCGACCGCACATGGTTAGGCTTCATCTCATGGGAGCAGAGCAGGTCGGGACGAACAGAGCCCATCGTCGTCGCGGTCCCTCGATCGGAGACGTGGCGCGCCACGCGGGGGTCTCGGCGCAGACCGTCTCCCGCGTGTCCACCGGTGCCCAGAACGTCCGCCCGGAAACCCGCGAGCGCGTCCTCGCCTCGATGCAGGCACTGGGTTACTCCCCCAACATCGCTGCACGCGCGTTGCGCAACGGCTCCTATGGAGCACTCGGATTGATTGCCCATCAACTCTCCCGCACCGGCGAGGCCAAGACCGTGGAGGCCGTGGTGGAGGCATCACGGGAGAACGGCTACAACGTGGTATTGGTGGACGTGGAAACTCCCAGCAGCACGCAGATGAGTGCTGCAGTGCACCGGCTCACGCATCAATCCATCGACGGACTCATCGTCATCCGGGCGGAGTCCTCCGGACCGTCCACGTTGTCCCTTCCGCAGGGTTTGCCCTTGGCCGTCGCCGATTCCCGGGTCCAGGGAAGTCCCGGCGTGGACACCGACCAGGCCGGCGGGGCCCTCAGTGCCGTGGAGCACCTGCTAGCGCTGGGTCACCCCACGATCCATCATCTGGCGGGCCCAAAGGATTCCGGCCCTGCCAGACAGCGTGAGGCTGCCTGGAGACAGGCACTGGAGACTCGTGGGATCCGCGTTCCCCCAGTCCTGCGTGGCGACTGGACCGCGGCGTCCGGCTACCAGCTCGGTTGCACCGCGATCGATGCTGCGAGGCGAAGCCGCTCTGGCGGGCCGCATGCCGTCTTCGCCGCGAACGACGAGATGGCGGCAGGATTCATGCATGCACTCGCCGAGCACGGTGTTCGGGTCCCCCATGACGTGTCCGTGGTGGGGTTCGATGGCCTCCCGCTGGCGGAGTACCTGTGGCCCGGGTTGACCACGGTCAAGCAGGACTTCCCACGCATCGGCCGCGAACTCGTGGGCCTGGTCATGGACCAGATGGACGGTCGCAGCCCAGGCGAAGAGCGGCTGCTGGTCCCCACTGAGCTGGTGGTCCGCGGCAGTACGGCTCCACCCCACTCGTGAACGCCCCCGCCTCCACTCCTGCAGACCCTTCCACCGCACCTCTGAAAGACCCTTCATCCCACTCGTGAAGGATCGTCCACCACCTCGTACAACACCCCGGAGAACCCCCAGACATTCCGTCACAGCAGCATGGGTTCTCCACGCTGTCGTGACGGAAAGTCTGGGGATGATGTCGCTTTGGGGCGTATCGACGTTCCGGGGATGGCGACGTTCCGGGGGCGGTGACGTCGAGGCCCGCTCAGCCACACGGCCCTGATCGCGGGCCCGCACGGTGCCACCGCAGACAGCATGTGGCCTGTCCACCCACCAACAGCATGTGGTCTGCCCACGCGCCATGCACATGGAGTCTTGCCTCCCCAGTTGGCACACGTAGCACCGCCACTTGACGTGAGGCCAGCCACAGAGCATGATCACTTTTGTTCATGTTTACGCAAACATCGAGTCTGTTCAAACGAACAGGGCCGATGCGGAAATCGGGAGAATGATGACGACGACGTCACCGGCCTCACTGGCCGAGGCGGACTCCCCGGCCTCGAAAAAGGCCCGGGAACCCAAACCTCTCAGGGGCCGCAAAGCGCGCGGACGCTGGAAGGGCTGGGCCTTCATCGGCCCGTTCATGATCTTCTTCGCCCTCGTGTTCCTCGCGCCACTGATCTACTCGATCTACCTGAGCCTGTTCCGTGAGCAGCTGGTGGGCGGCAATTCGTTCGTAGGCTTCGACAACTACATCAAGGCCTTCCAGGATCCGCAGTTCTGGTCCGGCGCGTGGCGAGTAACCCTGTTCCTGGTGGTCCAGGTGCCCATCATGTTGTTCATCGCCTTGTTCGTCGCCCTGGCCATCGACTCCGGCCGCCTCCACGGTAAGAGCTTCTTCCGGATTTCCATCTTCATGCCCTACGCCGTGCCAGCCGTGGTGGCCAGCCTCATGTGGGGCTTCATGTATGGCGACCGTTTCGGCCTGGTCGGCAACCTGAACGACTTCTTCGGGATCAGCCTTCCCGACCCCCTGGGCCCCTCATGGATCCTCGCGTCGATCGGCAACATCGTCACGTGGGAGTTCGTGGGCTACAACATGCTCATCTTCTACTCGGCGCTGAAGGTCATCCCGACCTCGCTCTACGAGGCGGCCGCCATCGACGGTGCCGGGCAGTGGCGAGTCATCAGCGCCATCAAGCTCCCGGCCATCCGCGGTTCGCTGGCCATCGCGACGATCTTCTCCATCATCGGCAGCTTCCAGCTCTTCAACGAGCCGAGCATCCTGAAGTCCCTGGCCCCGAACTCGATCACCACGTACTTCACCCCGAACCTGTACTCGTATTCGTTGTCCTTCTCCGGGCAGCAGTTCAACTACTCGGCCACGGTGGCCATCATCATGGGCGTGCTGACCATGATCGTGGCCTATATCGTTCAGCTGCGTGGCATGCGGAAGGACGTCTGAGCCATGGCCACCGCCCCCATTTCACCCCGCGCTCGGCGCGCAGAGGCCAACCGGCTCTCACGGAAGAGCGGCAAGCCCGGCCTCGTGGGCCCCAAGCTCGCCCCTCCCCGTCTGGGCCTGGTGGAGAATCCCCGCAAGTCCAAGACCCTGACCCTGCTGACGTGTATCGTCCTGATCTACGCGTTGGTCCCGCTGCTCTGGTTGGTCATCAATGCCACGAAGTCGCAGGAGGGTCTCTTCTCCTCCTTCGGCCTGTGGTTCAGCGGCGACTTCTCCTTCTTCAAGAACATCGCGGACACCCTCACCTACCAGGACGGGATCTTCGTACGCTGGCTGGCCAATACGGTCCTCTACGTGGTGGTCGGTGCCGGTGGAGCCACGCTGTTGGCCGCCCTGGGCGGCTATGCGCTGGCCAAGTTCGACTTCCCAGGTAAGAAGGGCATCTTCGCCGTGGTCATCGGGGCCGTCGCGGTTCCCGGCACGGCACTGGCGGTTCCTACCTTCCTGCTCTTCTCCAACCTCGGAATGACCAACACACCGTGGTCCGTGATCCTGCCGAGCCTGATCTCCCCCTTCGGGCTCTACCTGATGTGGACCTTCGCCACCGAGGCCATCCCCGACGAGCTGCTCGAGGCCGCCCGCGTGGATGGGGCTGGGGAGTTCCGGATCTTCTTCAAGGTCTGCCTACCCCTGCTCGGGCCGGGCCTCGTCACCGTTTTGCTTTTCACCATGGTCGCCACCTGGAACAACTACTTCCTGCCGTTGATCATGCTCAAGGACGTGAACTGGTATCCGCTCGTGTTGGGCCTGAACCAGTGGACCACGCAGGCGTCCACCGCAGGCGGCGACGCCGTCTTCAACCTCGTGATCACTGGGTCCTTGCTCACCATCCTGCCGCTCATCGTGGCTTTCCTCTTCCTCCAGCGCTTCTGGCAGTCGGGTCTGGCCGCCGGCAGCGTCAAGGAATGACTCACACACACACACACTTCCATCCCCAGATTTCACTCAAGGGTCACAAACACCCACCGTCGAAGGAGACGAACATGTTCCGAAACACTAAACGCGGCCGCCTGGCCGTAGGCGCCGCCGTCCTGGCCTCGGCGGCA
>NZ_JALAGT010000067.1 GCF_022712295.1 Galactobacter sp.
GCGGTGCCTCCCCCGCGGCGAGCGCCGGGAACACGAAGAAGATCATCACCAGGAAGGCGAGCACCAGCCCGGCGATCGCTCGCACGCCCTTCCAGCGCGCCACGAGGATCACCACCAGCAGGTAGATCACCGCGAGGATACCTAAGGTGAGGGTCCGGTCGTAGTCGATCATCATGCCCGTTGGCACCCCGGAATCCTCCGGGAAGACCATGAAGCGGATCTTGTCTCCGGACTCCACGGGATGCCCGTCGGCGATCTCCGGCGGGACGGTCAGCGCCACCTGCCCCGACCCGTTCGGCGCAGTCACGTAGGGAACGGCGCAGCCGGCGTTTCCAGTGCCCGACGACGCATCCCCCGTCCCGCTCCCATCTCCAGTGGCTCCCGGGACCGCATCGGCGCCGGAGGCGCCGTTCGGAGCGGAACCCTGGCCCCCGCCGTCGGGCAGTGAATCTCCAGGCATGGAACTGCCGTCAGGGCAGACCTTGTGCTGTTCCACCCGCAGGACCTTGCCCGTGGCGGTGACGGCTCCGCCGGAATCCTGGGAGTCTGAGATCTTGGGTACGTCCGAGCTCGCGGGCCAGAGCGCGATCATGGCCGCCAGCAGGGCCACGCCGATCGGGATCAGGACGCAGGAGAGGACGATGTTGACGCGGCGACGCCGACCCGGGTCCGTCAGGGGTCCCGGGTCGGCGTGGCTGTGGTGTTCGGTCACGGCCTTACTTGCTCAGCGCGTCCTTCACGGCGGTGACGTTGCCGCCCATCCACTCCACGTAGTCCTTGCCCTCCGGCAGGGTTTCGGTGAAGTCGATGACCGGGATGCCCGCGTCGTCGGCGGCGTCGCGGAGCTTCTCCGTCTGATCATCGGCGGTCTGGGCGTTGTAGGCGAAGAGGCTGATGTCGCCGGTCTTGATCTTCTGCAGCCCCTGGTTCAGCACCGCTGCGGGGATCTCGTCGCCCTCCTCGACGGCCTCTGAGAGCCCCTCCGGCGTGGCGTCCGTGAGTCCAGCTGCGTCCAGAAGGGAGGCGGGAACGGGCTCGGTCATCATGTAGGTCTTGTCCTTGGCGACGTCGTTGAGGGCGGTGAGGTCACCTTCGATGCCCTCGATCTTGCCCTGGAAGGCGGCTGCGTTGTCCTCGTAATCCCCCTTGTTATCGGGGTCGGCCTCGGCCAGGTCCTCTGCCAGGTGCTCGCTGACGTGGGAGACCGTGTGGGCGTTGTACCAAACGTGCTCGTTGGCCTCGCCGTGGTGGTGATGCTCGTGGTCGCCTTCCTCGGCGTGCTCCTCCGCGTCCTCCTCGTGGTCCTCTCCCCCGGTCTCCTCGAGGAAGGCGTGGTCGGAGTCCACGGCCGTGACCACGGTGGGATCGTTGTCCAGGGAATCCAGGAGTTGTTCCGCGAATTCGTCGTAGCCACCACCGTTGATGACCACCACGTCCGCCTTGGAGAAGGCCAGCTTGTCCCGCGGTGAGGCCTCGTAGGAGTGAGGATCCTGCGAGGCGGAGTCGATGATGGAGGTGACCTCGACGTTGTCGCCGCCCACGGCCTCCGCGATGGAACCGTAGACGTCGGTGGTTGCGACGACCTTCAGCTTGCCGTCCTTGGCCTCGGCGTCGCCCGAACCACAGGCGGCCAGCCCCATCCCGGCGGCTGTCAGGATGGCGAGCACCGGGAGGATTCTGCGCCCCAGGTGTGCCGGGCGGAGCGTGGGTTCGGTGAGTGCAGACATGTGGGTCTTCCTAGTCGGGCCCAGCAAGGAGCGAGCCAGTTGCATATGAGAATCATTTGCAACTGTAGTGCATTCGTCGCTGGGATGCATACGCTCGGTCCGATCTGGACGCTCCTGTGCTCTCAATCGACCGAGAGATGCGGCACAACACCGTCCAGCTCTCCGACTCCCTCCGGCGCCACATGGCCTACGACGTCGCCGCCACAAGGACTACACTCGATTCCGGCGATGGAACTCCGCCAGGGTCGGCCGCTTCGGCGGTCCAGAACCCGAACCGCACGCCCGTGCTGATGGCTCCTGTCCCTGTTCAACGAATGGGGCAGGTGAGTCCTGCCCGGAAAGGCCCGGATATGCACCAGCATCGCCCGGTGCTTGCCCTCCCCCTGCACGTGGTGGACCGGAAGGAGCGGCTCTCATGAGCACTCCGCCTCGGTCACTCGCATATCTTTGCGTCGGAGTCGGGGCCGCCGTCGGCACCGGTCTGCGCGCCACGGCGGAACGGCTCTGGCCCGCCTCGCCAGGCGAGTGGCCCTGGAGCACCTTCATCATCAACTGCGTTGGCGCACTGCTGCTCGGGCTGCTGCAGGAACGGCTGGCCCGCGGAGCCCCGGCGCGCTGGAGAAACCTCACGAAGCTGGGCCTCGGCACCGGGGTCTTGGGCGG
Source organism: Galactobacter sp. (assembly GCF_022712295.1). Lineage (GTDB taxonomy): Bacteria > Actinomycetota > Actinomycetes > Actinomycetales > Micrococcaceae > Galactobacter. Next base: position 2,391 of record NZ_JALAGT010000067.1, read on the forward strand.
GTTCACCACGTATTCCACTTTTGTCATGGAAGCGCTGCAGTCCATGCGCACGGACGCACTCGTCCTGGCCTTCGCCTACCTTGGCGTGAGCGTGGTGTTGGGCGTGCTGTTTGCTCGGCTCGGCCTGGCCCTTGGTGATGCCCGACGACCCGCGTCCCACTCCCCTGGTCCCGGCGCCTCAGGCGCGGGGCGAGCGGGCGGCGAGCAGCCGCCGTCGGGCACTAGGGACGGGGGTGACTGCGCATGATCTTCCTCTGCCTGTGTCTGGCCGGCGGGCTGGGTGGCGTTGCCCGCTATTGGGTGGACTCGCGCGTGAACTCGAGGCACCGCTCCGCCCTGCCGTGGGGCACCGTGGTCGTGAACGCGAGCGCGTGCCTCCTGCTGGGCCTCTTCACCGGACTGGCCATGAATCATGGGGGCGACTGGTGGCCCGTACTCACCGTGGGCTTCACGGGAGGCTACTCGACGTTCTCCACCGCCTGCGTGGAGGCCGCCCGGCTGAGCCGTGGTGGGCATTGGGGGCTCGCTGCGGTGCAGGCGCTGGGAATGCTGGTGGTCTCGTTCGGGCTGGCCGGGCTTGGCCTCTGGCTGGGTTCATTGGTTTAAGGACCCAGGATCCCTGTTCGGGCCGGGTTCGCATGGGCGGAAACGCGGCCTGGGTATGGATCGGCGAAGACGAGCGGCGCTGAGGTCGGGAGCTCTTCAGCGGCGGCGAACAAAAAGGTCGCCGACCTCGCAGTCCAACGCCTCGCAGATGGCCTGGAGCGTGGAGAAGCGCACCGCCTTGCCACGATCGTTCTTCAAAACAGAGAGGTTGGCGTAGGTGATGTCCACCTGCTTGGACAGCTCGGTCAGCGTCATCCCTCGCTCCTCGAGGACCTCATCCAGGCGGCAATGGATCCCGGGCTCCTCCCGGAGCACCTTGTCCCGCTTGGGCATCTCAGATGGTCCCTTCCATGTCCAGCCGAAGCTTCCTGGCTCGCAGTACCAGCCATCCACCCAGGGAGATGAGCAGGCCGAGCAGGATCATGATCCAGTCGCAATCCTGCCAGTCGGGAGCGTAGGCACTCACCCAGGTGCTGGCCTGCTCGCCATTCAAAGGCAATCCCAGGCGCTGAGCGAAAGCGTGCTGGTAGGCGGCGTTCAGTGAGGGGACGGCGATGCCAGAACCGATGGTCACGACGGCCACCACAAACAGTGAGATCACCGTTCCGAAGCCGAACTGCTTTCCGCGCAGCAGGCTCGAGGCCATGAGGATGACGGCCAGGCAGATCAGGCCACCCACAACGAACGGGAGCACTACGGCAGCCACATGCATCCAGATCTCCGGCCCATTCTCTCCGTAGACCTCCACCCCGGAGAACCTCGCGGAGTCCGCGTCTGCGAGCGGGAGATCCGGGGCCTGGTCTTCGGGGACCAACACCGGGAACTCGACCCAGTCGCCGCCCTGCCAGTTGGAGAACTGAAACGCTCCCCACCACAGAGCGTTCAGGGCACCGAAGGCCGCTGCGACGATGACGGTGATCAGCAGAGACTTCGACACGACTTTGCCCGTTCTGGCAGATGCGGTGCGAGACATGAGAACTCCTTGAGTGCTGGCTCGAAAGCCCGGTATATCGACTTTCGATATACCGATAGTCGATATATTGCACCTTGGGGAGGGTCTGGTCAAGAGGGGTTCGCACCGCCCTGGGCCCACGTTCAGTCCGCGCCAAGTCATGCGGCAGTTGATCCCCGGACGACGCGTGTCAGTCGGTGGCCGTCTCCACCGCTTGGGCCGCGGCCTTCTTGTTCTTGTGGCGGTTCACCAGAGCGGTGATCACGATCGGCAGCACCGAGAGCAACACGATGATGATCGCGATGACGTCGATGCGTTCCTGGATGCCAGGGATGCCGCCGAGCAGAGTTCCGACGAGGGTCATGGAACCGACCCATCCTGCCGCCCCGAGAACGTTCCAGGAGATGAAGCGGCGATAGGGCATCTCGGCCATGCCTGCCACGAGCGGCACGTAGGTGCGCACAATAGGCACAAAGCGACCGAGCACCAGGGAGACACCGCCCCACTTCTCGAAGAACTTGTGGGCCTCGTCCAGGTGCGAGCTCTTGAGCACTCGCGCGTCCGGCTTGAAGAGCCTGCGGCCGAACCTCGCTCCGAGCCAATACCCCACCTGGTCACCGAGGAACGCGGCGACGAAGGCCACCAAGGCGATGATCCAGGGATGGATCCCGAGGCTGGGCGCCAGGATCGCGGCGGTCACCAGCAGGGAGTCACCCGGCAGGAACGGGAAGAGCACGCCGGATTCGATGAAGATCAGAACGGCAACGCCGAGCAGGATCCAGGGGCCGAAACTGCTCAGCCAGGCTTCGGCGTCAAGCAGTCTGTGCACGGCGTCGATGAGATTCACGGGTTATTGCTCCTGAGGTCACGGTCCGGGTGGCGCGGAATGCGGCTTGACCGACGCCTACTAGGTTCCCACGTTTACCCGTGAGCCCGCCGTGAGCCAGGTAGCGGCGGACCATGTGCCGCTCACCACAGCAGTGTCCACCCAGCACAGCGTCGGTCGAAAACCACAACGTCGGCGCGGAGTGAGCACTCCACGCCGACGCTGTGCGGATCGACCGACGTCATGCGCCGGAGGGCCGGATCAGAACGGGTAGTCCGCGATCTCCGAGCGCAGGGTCACCCACTGGGTCTCGGTGAAGGCATCCAACGCTGCGGCGGCCCCACCGATGCGGGTGCCATTGCCGGAGGCCTTGGTGCCGCCGAAGGGAGCCTGCGACTCATCGGAGACGGTCTGCTCGTTGATATGGATCTTCCCTGAATCCAGCCGGTCCGCCAGATCCATGGCCTGGGACACCTCGCCGAGGATGCCGATGGAGAGCCCGAAGTCGCAGTCGTTGGCCAGCGCCACCGCCTCGTCCAAGGTGTCGAACGGGATGACGGGCGCCACTGGACCGAAGATCTCCTCGGCCCAGGCCCGGTTGTTCGGGGCAAGATCGGTGATCACGGTGGGCTTGAAGAAGCGCCCCTCATGCGTGCCACCCGCGGCGATCGTCGCTCCTGCCGCGCGCGCCGCCTCCACGAGCTCGGCGCAGTGTGCCGTCTGGCCGTCGTCGATCAACGGCCCGAGCGCCACCTGCTCCGTGGCAGGGTTGCCCACGGGTAGGTGCTCCGCCTTCTCCACGAGTGCTGCCACGTACTCGTCGTAGACGGAACGGTGCACAATATGCCTGCCGGTGGTCATGCAGATCTGGCCCTGGTGCATGAAGGACCCGAACGCCGCGGCCGAGGCCGCCTTGGCGACGTCCACGCCCGGCAGCACGATCATCGCGTTGTTCCCACCGAGTTCCAGGTGAGCGCTCTTGAGCAGGCGCCCGCAGGTCTCCCCGATGGCACGCCCGGCACGCGTGGAGCCGGTGAAGGCCACCACGTTGACCTCCGGTGCCTCCACCACAGCGGAGCCCACATCCGCGCCGCCCGGAAGCAACTGCAGTACACCGGCCGGCAGACCGGCCTCCTCGAAGACCCGCATGAGCACCACACCACCACTCACGGCGGTTCGTGGGTCCGGCTTCAGCAACACCGCGTTCCCGAGTGCCAGTGCAGGAGCCACCGCGCGGATGGAGAGGATCAGCGGGAAGTTGAACGGCGCGATGACCGAGACCACACCCACGGGCTTGCGCCGTGCCAGGGACCAGCGTGCCTCGTCGGAAGCCAGCACATCGCCCTGAGGGTGATGCGGGAGACCGGCCGCGTCGAAGCACTCATTTGCGGCGATGTGCGTCTCCAGCCCGGCCTTGGGTGGAATGGCCCCTGACTCACGAATGATCCAGGACTGGATCTCATCCGCGTACTCCTCGAAGAGCGACCCCGCGCGACGCAGCACGGCCGCACGTTCTTCGGGGCGCAGGGCCGCCCAGCCCCTCTGCGCCTCGGCCGCTCTGGTCGCGGCGGCGTGCACGTCCTCGCCGCTGGCCAGGCCAACGTGCCCCAGCACGTCTCCCGTGGCCGGTTCGATGACATCCAGTGTTCCGGCGGATCCCGGTGCCCAGGAGCCGGTGTTGATCAAACCGTCCCAGACGGCGTTGTCCAGAAGCGACATGTGCTTACTCCTCTATATACGTGAGTGGTTATAAGTGATCAGGGTGCGGCGATGCGGGCATCGATCAGGACCGGCCCGTCCGCAGCCAACGCGGCTGCATAGGCCGCCTCGAACTCCTCGCGCGTGGTGGTGCGGGAGGCCGGGACGCCGTATCCGGCGGCCAGGTGGACGAAGTCGATGCCCGGAACATCCAGCCCCGGAGCGTTCAACGCGTCCAGTCTTGCCGCGAAGCCCCGCAGCGCGCCATAGGTGGAGTTGTTGACGATCACGAAGATGGTCCGGGTCTTCCGCTGCACAGCCGTGTACAGGGCCGTGATCCCATAGTTGGCGCTGCCGTCGCCCACCGTCGCCACCACCGTGGCATCCGGCTTGGCCAGGGAGATCCCGACCGCGGCAGGCAGCCCGAACCCGAGTCCGCCGGAGGCCGGGAAGTGGTACATCCCGGGTCGGTCGATCTCGATCCGGGAGAGGTAGTCCACGTCCAAGGTGGTGGTCTCATTGACATAGACCACGGACTCGTGGACGTGGTCGTTGAGCACTTCAAGCACCTCGTGCCCGGTCATGGCACCGTCCACCGCGTCAGCGACGGGCGCCGGGACAGGATCCAAGCGCACACCGCGATCGGTCACGGCGGTGGCCAGGGCCGCAACTGCATTGCCGACATGCCCGACGACCGCATCGCCGTAAGGGGCGCGCGTCGCCTCCCCTGGGTCGGACGTCACGTGCAGAACTCGTGCGCCTGCGGGCAGGTAGGCTCCCGGTTCCCAGCGGTGGTAGCGCATCACCGGGGCACCGAGCACGATCACGCCGTCGTGCCCCTCGAGGCGTTCCCTCACCGAGGTGATCCCGGGCGGCAGCACGCCACGGAAGTGCGCATGCCTCGTGGGGAATGGACACCGGGGTGGGGACGGAGCCACCCACACCGGGGCGCCCAGGCGCTCGGCCAAGAGAGCGGCATCATCCTGCGCCAGGTCGATATCGATTTCTGGTCCCAGAACCAGGACCGGGTTCTCGAAGGACTCGATCAGGGACACCAGCTCCGCCAGGAGCTCCGGTCCCAACGCGCCCGCGGTGCGGACCGAACGCGAGGGCAACAACGCGTCGTCGGGCAGCGCCTCCTGACTCCAGTCGTCGTAGGGGACCGAGAGGTACACGGGCCCCGCAGGAGCCGTGGTGGCCTCGAAGCCGGCCTGCGCCACGGCTCGCGGAACGTCGATGGCGCTCAGCGGCTCGTGCGAGTGCTTGACCAGGGGGCGCGGGAGGAGCGCCGCATCCACGTTGGAGAGCATGGCCTCCTGTCCCACGGTGGAACGGATCTGTTGCCCGGCCAGGATCACCAGCGGGGAGTGGGAGTAGTGGGCGTTGGTCAGCGCACCCATCGCGTTGCCGGTCCCGGAGGCCGCGTGGAGGTTCACGAAGACGGGGCCGCCGGTGGCCTGGGCGTAGCCGTCCGCCATGCCGAGCACGGCGCCCTCGTGCAGGCCGAGGACGTAGTCGAAGTCATCAGGCATCCCCGCAAGGAAGGGCAACTCGTTGGACCCGGGGTTACCGAAGATCGTGGTCATCCCCTGGGCCCGGAGGATTTCATAGGTGCGCTCAAGAACCGTACTCACGAGTTCGACGCTACGATCCGAACCCGATGAGGTCCAATGAATATTCTTAGGAATCGACATGCGCGGGATGAATAGTGCCTAGCATTGGAGCGTGAATGTGGACCTGAACCTGCTGCGCACCTTCCTAGCAGTCTTCGATCACGGCTCGGTCACGGCCGCCGCCGACGAACTCCGCTTGGCCCAACCGACCGTCTCCCACGCGCTGGGTCGACTACGCAAGATCGTAGGCGACCCGTTGTTCGTCCGCACGGGGTCCAGACTGGTGCCCACCTCCCGTTCCGTGGAATTGGCGCCCGTGGTTCGGCGCGACCTGGCCTCGCTGGATGAGGTCTTGAGCGCGGACCGCGTTTTTGACCCCGTCACCACGCAGCGGCGTTTCACCATTGCCCTCTCCGACGTCGGGGAGACCAGCTTCCTGGCCCCGATCATGCGGCTGCTCAACGGAGAGGCGCCCGGCGCATCGCTGTTGGCCGTTCCCACCGACGTGGACGAGGTGGCCGGTTGGCTGCGGCGCGGGGAGGTCGACGCCGCCGTTGCCTCCATCCCCTTGGACGTGGACGGCAGTTCCACGATCCTGGCCAACGAACGCTACGTCGCCATGCTTCCCTCCGACCTGGTGCTGGCCGGGCCCACCTTGACCGCGGCGGATCTGGCGGGGCACCCCCGCGCCGTGGTGTCCAAGGCCGCAGGCCATGCGCTCATCGAGGAGACCGTCCGTGAGCTCGGGATGACGACGGAGGCCGTAGTGAATGTGCGGCATTTCTCGGTGCTGCCGCAGCTGGTGCAGGGTGCAGGAATCATCGGCTTCGCTCCCGCACAGATGGCGCAGACGGTCGCATCGGTGTGGGGCCTGCGCTTGGCCGAGCTCCCGGACCCGTCCCCACGCTTTGACGTGAACCTGTTCTGGGATGAGGCCACCAGCAAAGACAACAGGGCCCGGCGCTGGTTCATCGACCTGGTGCGCCGGGCCCTGGCGGGACTTTCGACCCCGGACTGGCCGGTGTCGTGAAGCGGAGTGGGTGCTGGTCAGCCCTCCGCGTTCTCCAGCTCGTGGAGCTTGGCCGCGGTAGTGGCCTTGGGCTTGGGGATCAGCACCACGGCCAGGAAGCCGAGGACGGCCACGATCGCGAAGAAGTAGAAACCGCCCGGGTAGGCCAGACCTGCACCGACCAGCGCACCGGAGATCCACGGGCCCACGATGGCGCCGAGGCGGCCAACCCCGGAGGTGAAGCCCATGCCCGTGGCGACGAGCGCCTTGGGGTAGAGGTAGCCGACGAAGCCGTAGACCAGCACCTGAGCCGAGAAGACGAAGACGCCCGTGACCAGGATGGCCGCGTTGAGCAGCACCGTGGACTCCATCTTGATGGACAGGATGGCCAACAGCACGGCGGCGGCAGCGAACCAGACCAGGATGGTTCCCTTGATCCCCTTGGCATCGGCGAGCTTGCCACCCACGATCAGGCCGATGATGGCACCGATGTTGAGGACGAAGAGGTTCACCAGACCGCTGGAGACGCTGTAGTTGGCGGCCTCCATGATCTTGGGCAGCCAGGTGTTCATTCCGTAGACCAACAGCAGGCCCATGAAGGCGGAGATCCACAGCCCGATGGTGATGCGGCCACGGCCGCTGCGGAAGAGGTCACCGGCGGAGTAGGCACGCTGAGCGTCCACGTCCTTGGCATCGACCGGTGCGGAGCCGGTGGTCTCGGGAAGCTTGAGGGCCATGGGGATCAGGGCCAGCAGGCCGATGGCGCCACCGAGGTAGAACAGCCAGTGCCAGTGATCCTTGAAGGCCAGCGCCGCCAGGGAGGCCAGCACGGCGCCGGCGTGGTAGCCCGTCATGGTGACGGTGGAGGCATTGGCCTTGCGGCCGCCGGGAGCGGATTCCTGCATGATGGTCACGGCCACGGGCATGCAGCCACCCAGTCCCAGGCCTGCAATCAGACGGGCGAGGCCCATGAGTGCGGCATTGGGCATCAAGGGGAAGATCAACGTGAGCACGGAGAACAGGGCGACGCAGGCCAGCAGCGGCTTGCGACGACCGAAGCGATCCGCCAACGGCCCGATCAGCGCGGCGCCTGCGCCGACACCCACCAGGGAGATGGTGGACACGAAGGTCATCTCACCGACGGTGTAACCGTGGGTGGCGTTGGTGAGGACCGGGATGGTGGCGCCGAGGGCCACGATGTCGAAGCCCTCGAACATGACCGTGAGCCAACAAAGGGCCACGATCCAAGGGCGGGATGCAGTGCGCATACGGATCTCCATTGATACGCGCCCCGGCGCGCGTGCGACGGGGACTCATGGTGGGGGTGCAGTTCACCATGGTGCGCTCAGAAGCCGCATTCGTCCAATGAGTGAAATATTCAACGATATAACGCGTCATCTATGTTGTCCCGCGCAATGGGAGAGGCGTTCGCCAAGCGCACGCCCGTTGACACCCGATGTGCCGCCCGTTGAGCTATGCACTCCGGTTGTTTCGGTGTCGGGCCCGCGAGGGCCACCCGGCCTTCGCGGGCCCGACACCAGATAACGGTCACACTCCCTGTGCGAACTCCGGGACCGCAGAGGTGGGCCGATGCTCCTCGAACCACTTCGCCAGCTTCAACACTCCGACGTCGTCGAAGCGTGCTCCTGCGATCTGTAGGCCGATACTCCTCCCGTCCGATGTGAAACCGGCATTGACGCTGGCGGCTGGTTGCCCGGACATGTTGTAGGGAACCGTGAAGGCGATGTGCTCCATGCCGCGGTCCTCGAACCCCCAAGGCATGGGCCATTCCGCGGGGAAGGCCGCCTGTGGAGCGACCGGAGACAGCACCGCATCGAAACCCTCAGTGGCCCGGACGGTTCTGGCCCTGAAGGATCCGATGCCGTCGTAACAACGCAACGCCTCCGAACCGGGGACGTCTGCGCCCTTCATGACCCATTCCTGAATGAAGGGCAAGGCTGCGGCTCGCGCTGCCGCATCCAGCTTGGAATATGTACGCCAGAATCGCACTCGCCAGAAGGAATCCAGGTCCACCAGATCTGCTTCGTGCACGAATGCCGGAATCTCGACGACGTCGGCACCTGCTGCCGCGAACAGCTCGCCGGCTGCACGTACCGTCGCTGCCACTTCCGGGTCCACTGCCATACCTGCCCCGGCCTCGGTGTGCAGGGCGATACGTTTCCCTCTCACTTCGTCCTGAGACTCACAGCATGCGGCCCAAGCGATGTCTTGGTACGGCATGGAGGTGTAGTCGCGGGAATCGGGTCGCGTCACATGGGCCATGGCCAAGGCGACCTCGTCGACGCTTCTGGCAATCGGACCCGCGGCACGCCCCAGATACGGCGTGTCGATCGGGATGCGGCCCTCACTCGGTTTGAGTGTGGCCAGCCCCAACCAGGTCGCTGGGAGACGGACCGATCCCCCGATATCGGAGCCCATGTGAATGGCGCCCCAGCCCGCGGCCGCGGCAGCCCCCGCCCCACTGGATGATCCACCCACGGTCAGCGCCGGATCCAACGGGCTCCGGGTGACTCCGTGTCGGCTGGAAACACCGGAAGACAGCATGCCCCAATCCGGCATGGTGGTGGACCCCACGATCACCGCTCCAGCTTCCGTGAAACGCTCCACGATCGGGGAATCCCGTTCGGTGGTCTCTTCCACCGCGCCGAGTGAACCGGAGTAGGCCACCACGCCGACCCGCTTCATGTTCTCCTTGACCGTCACCGGTACGCCGTCCAAGTCAGAGATCGGCTCACCACGCGACCACCGCTGCGTGGACACAGCCGCAGCGGCACGTGCACCATCGGCCGTGATGTCGCTGAAGGCATTGATGATGCCGTTACGAGCCTCGATGTCTTCGAGAATTGCCTCCAGTACTGCCGACGGCGTGGTCTCACCGGTCCGGTATGCCTCCGTCAGTTCCGCTGCAGATGCTCCGACATCCGTGGTGGCGCCCCGAAGCGTCCCAGTAGTCTCTGCCATGGTCGTCATGCCTCCTGTAAGTGCTGGATCGTGGGGGTGGCCCGAATCAAGGCCTTGGTGTACTCGTTCTGTGGGTCGTCGTAGATTTTCGAGGTAGGGCCGAGTTCAACGATTCGCCCGTTCTTCATCACCGCGACCTCGTCGCACAGGTACCTGACCACCCCGAGGTCGTGGGACACGAAGATGAGGGTCAAGCCGTACTCGTCCACCAGGTCGGCAAGCAGATTCAGTACTTGCGCGCGGACCGACACGTCGAGGGCCGAGACCGGTTCGTCCGCCACGAGGATTCGAGGACGGCAGGACAGCGCCCTGGCGATGGAAATGCGTTGGCGCTGCCCTCCAGAGAACTCATGGGGGTACCGGTCTGCGGCATCGGCGGGAAGCCCCACCTGCTCCAGGAGCTCATCAACCCGGTTCCGCCGCTGCTGGGCATCCATTGCCTGACCGGATTCGAGGTTGCCTGCATTGAGCAACGGCTCGGCGATGATGTCCTTGACCTTCATCCGCGGGTCAAGGGAGGCCATAGGGTCCTGGAATACGACCTGAAGGTTGCGACGAAGTTCCGCCAGATCTGCTTTGCCGGGGTTGGTGAGATCCCTTCCCACCACCTCCACGTTGCCGGAGGTGGGCCTGTCCAGACCGGAGAGGATCCGCAGCATGGTGGACTTACCGGAACCGGACTCGCCCACGATCCCGAAGCGTCTACCAGAAGTGATTTCGTAGCTGACGCCTTGCAGAGCTTTCACCCTGCGTCCTTTGCCGAACAGGCCGGAACGACGGCTGCCGTACTCACGAGTGAGGTCCGTGACCTTGACGACGGGAGCCCCCGACGGCGGCACGGAATCGGATTCGGGCCGCGCGGATGCACCTGCCATGCTCTGTTGTTCTCCCGCGCCCCGCTCAGCAACTCGAGCCGTGGCCTCACCCAGTCTGTCCACGAACCTTCCGGGAACGTACCCCTCCGCCGTGGAGACGGTGAACAGGCGCCCCTGTTCATCCGTTGCGTCGAGGTCGGAGGCGGCAAGGAGGCCCCTGGTGTACGGATGCTGCGGCCTGGTCAGGACGTTCTCCGTGAGTCCCTCTTCGACGACCACACCATGGTGCATCACCAGAATACGATCACAGACGTTGCCAACCACTGCGAGATCGTGAGTGATGAAGAGCAGCCCGGTGTCACGCTCGGCGACCGTGCGCTGGACCAGATCAAGCACCTGGCGTTGCACCGTGACGTCCAGTGCGGTGGTCGGTTCGTCCGCCACCAGCAGCGTCGGATCGTTGGCGAGTGCGATGGCGAGCACCACTCGTTGGCGCTGACCGCCGGAAAGTTGATGAGGGTAGGCGCCAGCTGCCTCGGCCGGATCGGGAAGGCCCACATCGGCAATGAGCTGGACCGCGCGTTTGCGTGCTGCAACCCAGGTCGGGGTCGTCTTGTGAATGAGTGCCGCCTCGGCGATCTGGTCCCCGACCTTCATCAACGGGTTCAAGGCGGTCATGGGTTCCTGGAAAACCATGGACATCTTCAGCCCACGCATCCGTGCCGATTCCCGTTCCGAGAGCCCCACGACGTTGCGCGGATCGTCACCCACTGTGATGGTGCCTGACGCCGTCAAGGAGTCCGGAAGCAGCCCCATCACCGCAAGGGACGTCACAGATTTCCCCGAACCCGATTCTCCGATCAGGCCGACGCGTTCTCCCGCTCCGATGGTGAAACCGACGTCGTCGATCAAAGTCCTCCCAGCGGTGGAGACGTTGAGATGTTCCACAGTCAGCGCGGTCTTGGTGCTGCTGTTAGTCGATATCAGGGTCATGAGCGTCCCTTGGTCTTCGGGTCGAAGTGGTCGCGAAGACCATCTCCGAGGAGGTTGAACCCGAGAACCACGATCGCGATGGCGATTCCGGGGCAGATGGCCAGGTACTCGTGCGTACCGAGGAACTGCTGCGATTCCTGAAGCATTCGTCCCCACGATGGAGTGGGTGGCATGGTGCCGAGCCCCAGGAAGGAGAGCCCGGCTTCGGCGAGAACGGCGATGGCGAAGTTCACCGATGCCTGGACCACGAGCATTCCCGAGATGTTCGGGAGCACATGTTTGACAGCGATCGAGAACTCGCTCCTGTTGGCTCCACGCGCCGCCTGGATGTAGTCCTGGCGCATCACCTGCATGGCTCCTGAACGAGCCACCCTGGCAAAGGCGGGTGCCGCTCCGATGCCGAGGGCGATGATGGCTGTCCAGGTGCTGGCCCCGAACGAGGCACCGAAGATGATGGCAAGCAGCAGCCCCGGGAACGCCAAGATGATGTCGCCGGCACCCATGACCACGGTGTCGGTTGCCCCGGGTTTCATTCCGGCCATGATGCCGAAGGGGACCCCGAGGAGCACCGCGATGGCAACGGACACGATGCCGACCAGGAGAGTGGTTCTTGCACCGATCATGATCTGGGAAAGCACGTCACGCCCAAAACGGTCCGTGCCGAACAGGTGCTCCGCATTCGGGTGTAGCAGCCGATCCTGGGCCGCTGTTCCGTATGCGTCACCGGGGGTCCAGACGAAGGACACCAGCGCCAACAGGACCACGATGGCCACCAGGACGGCACCGATGAGGAGTTGCGCGTTGGCGTTACCTCGACGCCCTCTGCCCTTGCCCTTGGTCGTCGGCACAGGGCTCTGAGTCAGGTTTCCTTGGGTGGTGATCGACGTAGTCATGAGGCCTTCCTGAGCCGAGGATCCACAAGCGTGTAAGCGAGGTCCACCAAGAAATTGATGAGCACGATCACCACCACGAGCAGAGCCACGACGGCCTGAACGGCCAACAGATCGCGGTTGCCGACCGAGTCCACCAGGTAGCTACCGAGTCCCGGGATCGCGAAGACGCGTTCGATGACCACCGCACCGATGAGGAGGGTGGCGAGCTGGACCCCGACCACGGTCAGCACCGGGATACCCGCATTGCGGAGACCGTGTTTGATCAAAGCCCCCGTGGCGGTGAGGCCCTTGGACCGGCCCGTGCGGATGAAGTCCTCCTGCATGATCTCCAGGACCGCGGAGCGCACATACCGGGTGAGCACGGATGCCTGGACGGAACCGAGTGCGATCACCGGGAGCGCGACGTGTCGCAAGAACGC
>NZ_JALAGT010000068.1 GCF_022712295.1 Galactobacter sp.
GAGGCCAAGGAGCCGACGAAGAGCGTCCCTCGCGCCATCCTGCTCACCGTCATCATCGGTGGACTGATGTTCCTGGTGGTCGCGTGGGTTGGCTACATGGCTTTCCCGGACTTCGGAGCGTTCAAGTCCCTGGACACCGCACCACTGGAGTTGATGGGGCACCTCGGTGGTGCCGGACTGAAGGCCTTCTTCCTAGCCGCGTACATGATCGGCTGCCTGGCCTCCGCACTGAGCGCCCAGACCTCCACGTCGCGCGTGCTCTTCTCCATGGGGCGCGACAGGCTGCTGCCCTCCGGATTCTTCGGCAAGCTCAACGCCCGCTTCCGCACACCTGTCAACGCGATCCTCGTCATCGCCGTGGTGTCCCTGCTGGCGATCTGGCTGGACATCAACGTGGTGGTGGAGGTCGTTTCCTTCGGCGCCTTGGCCGCGTTCTCCATGGTGAACCTGGCCGTGATCAAATTCTTCCTGATCGACGAGAAGCGCCGCGGGCTGGCCGCCATCGTCAAGTACGCGGTACTGCCGGTGATCGGCTTCGGCCTGACCGTGTGGCTGTGGTTCTCCCTGAGTGGTCTCGCGTTGTCCGTGGGTCTGATCTGGGTGGCGCTCGGACTCATCTACTTGGCGGTGATCTCCAAGGGCTTCCGAAAGATGCCCAAGGGCGACATCGACGATCCCGGGACGGTCTCGATTCCCCAAGTGGCGAAGGACTAGTGAGGCGCGCTAGCCTCAGCTCCCGAGCGTGACCACCACGCAGGCGCCTACGAAAATCAACTGCATCGCTGTGCGTAGCCACAGAGGTGTGGTGGGAGCGTGAGGGCCCCGAATGGCTCGAGCCGCATAGACATTGGCCGGGAACATGGCCAACAGCAGAACGCCGAGGCAGACCACGGCGGCGATCCGCAGATATGGCACGACGCCGCTCGGTATCAGCAGTCCGACCGCTCCCACTGCTTCGAGGTACCCCGTCACCGTGACCACGAGGCCGGGGCGAGGAAGCTGAGGCGGAACGATGGCGACCAGTCCGCCACGGCGAGGCTGCACGAAGTGTGCGCTGGCCGTGAGCACGAACATGGCTGCCAGTCCCATGGCGGTTGCTTCGGGCCACGTATCCACATAGGTGACTCCCATCAGGCCTATCAGCCGCGCGAGTGACGTCACTGCTACGAGAACTATCAACGGTGCCATGTCGACCTCCTGCCCCGGAGGCGTGCCTCCGACGCTCCGACTTTAATCTTGTCAACGACTAGATTGGCTGGTTCGGCTTATCTTGTCAATGACTACATCTGCGCTAGGGTGAGGTCATGGCTGACACATACCACCACGGAGACCTGCGCGCTCAGGTCCTCTCCAGCGCGGCCGAACTCATAGATGAAGTCGGAGCAGATGGGATCTCGCTCAGGGAACTCGCACGGCGAGCCGGGGTTTCCCATGCGGCACCCGCACACCACTTCGGGGATCGGAAGGGTCTCCTGACGGCCCTGGCTGCGAGGGGTTTCGACCTGCTGGCCGACGCGCTCCTGGCATCGGTTGAGGGGGAGCGGTTCGACCTCACGGCCGTGGCCTACGTGAACTTCGCGGTGACGCACCGTGGCTACTATGCGGTCATGTTCCGCCCGGATCTGTTGGACGGTGAGAATGCTGCGCTCGTCGCGGCGCAGTCGCAGGCGCTGAAGCGCTTGGAGGACGGTCTTGCGACCGTGTCCGCGGACCGGGTGCGCGTCGACGAAGAGGATGCCCGACGATCCGCATGGGCCTTGGTCCATGGACTGGCCTCGTTGATCAACGCCGGGGTGCTGCCGGGTGACGATCCTGAATCGCTGGTGCGTGCCGGAGCGCGGCAACTCTTCGGCGAGTGACTTGACCGGCCGACGCTCTTGCGAACGTCTCCGCGGCTACCGCTTCGGGAAGTCTGCGTCGGCGCAGGCGACGCGGACAGTGGCGTCGGTCGCCGACCGTCGGACATTGGGTGGCGTCGTGACACGTCCTCGGCGCAGTCGGGTGCCACCGTCTAGGCTCTTGAAGAAGCACATTTCACGACGAAGCTACGGAACCGGAAGAGACATGACACCCACTGCCCTTGATCGTGCCGCCCTCACCTACGTGACCGAATCCCAGGTGGAGGCTGCAGCGGACTGGGGTGGGATCGTCGAGGCTCTGCGAGAAGGGCACCGTGGGCCGCGGCCCAAGGAGGGTGCGCTCTTCGTGGGCGACGACGCGAATGGGATGTACAGCAGGTCGGTCCTGCTGCCCGGACGCGGCGGGGGAGCCAAGATCTCCTCCATTTTCCCGGCCAACACCACGAGAGAGGTGCCGCTGCCCACCGAGCATTCGCTCTTCATTGTGTTCGACGAGGACACCAAGGCGCCGACCGCCATCCTCGAATCCGCGGCGCTGACCGTCTACAAGACCGCTGCTGACTCGGCGCTTGCCGCTGGCATCCTCAGCCGCGAGGACAGCAACACCCTGCTGGTGCTCGGCGCCGGCCCGGTCGCGCGGGCGCTGCCCTACGCCTACCTGGCGGAACGACCGGGGCTGGAGCGCGTGCTGCTGTGGAACCGCACGCCGAGCAAGCTGCAGTCTTCAGCGGAGGAACTACGGACCAAGGGGCTCGAGGTCGAGGTGGTCAAGGACCTGGACGCCGCCGTGGAGGAGGCCGATATCGTGGCCGCCGCCACCCGCTCGCAGGACCCGTTGATCCGTCGTCGCTGCGTCCGGCCGGGCACGCACGTGGACCTGATCGGCAGCTTCAGGGAGGACATGAGGGAGGCCGACGCGGCCTTGGTGTCCTCGGCCCGGCTGTTCGTGGACAACAATGTGTCCGCCTGGGAGAGCGGTGACCTGGACGCTCCACGTCGCTCCGGCCTGGTGGACGAGGACTCCATCGAGGCGGACCTGTTCGACCTGGTCCGCGACAGGTTCCGACGCGATCGCGAGGACGTGACGGTCTTCAAGAACGCCGGGGGAGCTCACCTGGACCTGATGGTGGCCCGGTACGTGCTCGTTCGTCTCCCCGACTGAAAGCGCGCAGCAAACAGCAGACGCGCGTCCGGAACCTCAAACGTGAACGGCTCCCGTCGCCCACAGACGTGGACGGCGGGAGCCACAGGTTGGAAGTCGGGAGGGTACGGCTCAGCCGAGCAGAGCCCACCCAAACATCGCGGCGATGTAGATGAGTCCTACGACGAACATATCGATGACGGTGTAGCCCATGATGTCCTTCAGCTTCAGCTTGGAGATCGCCAGCGCCGGCAAGATCCAGAACGGCTGAACAAGGTCGTTCCAGGCATTGCCTAGCATCACGGACATGGAAGTCTCAGGGATGGAAGCCCCCAGCTGGTTCGCGGCATCGATCATGAACGGGCCCTGGATCACCCAGTGACCGCCACCGGAAGGAGCGAAGAAGTTGATGAAGAAGGAAGACACCAGTCCCCAGAACGGCAGAGTGTCCTGGTTGGAGATGCTCACGAACCAGTGAGAAATAGTCTCGACCAGACCGGAGCCGGCCATGATCGCCATGATGCCCGCGTAGAACGGGAACTGCAGGATGATCCCGGAGACCGTCTTGATGCCCTCATTGAGCTTGGTGATGTATGCAATAGGCGTGCCCAGCAGGATGATGCCCAGGAACAGGATGATGAAGTTCACCAGATCCAGGTCCACACTGCGGCCCTTCACCATGGCCATGACTACGTAGAGAATGCCGGCCAGACCGATCACCATGGACAAGATGCGGGAGTTGTTCAAACGGGATGAGAAGGTCTTCTCGACGTCCACGGCCTTCACTGCAGGTGCCTCGTCAGCGAGTCCTCCGATCCCGCGGACCGGTCGTCCCGGCTTCGGGTGCATGGCGGCGTTGAGCAGCGGCAACACGATGAGAACCACCAGAGTGGTGATGATCATCGGGAGGGAGAAGATTGTGTCCTTCAGACCCACCACACCCATGGAGTCCTCCAGGGGATGGCCAGGGGTTGCAATGGTCAGCGGGATGGTCGCGGAAAGACCCAAACCGTAGAACGTGAAACCGGAGTAGGCGCTAGCGATCACGAGGGGGTAGTGCAGGCCCTTCACGTGCATGGCCAATTTGCGTGCCACCACACCACCCACGATGAGGCCGAATCCCCAGTTCAGGTAGGAACCGATGCCACCAACAAGCGTCGCCACGATGATGGCAGTCTTGGGCTTCGAAATATTCGCAACAATCTTGTCCAGCAGGCGGTCAACGACGGGCGAATTCGCCAGTACGTAGCCCGCTGCCAGGATGACCGCCATCTGGGTGGTAAAGGCCAGCAGGTTCCAGAAGCCGTTGCCCCAGTCCAACACTGAGTCCAGGGGATTGCTGTGCTGCACAGTCACAGCGAGGATGAACGTGAGCAGCGTCAGGCCGATAGCGAACACGAACGGGTCGGGAAGGTATTTGTCCATCAGCTTCGTGAAGAAGCTTGCGACAGAATCGAGGATGCCTGACTTCTTTGGCTGATTTGCCGACGTGTCCTCGTGGGCAGGCGCGTCGCCGTTGGCGGTCTGCTCATGCTGGGAACTCATGGAGTTTCCTTTCTTGTGCGGGTGATGAGATTGGTGAGAAGTAGTTGATCGCGCCAGGCCACGCGTTCCTCCCATTGGTCCAGGGGAAGGACTTTCCTGCGCTGCTGGTTCACGTTCGCGACGAGGTCGGTGGTCCAAGGATCGTGCTGGCCTCGTTCGGCGCCCATGCGCTCATACGCAGACCCCATCCGCTCCGCATGTGCGGTGATCCCGCCGCGGGTGTTCAGGTCAACGGTCTCGAACGGGCCCATGAACGCCCAGCGGCGGCCCAAGCCGTCCCTCATAACGGTGTCGATGTCCTCGACGGTGGCCACTCCGTCACGCACCAGTGCGTAGGCCTCTCGAAGCACGGCGCCTTGTAGCCGATTGAACAGGAATCCCTCTACTTCTTGGCGCACCAGGACGGGCGAGAGCCCCGCTTCGCGGTAGATTGCCAACGCGCGGTCGGTGATCTCAGTTCGGGTG
Organism: Galactobacter sp.; assembly: GCF_022712295.1. Classification (GTDB taxonomy): domain Bacteria; phylum Actinomycetota; class Actinomycetes; order Actinomycetales; family Micrococcaceae; genus Galactobacter. The sequence goes on from NZ_JALAGT010000068.1 coordinate 5,011, forward strand.
TTCGGGGACGGAACCACCTCTATCACTGGGATGAGGTGAGGAGGATTCCCGGGGTGGGCCACGAGGATCTGCTCCTCGAGACCGGTCCCGTGGGCGGTGACCGAGGCAGTCAGTGCAGACGACGAACTGGCCACGACGGTGTCCTTCAGGATGGGCGCCGTGGATAGGTCACGGAAGAACGCAGTCTTGATTTCGGCCCGTTCTGGCACACATTCCTGGACTAGGTCGGCGTTCGCGGTCGCCTTCATGAGGTCGCCGGTGACGAGTACTCGGGCGGTGAGGGTTCCGGGAGATTCCTCCAGTAGTCCGGCCTCCGCCAGCGGCTTCGCCTTGGCGCTCAGCTCCTCCAAGACCGATGCCCGACGGGCGGCGTTCGGTTCGAAGACACGGACTTCGGCTCCCGCACGCGCGAAAAGCAGGGCGAAGGACACCCCGATGGAGCCGCCGCCTGCTACGGCGATAATCTCAGACATCGACGCGCCCCACGGTCATGCCTCCACACACGTAGTGGGTCTGTCCGGTGACGAACCCGGACCTATGGTCCAGAAGGTGCGAGACCGTGTGGGCTACGTCGTCGGGCATACCCATGCGTTGCACTGGCACGGCGTCGATGATGGCTTTGGTCCGCGGAGAATCCACTGGGTTGGCATTCATGAATAGCTCGGTGGCGATAGGGCCCGGGCCAACGGCGTTGGCGGTGATTCCGAATCTCCCCAATTCGAGGGCCCACACGCGGGTCAGGCCGATCAAGCCTGCCTTCGTGGCGGAGTAGGCGCTGCGCAGTTCTTTCCCTAGTGCCGCGCGGGATGACATGGACACGATGCGGCCGAAGCCGGCCTCCTTCATACCGGGCAGCAGTGCCTGGGCGCAGAGCATGGCACTGCGCAGGTTCAGTGCAATGGCGGCATCGAATTCCTGAACGGTCTGTTCGTCGGCGGAATGCGGGAAGACCGCTCCTACGTTATTGACCAAGCGGGTGATGGGACCACCCTTCAAAGCGGTCTGGAGCGCGGCTTGAGTGGAGGCCGGGTCGGCGAGGTCGCAGTGGATGGTGTTCTCGCCCTCACGGTCCAGAATGACGACCTCGTATCCGTCCTCCTCGCAGCGTGCCGCGATGGCGGCGCCGATACCGTGGGCGCCGCCGGTCACGAGTACGCGTTCTGAGACAGGCTTAGTTGATGGGGTAGGAAGTGCAGACATGGGAGCGTTTTCTTGAGCTTTCGTGATGGTTCGGTTCTTGTGCGGTGCTTGCGAGCGTCAGATCGTGGCGATCGGGTTCAGCGGGGAGCCTGATGCGCCGGGGATGTTGAGGGGAGGAGCTGTGAGCAGATAGGCGCTCCGTCCCAGTTCTCGTAGCCGTGTGGCCAAGGGGGTGAGGCGCCACAGCTCGCCGAGGGGGACGCCGAGTTTGAAGAGGCAGTGTTCGTGCAGGGGAAGGACACTGGCCGGAGGGGCCGCCTCGACGGCGGGGTACAGCTCCACGGCGTAGTTGTCCGCGACCAGCGCGGCGATCCTGCTGCTGCTGATCCAGGAGAGAAGATCCTGGTCGCGGCCATCGAGGACGCAACCATAGCTGTGCAGCACATCTGGGTCCGGTTCGCCCTTCATCTCCAGGACCTTCTCCGCGTAGCCGGTGTGGATGGTGACGATGTCCCCGGGGCGAATGTCCAGCTGGTCCTTCTCGAGGACGGACAGCCATTCCTTGTGCCCGATCCGCTGGTGTGCAGTCCCGAAATGATGAGCAAGGTCAACCATGACGGCGCGGCCCTGGATGGCGTGTTCGGCAATGGTGCCGACGCCGACCGGGCCCAGGTCGGAAGTTGTGACTAGCGGCCTGGTCTCGAGGCCGCAATCCGCAGGGTCGGTAGGACCCTTGACCTCGATACCGGGCCGGAATCCGTTGTAATATACGGGCTCTTCGATGCCGTCGCCGTCGGCGTCGAAGAGGGATCCGACATGAGCCAGAGCGTCCCATTGGGTCGAGTACTGATTGTGCAGGATCACGACGTCGTCGTTCATGATGTCGGAGGCGCCGGGGTACACGGTATCCATGTGGCAGTTGACGTTGGGATGACCTGAGCGCAGGTTGGGGCGAAGGACGGGAGGAAGCCGGTTGGCGTTGAGCGCGGTGCCTCCGGGGAAAGTGACGGGCAGTCCCAAAGCGAAGGCTTCCGCCGAAACGACTTCCTTGATCCCCTCGGCAACCTTGGTGGGGGTCAATAGGTTCAGTCGACCCAGGGCGTCGTCTGGTCCGAAGTCGCCCCAGGTCGATCCTTCGGGGCGGCGAACCCACCTTTGAGACGGGGATGTAGTCAAGAGAACTCCTTCGTTATCTGATCTAGCGAGGCGGCCACGCGACGTGTGATGGGAGCCACGCCGGATCCATAGTGGACCTTCGTCTGATTCTGGTCCAATATGTATTTGGATGCTTTACATGCATACTTTTAATGAGAGGTGTGGCAGATGGCTGATCTCGACGTCAAACTCCTGCAAGCCTTCGTGGTACTCGCTGAGGAAATGCACTTCACGCGGGCCGCTGAACGACTGGGCGTCGCGCAGCCGGTCATCAGCCAGCGCATCCGGCGGCTCGAGGTCATCGTCGGAGCTTCGCTGTTTGATCGCGGACGCCAAGGAGCGAGCCTGACTGCCTCCGGGAGAGCTGCGTTGGCGCCTGCCAAGCGCGCGGTACGCGCTAGTCGGCAAGTCATCCGTGCCGCTCAACTCGAGGGGAAACCGGTTTTGGGCAGCGTCAACCTCGGCTACGCCGGTGCGTCATCGCGACCGTGGCTGCCTCCCATCGCCCGAGCTGTTCGTAACGAGGCTCCTGGGATCGAGTTGAAACTACGCTCAATGGTTTACGCAGGATCAGCCCGATCCCTGGTGGCGACTGGCGAATTGGATATGGCCTTCAGTCGGAAGAACGCTGCACACAGAGATCTTGACGAACGGATCTTCGAATACGAACGCGTGATGCTAGCCCTGTCGACCGACCACCCCTTGGCAGGCCAGAGCAGTGTTGGCTTGGAACAGGTGCGAGACGATTCCTGGGTCACGTTCCCTGATGTTCAAGGCTCCAGTGTGCGGGAGATCGGGTTCAGGCTGGCGCGCCAGGCTGGTTTTACTCCGCACGTGGCCCAGGAAGCACCTGACTCCTACACCATCCTCGGGCTCGTGGCAGCCGGCGTTGGCATCTCTGTCACGGTGTCTTCCGTAGCACATATCGACACGCCTGGCATGGTTCTGGTTCCTCTGAGTGGGCCGCCGAAGTACTTGGCGGCAACGATCATCACGAGTCAGAGACCCACGCGAGCGACCCGCTTTGTGAGGGATATCGTTGAGACCGTGCTGCCCACACCCTCGCGACCCTCGGGGCTTGTTCTCGGGGATGAAACGTGAGCCATGGACATGCAACCCATTATCACTGAAGAGAGGACCATTGCATCATGAAGTATTTGGCCAGGATGGACGTTCATTTCCCCGAATCCATGTCTTCCGAAGAGCTGGCGTCATACCAGGAGCGGGAGCAGAAATATTCACATGGGCTGCAGAGTGATGGGCGCATGTTTGCCATTTGGCGAGTTGTCGGAGAATATGCAAACTATTCTGTGTTCGACGTTGAAGACAACGACGCCTTGCATGAGGTCCTGAGCGGCTTCCCCATGTACCGCTACATGGATATCAAGGTCACACCGCTCGCTAAGCATCCCAATTCCTTGGCCTGATATAGGCGCTCGTTCGCACTGCCGAAGGCCGTGTCGAGCGCACGAGGTGCGTCCGCTGTGTCGTGTTGATCGCCCCTCGGGCGGCGTTTCGTATCCAGTTGAAACGTATGTTTCGAACGCTTGACGGACTTCAAGAGAAGAAGGGGCGGCGCCTGCGTCTGCTGGTGCTCAGGCACGTCCTGGTGCAACATGAAAGCATTAATCCTAATTTCAGTCACCGTAACAGTTTTGAAGTTATTTAAACGGGATTGAAGTAGCTCACTATTCCGGATCACCATGCGAAATGAGTTCTCGTTCAGGATTTACAGGCGATGATTCCAGCTGTGAGACGGTGAGTGAGTTGAGAATTTCCGTGACACGGTCGTCTCCGGCATCGCCGGAAGCATCCTCTGGAAGCCTAGTGTCGGTTCTCACGCCAGAACCAAACCGCCGGCAATCCTGTGCTAACCTCGAATCACGTTCACGAGATGTGGCTGTCGGTACCTGGCCGGCCACACGGCAACCCGAGTCCATCGACTTCCGGGTGCCCCAGGGGAAGAACGGGCGATGCCCGCCAAGGGCGCGCAAGGTTCGATGGGGCAAACCGCCCCAGAAAGGGGCCGGTAGCCCCATGTCCACTGAAGACACCACCCGCAATCGTTTCGACGCCATCGTCGAAGACGCCACTCGCCCCAACATCGAGATGTACTGGGATGTGCGTGACCTATACCGTGTCCACAGCACGAGTGCCGAGATCAAGGAGCTGCTCCGCCACGGGCACCCGATCCCGGTGGGCCGTGGCTGGACCAGGGAATACACCGAAAAGCACTTCCCAGGCTGGACCTGGCACGAGGTGAAGGCCGCGTGCCAGGCGGCCGGCATCGTGACTCCCGGCGGGGTCGGATTCACCGTCAGCGACGGTGTGAAGGAGATCTACTTCGACAGCCCAACCAGCTGGTTGGTGGTGAGGGAGAACGGCGTCATGACGTGTGGGCCGGACGCGCCGAGGACCACGCCGGAGCCGGAGGGGTATCCCACGGATGACAACTTCCAGCCACAGCCTCACACCAATGGCCGACGGGAGCGGTCCCGTTCCGCGGACCGGTCCGCCTTCCGGCCGACGGCCGAGTTCACAGCCGAGTCTGTGACCCGCCGCCGCGACGACCTCGCGGGCCACGTCCCGGCCCACCTTCCCTGGAACATCAGGGAGGAACATCGGTTCACCGGCATCATGGAGAAGCTCAGGATCGCAGGGAAGCAGCGCGAAAACACGCCGATCACCGAGGAGGAATACCGTCGCCTCCACAACTGGCTGGAGGCGCTCATCGAGCTGGACGTGGTGGTCGACTACGACCCCGAGGCACCGGCGAATGTGGCCTCGGATCAGGGTGGCTTCTACTACGTGCAGCGCAGGCCGGAGGATCGGGGGATCATTCGAGACCCCGACTCGGGATTCCCGGAGCTGAAGTTGGAGTAGCCGCAGCCCGCCCGCAGTCTGGCCTTGCCCGCGGCCTGGCCCCCGCCCGCGTCGATGCCCGCATCACCACCGCCGATACGGGCATCGGCGACGCAAATCCCACCTGATGCGGTACCCCGGGGTGCAGCAGAAGCACCCCGGATAAGTTGTGATGTAGGGCACCTTGTTTGACCTCGGTGCCACGCAAACGCGATCGCAAGAGCGCAGTCACGACTTGGAACAACAGGTGAGGACAACGATGACCCAGCCCCAGCCCAGGAAACTCCTCGGAATCAGCTCGGGCAACCCCGGCGGCAGCGCAGAGATCCTGGTGGACCACCTGCTGGGTCCCAATGCGGATGCGGCGATCATCCGTGACGCGCTGAACCGCCGTGCCGACGGTGTCGTGGAGGACCTACCGTTCCGCGTGGACGAGCGGGTACTCAAGCCGCGCGTGGCAGGCTTCCTCGCCGTGGGTGGGTCGCTGACCCCGCAGTGGAAATCCCTCACGCTGCCCATGCTGCACACCCTGACGCTGTCCATGTCCATCGCCGTGGTTGACCAGGCGATCTCCGCCGGCGCTGGCACGCCCAAGTCCGTGGTCCTGGATCAGGATGCCCTGGACCGCACCACCGAACTGGGGCGGCGGGTGGCCTCCCAGCTGGGTCGTGGGCTGGACGATGCCGAGTACCTGGGGGAGCGGGGACTGTGCCCGCTGTGTCACCTGAACGTGGTGGAACTGCATGGGGCAAGCGTCATCTGCGCCACCTGCGGAGCACAGGGCCGCCTGCTTCCCGACTTCAGGATCGAGTGGACCAACCTGGACACGTCGGTCATCTCCAGGGCGGAACGCGAGGCCCATTCCGCCGAGATCATGACCACCGCAGCGGCCCACGCCCCGCACCGAGGGGAGATCGACCGCCTGGCGGCTCAGGAGCTGGCCGACGGCCCGTCCCCGCTGACGCCGGATGTCCAGGTTTGAGGCCCTGGACGCCCGACGGCCGGTGGCCGGCTGAGGAGCCTGCCACCCGCCGTCTACCTCAGCACCTTGATGCGCATCGGTGCGCACATCTGAGCCAGCCAATCCACATGGCGGGGATCCAAGAAGGAGCGTCCGCCGACCTCCGTGGCGTGCAGGCTTTCCTCCGCTACCCTGTCGCCGAAGAGCACTACTGCGAAGGCGTCGTTGCATGTGGCGCTGGTCCAGGCCATACCGTCAAAACCTGACCGATGGGCAGCTTGCGCCCAAGCGACGGTGGCGCCATACGCGGACGGAGCGGTGTCGGTCAGATCTCTGGCCTCGACACCTAGTTGCCGAAGACCTGTACCTCGTAACTCGGCCAGGTTCAGGGGCCGGTCCGTATGAAAACTGCCCAACGCCCGTCCCTCATAGTCGCTGGGGAGGAGGGCACCCCCGGAGAGCGGAATATCGTGGAGCAATGACTCGCAAACGGCGGCATTCTCGGTCTGAGCTGCGTAGAGCGCCGGTACCACCACGCCGGCTTCGTCGTGGAAGAACGCAAAGCGGCTCGGGGCGCCGAGTCCGGAGTTGAAGCTGGTGACGGATCGAGGGGCTGCCGCGGAACCGGTCCCGAATACCCTGAAGAGCGGCTGATCGGACTCCACGGTGAAACTTCTGGCGGTGAAAGGTTCCGGTGGTCGTGGGACTGCGGTCACCACTGCACCCCGAAGTGGTTCCGGAAGGCGAGTTCCACCGCGTCCGGGTCCTTGAGTGCGTCAACCGGAGCGGCGTCCGAGTCCAATTGGCGCGTGGGCAGCATGAACCAGGCCAGGGCATCCGACTCCGGCACGCGCAATTCGCGGGCGGCCATCGCCACCCGTTCAGCGGCGGGGACCACAGCGCCGTCGGAGAACTGGAAACCGGGGAAGAAGAGGGCGTTGTTGCGTCTGATCCCCATCAGTTTGCCGGCCCGGCGCCGATCAGTAGCCAGCGTGGATTTGGTCCCTCGGGCCCCGGCCGCCCGGGCCGCCTGGGCAGAACTGAGCAAACCGAAGCGGCGGTCGATGGTGGCCCAGAGGCTCTCTGTGGCCACCACCCCAGCCACTGCTTCCTCGGACAAGTCGGGGGACACGTCGGCATCGCTCAGGCTGAGGTGCAGGGCCTCCAGGTCGCGGTGATACTGGGCCACCTTGTCCGAGGCGGTGGGGGAGATGATCTCAGCATGCGTCGTCACGACAACCTCCGTTGTTTCCGTCGAATCAGTGTAACGTCGGAAACTGAGGGCTGGACAGGTTGTGGGTGGGGTGAGGGCACCCAGGAATGGACATGGTTCTCCGGTGCATCCCGGGCAGCCGGGCACCGGCGGAGCTCGCCCAGCGTCAGGCGACGAGCCGCACCTTCCGGGCGGCGCCGAAGCGTCGGGCCCGACCTGCCGGCAGGGCGTCCACGGGGGTGTACGCCAACGAGTCCAGGGCGCTGACCACGGCCGCGGACATCCGGCGGGCGAAGCAGCGCGGATCCTTGGTGGCCTCAACGTCTTCGGGAACCACCTCGTCCACGATCCCGGCCTCCAACAGGCTCCACGCGTCGATGCCCTGGGCTGCCGCCAGCTGGGAGGCATGCTCCGTGTCGCGGTAGAGGATGGCGCTCGCCCCCTCCGGTGGCAGCGGGGACAGCCAAGCATGCTCGGCCGCGATGGTGTGGTCGGCAGGCAACAGGGCGATGGCTCCGCCGCCGGTGCCCTGACCCAGGAGCACCGACACCACGGGGGTCTTGACGCCAAGGAGGTCGGACAGGGAACGGGCAATCGCCGAGGCCATGCCGGCCTCCTCTGCCTCCTGGGAAAGATCGGCTCCCTCGGTGTCGATGACGGTCACCAACGGGATGCGCAACTGCTGGGCCAGGCGCAGCCCCCGCCGGGCCTCCCGCAACAGGGCCGGGCCCATGGGACGGGCGGATCCTTGGGCGCGATCCTGCCCGATCACCACACACGGATGACCGGCCCAGCGGGCCAGGCCCAGGAACAGGCGGGGATCCCTTTCACCCTGAGCGGTGCCGGAGAGCTGCAAGACGTCGTCTGCCCCGTACTTGAGCAGATGCCGCACGGTGGGGCGACGTGACTCCCGGGTGGCCAGCACGGAATCCCAGACGCGGTCGCGGTGCTGCTCCTCGGATTCGTGCCGCAACTGGGACGGAACCGTGGTGACTCCGGGGGAGGCCTCCGCCGCGCCCACGGAGGGCCGGGCCAGGATGTCCATGGCCCGCACCACCACTGCGCCGAGTTCCTCGGGCGGGACCACCGCGTCGATCAACCCGTGTTCACGCAGGTTCTCCGAAACCTGAACCCCAGTGGGGAAGGGGGTGCCGTAGAGCGTCTCGAACACACGGGGCCCCAAGAACCCCAACAGCGCGCCGGGCTCGGCGATGGTCATGTGCCCCAGCGATCCCCAGGTGGCCATGGTGCCGCCGGTGGTGGGATGGCGAAGGTAGACCAGGTAGAGCAGCCCGGCCTCCTTGTGGCGCCGGATGGCCGCCGTCAGCCCGATCATCGTGAAGAAGGCGGGCGTTCCCTCCTGCATGCGCGTGCCGCCGGAGGCGGGTGCGGCCAGCACCGGGAGCCGCTCGGCCGTGGCCCGATCGAACATGTCGATCAGCCGGGCCGAGGTCTGCGCCCCGAGGGAGCCGGCCAGGAAGCCGAATTCACTCGCGGCCACGGCCACGCGACGACCGCGGACGCGGCCCTCGCCGGTGACCACGGCCTCGTCGGCCCCCGATTTCTCCTGGGCTGAGGCCAGATCCGCGGCGTAGTCGGCGGACTCGTGCTCATGCTGCGGCGCGGCATCCCAGCAAATGAAGGTGCCGGGATCCACCACGGTCTCGATGAGTTCGTGGGCGCTCAGGCGACGTGAGGACATCACAGCACCCCCTTGTTGCTATCGGAAACACCGGGGGCGCCGGACGTGCCGGAAGCAGCCGTACCGGCCAGCTCGGGGCCGAACTCCGCCCGGATCGTGGCTGAATCGGCGTCCAACTCCGGGGGAGTGGCGTGCTCCAGCTTGGTGGTTTCCTCACCGGCCGGCGTGAAGAAGCGCAGCGGCGGGCCGGGAAGATTGATGGGCCCCAACGTGGGATGCTGCACTTCGGAAACCAGGTGCTGCGAAGCCACCTGCTCCCACGCATACACCTCCTGCAGGTTGCGTACACGTCCGGCGGGGATCCCGGCCTCGGCGAGGACACTCAGCAATGCCTCGGAGTCGTACTCGGCGAACGCAGCCTCCACGAGCGCGATGACGTCCTGGCGGCGGGTGACGCGCTGGGCGTTGGTCTCCAGTCCCTCGATCCTGTCCTGCAACCCGAACGTGGCCACGAACGTATCCCACAACTTGGGCGAGCCAACGGAGATCTGCACGTACCCGCCACGGCAGGCGAAGAGCCCGTACGGCGCGATGGATGGGTGGTGGTTGCCCTGGGCCTGGGGTGTCTCCCCGGCCACGGTGGCGCGCGTTCCCTGGAAGGCATGAACGCCCACGATGGCGGCCAGCAGCGAGGTGCGGACCACCTGTCCTCGACCGGTGCGCTCGCGTTCGTGGAGCGCGGCCAGAACTCCGTAGGCGCCGTACATGCCGGCCAGGAGGTCGCCGATCGGGACGCCGACGCGCTGCGGATCCTCCGGGGTGGGCCCGGTCAGGGACATGAGTCCCGCCTCGCCCTGCAGGATCTGGTCGTAGCCGGCGCGATTGGCCTCCGGGCCGTCGTGCCCGAAGCCGGAGATGGACAGCGTGATCAGTTTCGGGTTGACCTCCTTGAGGGTCTCCGGGGGGAAACCGAGGCGGTCCAGGACGCCCGGGCGGAAGTTCTCCACCAGCACGTCCGCCCGCTCCAGGAGCGAGGTGAGCACGCGGTGGCCGTCCTCGCTCTTCAGATCCAGGCAGATGGACTCCTTGTTGCGGTTGCAGGCCAGGAAGTACGTGGCGATGTCCTCGTCAGGGCCCACGAAGGGCGGGCCCCAACCGCGGGTGTCGTCTCCACGGCCCGGGTTCTCCACCTTGATGACTCGGGCGCCCAGGTCACCCAGCATCTGGGCGGCATGCGGGCCCGCGAGGGCGCGGGAGAGATCCACGACGAGGAGCCCGGACAGCGGTCCAACCGCGGCCGCGGCGGGTGCGCTCGAGGTGTCGAAGGGCTGGGACATGTGAACTCCTTGAAGTCGGGAGGCCGAAGGGTTTCGGCGTCGGGCCGGTGCGTTTCAGGGCGCAGCGGGCCAGGGA
>NZ_JALAGT010000069.1 GCF_022712295.1 Galactobacter sp.
CACTCGTCGGCCCGGATCGCGGTCATGGATACCGTGCGCATCGTGGAGACCGGGGAGCCAGAACCCGTCCTCGCGCCGCCGCAGCACCGCTTCACACGGGAACTCCTCGCAGCGGCGACGCGAGCACGGATTCTGTCTCCCCGGTCTCCACGATGCGCCCGTTCTCCATGACCGCGATCCGGTCCGACGAGTGCCGGATGACACCGAGATCATGCGAGACCAGCACGATCGCCAATCCCCTCTCCCGCTGGAGTTCGTCCAACAGGTCCAGCACGCGCGCCTGCACGGAGGCGTCCAGCGCGGACACCGGTTCGTCGCACAGGAGCACCTCGGGGTTGACGGCCAATGCGCGGGCGATCGCCACGCGTTGGCGCTGTCCACCGGACAACTCCACGGGCTTGGCGGTGGCCATGGAGGCGGGCAGGTGCACGGATTCCAGCAGCTGCCCCACGCGATCCTCGGCACTCACGCCTGTTTCCGGACGGCTTCCCCGCGGCAGCGCGTCGGTAAGAATCTTGTTCACGTTCCATCGCGGTTCGAACGATCCGAGTGGGTCCTGCACGATCATCGCCATCCGCGCCCGCCGTTCCCGCCGACGACGTTCCGGCAGTGCGGAGAACGGCTCCCCGTTCAAACACACGGTTCCTGTTTCGGAGGGGATGAGCGTGGCCAGCGCGCGCAGCAGGGTGGACTTCCCGGAACCGGACTCGCCGACCAGCCCCAGCGTCTCCCCCGCCGCCACGTGCAGCGAGGCCTCCCGAACAGAAGGCTCCTTGGCACCCCGATAGCGAACGGTGAGGCCGGCGCCCTCCAGCGCGGCCGCTCGTTCCACACCCCCATGCTCGACGGTCGACGGCCCGGCAGGTGCCGTTGGCACCTGGGCCACCAGCAGCCGTTCCCCGCGAGGGCGCTCCCAGGGAACGGAGGCAATCAGCCGGCGCCCCTCGTCGGACACCGGGTTGGCAAGGATCTGGCCGATGGCGCCGGTCTCCACGATGCGGCCGGAATCCATGATCGCGACGTCGTCCGCCACGCGGCGTGCCGCTGCGAGGTCGTGGGTGATGAAAAGCAAGGTGCCGCCGGCCTCGACCCGGGCTCGAAGGAGGTCCAGCACCACCGCCTGGCGGGTGGTGTCGAGCGCGGTGGTGGGCTCGTCGGCCACCACCACGGGCGGGTCCGCGGCGAGCGCCGCCGCGATGAGCGCACGTTGTCGCATGCCACCGGAGAGTTCGCCGGGGCGACGGGCGGCATCGGCGGGTTCCAGCCCTACCGAAGTCAGCAGTGCAGGTAGGTCGATACCGCGCCCTGCAAGGCGCGCCGCGTCGGCCACCTCGGGGCCGATCGCGCGCAGGGGGTCAAGGGAGCCGAGGGCGTCCTGCAGTACCGTTCCGACCTGCGCTCCGCGCACCCGGCGCCAGGCGCGCTCGACTGCGCGGGTGCCGCCACGGGGGCCGCGGTCCACCAGGTCCGTCAGGTCCTGACCGTTGATGACAAGTCGATCGACGGCCACACGGCCGCCCGTGAGTCCTACGAGCGCGCGGGCGGTCACGGACTTACCGGACCCGGACTCGCCCACCAGGGCCAGGCAGCGTCCCGGTACCAGGGTCAGGTCGACGCCGCGCACCACGGCGTCGGGGCCGTCGGGGCTACCGGTGAACGCGACGCGGAGGTTGCGGACGTCCACGGTGTTCTCGGCAGCGATGCTTGCGGTAGAGGTGTTCACTTGCGGCCCCTTCCGGACAGGTGCGCGGAGGCCTTCCGGCCCAGCAGGGTCGCGACGACGCCCACGGCCACGATGGCCAGGCCGGGGAACACCGTCATCCACCAGCCGGAGGTGATGTAGGTGCGTCCGGCGTTGAGCATGGCGCCCCACTCTGGGGCGGGCGGGGGTGCTCCGAGTCCCAGGTAGCCCAGGGCGGACGCCCAGACGATGGCCTGCCCGATCCCCAGCGTGGCGACGGCCAGTAGTGGGCCGAGCGCGCCGGGGAGGATGTGCACACCGATGATGCGGGTGCGGGATTTCCCGAGCATACGTGCCGCCTCGACCACGCCCGACCGGGACACGCGACGTACCTCGGAGCGCAGCAGCCTGGCATAGCCGGGTGCGGAGGAGATCCCGACGGCAACGATCACGGTGCCGACTCCCGGCCCGCGGACGGCGATGAGCAGCAGGGCGAGCAACAGCGTCGGGAACGCGAGCAGCGCGTCGATCAGACGCGAACCAGCGGCGTCGGTCCAGCGCCCGCCCAGACCGGTGATGAGACCGAGCACCGCTCCGAGACCCACGCCGATGGCGGTGGCCGCGACACCGATGAGCACCGAGGAACCGGTCCCGTGTACCACTCGGGTGTAGAGGTCCCGCCCCGATTCGTCCGTCCCGAAGAAGTGGGCAAGGCCAGGTTCGGAGAAGGACTCGGACGGGTGGACCGCCAGCGGGTCGCCCGGCGCCAAGACGCCCGGCGCCACGGCCGCGACCGCGATCAGCAGCGCGCAGCCGACCACGATCCAGCCGCTCACCCCGAGTTTGCGGGCGAAGTCTCTCATGCCGCCCTCCTGTCCACCAGGCGCACCAGGATGTCCGCCACGACGGTGACCAGGACGTAGCCCACCGCGGATACGAGGGTCACGCCCAGCACCAGGGGAACGTCCCTCACCGTGACGGCAGAGAGCAGTGCGCGCCCCAAGCCCGGACGGGCGAAGACGGTCTCCACCACCACGGCCCCGGAGATCAGGTACCCGAAGGACCAGCCCGAGAGGTTGATGCCGGGCACCAGGCCGTGGCGTAGGGCGTGCCGGAGACGGAGTCCCCACGAGCTCTCACCGCGAGTACGAGCGGCCACTGCAAACGGTGAGGACAGCGCGGTGAGCATACCCTCCCGCATGGTCTGGGCCAGGTAGCCCGCCAGGGGGATCGCCAGCGCGGCCACCGGAAGCACCAATGACTTCGCGGAGTCCCCGGACACGGGCGGGAACCACCCCAGCTGGGTGGCGAAGACGATGATCAGTACGGCCGCGAGCCAGAACCCCGGCAGCACGGAGACCACCAGCTCCACGGCGGTGGCGATCCAAGCCGCAACGCGGGAGGTTCCGGTGGCGACCGCCGCCGTGCACAGGGCCAGTACCCACGCAGCCACGAGGGACAATGCGGCCAACAGCAGTGTGGGACCGAGCAGCGGAGCGATCACCTCCACCACTGGTTGCTTCTGGGAGTAGGACCGCCCGAGGTCCCCGGTCAGCAGCGAGCCAAGGTAGTTCACGTACTGCACCGGCAGCGGCTGGTCCAGGCCGTACTCGGCCCGAGCCGCGGCCAGCGCCTCCGCGCTGGCCTGCGACCCCGGACCGCCGGCCGCCGCCTGAGCGGGGTCGCCGGGCAGGAACTGCAGCACCACGAATCCGAGCGTGGCCACGAGCCAGAGCGCAATCAGGGCGCCGATGGCTCGGATCAGGCCGGCGCGAAGGACAGTGGTGCGCACAGTAGTTCCGGGTGACTACTTGGCCGGAAGCGCTTCCACGTCAAGGAACGTGGGAGTGGCGACGGTGGGAAGGGCACGCAGCCCCTTCACCCCGGAGCGGTAGAGGTAGTGGTTCTGCTGGTCGTAGAGCGGCAGGATGACCTGCTTCTCCGCGATCTCCTTCTGCGCGTCCTGGTACAGCTTCTTGCGCGCGTCCTCGTCGTCAACCGTGGCCTGGGCCTGGTCCAGCGCCTTGTCCAGGGCCGGGTCGTCGATCTGGGCGTGATTGGCGAAGTAGCCGGACGGAGCCGGGGTGATGCCGGAGGAGTGGAAGAGGATGCGCAGTACGTCCGGGCCCACCTTGGTGTATGGCGCGGAGACGAGCTCGTAGTTGTTCTTGCCGAGCGCGTCGTACCAACCGGCCAGGTCCAACAGGTCGATCTTCACGTCGAAGCCCGCCTCCTTGGCGCCGGCCTGCAACTGCTCGAAGAGCGACTGCTCCGCCGGGATGGACTGGTTCGTTGACACCGGGAAGCGCAGGGTGAGCTTCTTGCCGTTCTTCTCTCGGATCCCGTCCTTGCCGGGCTTCCAGCCCGCCTCGTCCAGCAGCTTCTTGGCCGCGTCCAGGTCATACGGGTAGGCGTCCTCGGCGTCATAGGTGAAGGGTTCCACGGAGGACATGGCCGAGTGCGAGCGCTTCGCGGTTCCAAGGAACAGGGAGTCCACGGCGGCGTCCACGTCCACGGAGCGGATGAAGGCCTCTCGCACCTTTTGATCGTCGAACGGTGCCTGGCCGGAGTTCAGCTCGATCCGGTTGGAGGCACCAGGCCGCGGGGCGTCCAGGTGCTCGATGCCGGACTCCTTGGAGGCGGACTTGATCGTGTCCGGCTGGGCGTTGTCGATCACGTCGACGTCGCCGGACTGCAGGGCTGCGTAGCGGGTTGCGGAATCGGGGATGAAGCGCCATTCGATCTTCTTCAGAGCAGCAGGACCGTCCTGGTTCTTGGCGTCCTCGGGAGGAGTGTTGTAGTCGTCGTTGCGGACGAACACCACGCGGTCCTGCTTGGTCCAGGACTCCACCTCGAAGGGCCCGGTGCCCACGGGGGCCTTGCAGTTCTCCTCCTGCGAGCGCTTCAGGGCCTCCGGGGACTCGATGGCGTTCCAGACCTGGGAGAAGGACTCGAGCAACGCGGAATCGGGGGACTTCAGCTTCACCACGGCGTCCAGATCCGAGTCGCCCTTGGACACGGACTCGATCTTCTGGAAGGCCAGGTAGCCGGTGGAGGAGGCAGTGTCGGGGTCAAGCAAGTGATCCACATTGGCCTTCACGGCGGTCCAGTCCAGGTCCGTTCCGTCGGTGAATTTCACACCGTCCTTGAGCTTGAACTCCCAGGTCAGGCCGTCGTCCGAGACTTTCCACGATTCGGCGAGCCACGGGATGATCTTGCCGTCCTCGTCACGAGAGACCAGGTTCTCCGCATACTGCGTGGCGGCGAGCGCCTGGGGGTAGTTACCGCCAACGTGGGGGTCCAGGCATTCTGGTTCCGCGTCGCCCGAGGCGTAGGTCAGGGTGGTTCGCGTGTTCTTCTCGCCGCCCCCGCCCGATGAGTCGGATGCCCCGGAGCAGCCGGCCAGAGCCAGCGGTGCGCCGAGGGCCAGAACGGCAGCGGACGTGATCAGGGTGAGCGAGCGTTTCTTCACAGGTGACATTCTGCGGCGAAGGCTCGCCTCACCCCAATAGGCGCCGTCACACGTGAACGTCATATTCGACCTGTGAGAGTGCGGTAGTTTCTTGGATCATGACGCCGTCTTGGGAAAGCCCCGATCTGGCCCGCGCCAGAGCCGCCTCACCCCTGGCACCCCTGGCACCCCTCGTGACGGCTCTCCTCTCCGCCGCTGTGGAGGAATCCGGCCTCACCCTGATCATTGCCGACGCCACCGGGAGGCCACTCTGGATCGAGGGCAGCCCCCTGCCCGACGTCGTGTTGGGGCGTCCGTGGCGCCCTGCGGCTCCCGTGGTCCAGCGTCCCGGCCCGCACCGCGCGCCGGGGGTCGCCGCCGCTCCCGTCCGCGATCCCCGTTCCGGGGATCTGGCCGGCGTCCTTGCCGTGTCCGGTTCGGCGGCAGCGGACGGTGGCTTCGTGTTGGCCGCCCTGCGCGGAGCCGCAGCCGTGGTGGAGTCGCATTTGGCCACACGGTCTTCTTCGACGCAGGATTCCGCACCGGTGGGTTCCTCCTCCGCTCTGGCGTTGTTGCGCCTGACCGGGCCCGATGCCCCGACCCTGGACACCCCGTACGGAACCACTCAGTTGGGATTGCGGCACGCAGAGTTGCTGGCCTGCCTGGCCCACTCCCCTGCCGGGATGAGTGCCGCTCACCTGGGTCAGCGGGTTTTCAGCGAACCTGTCTCCGCCGTCACCTTGCGTGCCGAGATCGCCCGGCTGAGGCGCGTGCTCGAGTCCTCCGGTGCAACCGAGGCAGGCGTGGTGTTGTCCTCCCGGCCGTACCGCCTGAGCGGTGTGGAGACGGATGAGGCCAGGGTGGGTGCATTGTTGGATCGCGGTGCCTTGCCTCGAGCCATCTCGGAGTACGGCGGCGAACTCTTACCGGCCTCCGATTCGCCCGAACTCTCCCGACGCAGGACCCGACTCTCCGCGTCGATCCGAGGAGCGGTGATGGCATCCGCCTCCCTGCAACCGCTCCTGGCCTGGCTGCGACTGCCGGAGGCCCAGGCAGACGTGGAGGCTTGGGAGCTCGCGGAAGCACTGGTCCCCAGCAGTTCTCCGCATCATGCTCGGATCACGGCCCATCTGGCCTCCCTGCACTGAAACCAGTCGCTGAGAACCAGTCACCGAAAACCACTCCGTCTCCATCCCGAGACACCGCCGCATGCAACGTTCATGCAACGTTGTGACAACCGGCACCGAATCCCGCCCCATGGGGCCACAAGGTTGCACCGTCATGAAACTGAGGGCAAAGTGGTGTACCTCACGCTGCACCCTGGATCGTGGATCCCTGACGGTGGAAGCAGAGTTAAGGAGACGTGATGACGCGCCCCCGCGCTGTGGGCTCTTTGGAGACTGTGGACTCATTTTCGGCACTGGACCAGCTTGCGGATGGTAGGGACCTTCGCACTGCACCACCGCTGGTCCAGGCCTCCCTGCTGCGTTCCCGGACCGCTTTCGTGGATCCCACCCGCGCCACCGTCCGCTCCATCCTTGGAGCCGACGAGTTGGAGGAGTATCGCAGCGGCCACCAATTGGCCACGGTCCTCCCCCTCATTCGCTCGCTGCTGTCCACTCCCGCCAAGGAACACGGCCTGATCATGGCCGTGGGAGACGAAGCCGGACGCCTGCTCTGGGTCGAGGGCGACGCCGGAACCCGCGGCCGCGCCGAGGACATGGCATTTCTTCCGGGGGCCGATTGGTCCGAGTCCAGCATGGGCACCTCCGCGCCCGCGATCGCCATCGCGACCGGAGCGGCGGTCCAGGTGCGCCGTGAGGAGCACTTTGCCCCACAGGTCACAGAGTTCTGCTGCTCCGCTGTCCCGCTCAGGGACCCGGTGAACGGCAACCGGATCGGTTTCCTCGATCTGACCGGCGGCGACCGCGCCGCGGATTCGCTGATCCTTCCCTACCTGCGTTCAACTGCGGAGGCCGTCCAATCCCATCTGGCGGCGCAGGTCCAGGCCGCCAAGGCCCAGGCGGAGCGGCGCGAACGAGACCGCGCCACGGCGCGTGTCGTCGTCGGGCCTTCCGCAGCGCGCCCCGCACGAGCCACGAAGGCGGCCCCACGCCTGTCCGTGACCGGCCAGCGCCCACCCGCGCTGCGCACCGCCACAGGGCAGTTGCCCCTCTCCAGGCGCCATGCGGAGATCCTCGCCGTGCTGGCCAAGCATCCAGCGGGATTGGACACCGCGGAACTCGCTGCGGCCATCTATCCCACTCCGGTCACCCCGGTCACCATCCGCGCCGAGGTGACACGTTTGCGCAAGGTTCTCGCCAAGGCCGACCTCGACTCGCAGATCCAGTTGTCTTCCCGCCCGTACCGAGTGACGGGCTTGGAGGTGGACGCCGTGAGCGTGGAGACCCTGCTCGGCCGCGGATCTCACGTCCAGGCACTCAACGAATACGCCGGCACCCTGCTTCCCGAATCCGAGGCACCGGCCATCCTGACCTGGCGTGAGGAGCTCGCCGCAACGCTCAGGGAAGCCGTTCTCGCCGACGCGTCCGCGGAGACCCTTTTGAAGTACCTGCGCCGCCCCGAGGCCACGGACGACGTCGAGGCCTGGACACTGGCCCTGAAGCTGCTTCCGGCACGCTCTCCGAAGCGCGCCGCGGTGCTGGCACATCTCGATCGCATCGACACCTGAGACGGCTGCTCACGCGGTGACCCGAGCCGCGGCATGGCTCCCCACCTCGTTGCAACCAGGTCGCAACGTTGCACCTCCTAATGTGATGGTCATCACCTCGAATGGTCCAGGTGGCTCCTCGTGAGAGGCCTGGACCTGAAGAGGGGCCCCAACTCACAAAGGAGTGACGATGACCGTCTACGCACAGCCCGGAACCGAGGGCTCAAAGGTCACTTTCAAGTCCCGGTACGACAACTTCATCGGCGGCGAATGGGTGCCCCCGGTCAAGGGTGAGTACTTCGAGAACCCCACCCCGGTGACCGGCAAGGTCTTCACCGAGGTGGCCCGCTCCACCGCGGATGACGTCGAGAAGGCCCTCGACGCGGCCTGGGCCGCAGCCCCCGGCTGGGGCCGGACGTCCCCTGCAGAACGCGCTCAGGTCCTCAACAAGATCGCAGACCGTATCGAGGAGAACCTCGAGACCCTGGCCGTCGCCGAGACCTGGGACAACGGCAAGCCGGTGCGCGAGTGTCTCGCCGCCGATCTCCCCCTCGCGGTGGACCACTTCCGCTACTTCGCGGGCGCCATCCGGGCCCAGGAGGGCCACCTGTCGCAGATCGATGAGGACCTGGTCGCCTACCACTACCACGAGCCGCTTGGCGTGGTGGGCCAGATCATCCCCTGGAACTTCCCGCTGCTCATGGCCACATGGAAGCTCGCCCCCGCCCTGGCCGCCGGCAACGCGATCGTCCTGAAGCCGGCCGAGCAGACCCCGGCCTCCATCCTGATCCTGGCCGAGCTGATCCAGGATCTGCTCCCTGCCGGTGTCCTCAACATCGTCAACGGCTTCGGCGTCGAGTGCGGTAAGCCCCTGGCCTCCACCCCGCGCATCCGCAAGATCGCCTTCACCGGTGAGACCACCACCGGCCGCCTGATCATGCAGTACGCGTCCCAGAACCTCATCCCCGTCACCCTGGAGCTGGGCGGCAAGAGCCCCAACATCTTCTTCAACGACGTGGCAGACGCCGATGACACCTTCTACGACAAGGCTCAGGAGGGCTTCACGATGTTCGCCCTCAACCAGGGCGAGGTCTGCACGTGCCCGTCCCGCGCTCTGGTCCAGGACGGCATCTATGACAGCTTCCTGCCATCCGTCGTGGAGCGCACCAAGCTCGTCAAGCAGGGCAACCCGCTGGACACCGACACCATGATCGGCGCTCAGGCCTCCACCGACCAGCTCGAGAAGATCCTCTCCTACCTGGACATCGGCAAGCAGGAGGGCGCCAAGGTCCTCACCGGTGGCGCGCGCGCGGACCTCGGTGGCGATCTGTCCGGTGGCTACTACGTGCAGCCCACCATCTTCGAGGGAACCAACACCATGCGGATCTTCCAGGAGGAGATCTTCGGCCCCGTGGTCTCCGTGGCCCGCTTCAAGGACTACGACGACGCCATCGGCATCGCCAACGACACCCTCTACGGCCTCGGCGCCGGAGTCTGGTCCCGCAACGGCAATCAGGCCTACCGCGCGGGCCGCGCCATCCAGGCCGGCCGCGTGTGGGTGAACAACTACCATGCTTACCCGGCTCACGCGGCCTTCGGTGGGTACAAGTCCTCCGGTATCGGCCGCGAGAACCACCTGATGATGCTGGATCACTACCAGCAGACCAAGAACCTGTTGGTCTCCTACACGGAGAACAAGCAGGGCTTCTTCTAAGCCGAGCGCCATCTTCCGTGAGAACGGAAGGTGCCCGACGGCGGGACTGGCCTCCCGCCGTCGGGCACCTATACGGCCCCTGACGGGGCCGAGCACGACCCACCCCAACAGATTCAATGACGATTCCAAGGAGTAGAACGATGTCTGAGAACGCTACCACCATGAATGCCGCCACGGTCACCGAATTCGGTAAGGACCTCACTGTCGGCAGCGCCTCCGTCCCGACGCCCGGCCGCGGCCAGGCCCTGGTCAAGAACATCTCCTCCGGTGTGTGCCACACCGACCTGCACGCCGCCCACGGCGACTGGCCCGTGAAGCCCAAGCTCCCCCTCATCCCTGGACACGAGGGCGTCGGCACCGTCGTCGCCGTCGGTGAGGGTGTCACCGACGTCAAGGTCGGCGACCTCATCGGTAACGCCTGGCTGTGGAGCGCCTGCGGCGACTGCCAGTACTGCCGCACCGGCTGGGAGACCCTCTGCGAGGCCCAGCAGAACGGTGGCTACTCGGTGGACGGCTCGTTCGGTGAGTACATGATCGTGGACACCAAGTTCGCGGCCCGCATCCCCGATGGCGCAGACCCGTACGAGGTCGCCCCTGTGCTCTGCGCAGGCGTCACCGTCTACAAGGGCCTGAAGCAGACCGGTGTGAAGCCCGGCCAGTGGGTCGTCATCTCCGGTATCGGCGGGCTCGGCCACATCGCGGTGCAGTATGCGGTCGCCATGGGTATGCACGTCGCCGCCGTTGACGTGGCGGACGAGAAGCTGGACCTGGCCCGCAAGCACGGCGCCGAGGTCACGGTGAACGCGGCCAACGAGGACCCGGTGGAGGCCATCCAGAAGGCCACCGGCGGCACCCACGGCGTGCTCGTCACCGCCGTGCACCCCAAGGCCTTCGGCCAGGCCATCGGCTTCACCCGCCGCGGCGGAACCATCGTCTTCAACGGTCTGCCCCCGGGAGAGTTCCCCGCCCCGATCTTCGAGACCGTGCTCAAGGGCCTCACCATCCGCGGTTCCATCGTGGGTACCCGCCAGGACCTCGTCGAGGCACTGGAGTTCTACGCCGCAGGCAAGATCCACCCGACCTTCACCACCCGCGACCTCTCCGAGATCAACGACATCTTCGACGAGATGGAACACGGCAAGATCGACGGGCGAGTGGTCATCAAGTACTGAGCCGACGCCAGTGAACACCTGACCGACTGACGCTGATGGGCCCCGAGGCATGTTGCCTCGGGGCCCATTGGACTAAGGTCGGCACCACACGTCAAGGAGGACGTCATGAGCACCGACAACACCCAGATCCCTTACGAGAGGATTCACGTCGAGAAGGCACTAGAGGCCCGCCCCGTGATCGAGGGCGAGGATTTCTCGCGGGTGGCCTTCACCCCCGCCGCGCTGGCCATGGTGGACCGGCTCTGGGATCGCAATGGGCCCCTCATGTTCCACCAGTCCGGTGGGTGCTGCGACGGCTCCACCCCCATGTGCTTCCCCGACGGGGACTTCATCACGGGTGACAGCGACGTCTGCCTCGGCACCTTCGACGTGCCAGGGCGCGGGGAACTGAACTTCTGGATGAGCAAGGAACAGTTCGAGTACTGGAAACACACGCTGCTGACCATCGACCTCGTGGACGGACGCGGCGCAGGATTCTCCCTGGAGACCCCTGATGGGAAGCGCTTCCTGGTGCGCTCGGAGATGCTGGAGGCCTGAGGCCTGAGGCCTGCGACCTCAGCCGATCCTGAAGCCGGCCTTCTCCAGCTCCTCCGGGGAGAACTCGATGGCGTCGCCGCCGGAGACGTCCACCAACAGGTGCATGCCTGCCGGGAGGGCGGTGCGCAGCCACGCCGCCGTAATCTCCCGCGTGGCCACGTCCTCGTTGAAGCGGAAGACCTCCATGGCGGAGGAGAAGAGCGGGAAGACCTGGGCGCCATCGGACGGACGGCGCATCAGCAGCGGCGCG
Organism: Galactobacter sp.; assembly: GCF_022712295.1. Taxonomy (GTDB): domain Bacteria; phylum Actinomycetota; class Actinomycetes; order Actinomycetales; family Micrococcaceae; genus Galactobacter. The sequence continues at coordinate 11,477 of NZ_JALAGT010000069.1, forward strand.
CCGTCACCGTTGTGCATGGCGACGCCCACGGCGTCGGCCTCGAGCAGGTAGGCAAGAACGGCGTCCTTGCCCTGATGCACTGCGCGGCGCAGCGCGCCGGAGCGTAGATCGAATTCCAACAACTCGTCGTCGGACGCGATCGAGATCCCCAGGCCGAGCGGGTCCACCGCGATCCGATCGATGCCCGTCGCCGCGAAGGAACCGGAGGCGAACGCGGTCTCCACCAGCTCGTCGCCCAGCATCTCCACGAGGATGGGATCGTTGAGGGCATCGTCCGCGCGGCCCTCCGCCTCGGCGACCGAGCGGTGCAGGTGAGTGGCGTCCTGCTCTCGAAGTGAGACGCCAAGGATCGTCTTGCCGTCGGCCTCGAAGGTCGCGAAACGTGGGCGCTCGCCCTCCTCCGGGACGGCCAGGACCGGCACCAGGAATCGAGTGCCGTAGAAGTCGGAGATCAGTGCAAGGTCGTGGCCCTGGTCGGGTTCCTGGTCCAGCTTCACGAAGGACTGCATCAGGCGTCCGCCCTCGCCAACGGCCTTGGCGGCCTCTGCCGCATCGAAGTCGTCCGGGTCGGGAAGGCCTGCGGGCTGCTCGGTGGTCATAGTCTTGATTCTCCCACCAGCCCCAGTCATCCCGAACCGGAGAACACCTCATGTCGTCCACGACCCCCGCCATGTCTCCCTCAGACCTCCCCGTACACCAGGTCCTGGATCGTGTCACCGGACCCCGCAGGGCGGAGGCGGATGAACTACTGCGCATCTGCGGCGACCTGACCGGATACGAGCCCGTGGTGTGGGCCGGGAAGATCGTCGGATTCGGGCAACAGGAGTACCGCTACGAGTCCGGTCACGGCGGCATCATGCCGGTGCTGGCCTTCGCCACCACGGACAGGCAACACACCTTCTATCTCGTCAGTGGCTTCAGCGAACGCTGGCCGGAGTTGCTGGAGCGGCTCGGTCCGCACAGAGCAAGCAAGGCCTGCCTCTACGTCACGCGTTTGTCCAGAGTGGACGTTTCGGTCCTCACGGAATTGCTCACGGCGAGTATCAGCGCCTCGTAAGGCGGCCAACTCAGAGCTGAATCCAGTACCGGCGGGTGACGCTGCCGCCGTGCTCTCGTTTGTCCTCCAGCACTCCACCATTACCCTCGATGGTCCGGGCCGAGGCGAGGTTCTCGTCATCACACGTGAGCAGCACCCGGTCGTGGCCCTGGTCCCAAGCCAGTTCGAGTATGTGTTCCAACGCCCACGTGGCCAGCCCACGTCGGCGTGCGGACGGGCGGACGCCATACCCGATGTGGCCGCCGAACTCTTCCAAGTAACCGTTGAGCTCGTGGCGCAGCCCGATGGAACCGAGGTAATGGCCGTCCTCGACGATCCACCGGTAGCTGCAGGTGACGTAGCCGCGCTTCAGCGGCTCCGTTTCCTGCGACAGCAGCTGAGCGACGAAGGCCTCGAAACCGGCCGCTGTGGTCAGATCCTCGTCACCCTCGAGCCCGGCCCCGTCCTGGTGGGCGCCTTTCCACTCGGCGTTCGAGTCGAGAAAGGACGCGAGGAACTCGGTGTTCGGGATGACGAGTTGGGGCATTCATGAACCCTAACCGCCACGTCTCGAAGTTGGGAGGGACGCGAAGTTAAGGTAACTTAACTCTTGTGAACAGTTCAGTCGACACCCGTCGCAAGAGCCCCCGCGCCGAGAAGCGCCTGGTGGGCTTGATGGGTCCCGCCTTCGTGGCGGCCGTGGCCTATGTGGACCCCGGCAACGTCGCCGCGAACCTCACCGCAGGTGCCCAGTTCGGTTACCTCCTGGTCTGGGTCCTGGTCGTCGCCAACATCATGGCCGTGTTGATCCAGTACCTCTCCGCAAAGCTGGGCATCGCCACCGGCAAGTCCTTGCCCGAGATCCTCGGGGAGCGCCTGAACCGCGGCCCCCGCCTGCTCTACTGGGCGCAGGCGCAGGTGGTCGCCATCGCCACCGATCTGGCGGAGGTGGTGGGCGGAGCCATCGCCCTGCACCTGCTCTTCGGCCTCCCCCTGTTCCTGGGCGGCTGCATCGTCGGCGTCGTATCCCTGGTACTCCTGCTCATCCAAGCCCAGCACCGTCAGCGAACCTTCGAGTTCGTCGTCATGGGGCTGCTGCTGATCATCACGATCGGCTTCCTGGCCGGACTGTTCATCTCCGGCCCCGACTGGGGCAAGACGGCAGAGGGACTCATCCCACGATTCGAGGGAACTCAGACGGTGCTGTTGGCCGCGTCCATGCTCGGCGCCACGGTGATGCCACACGCCATCTACTTGCATTCCTCCCTGGCGCGCGACCGGCACGGGAAGGCCTCTCAGGACGTCATCCCTCGGCTGGTGAAGGCCACCCGGATCGACGTGGTCATCTCCCTGATCGTGGCCGGCGGGGTGAACATCGGCATGCTGCTGCTGGCCGCCACGGCGCTGCCCGGCAAGGAGGGCACCGATTCGATCGAGGGCGCCCATGCCGCGATCACCGAGGCCTTGGGCCCCGCGGTCGGGATCATCTTCGCCATCGGCCTGCTGGCCTCGGGGCTTGCGTCGACGTCGGTTGGGGCCTATGCGGGCGCAGAGATCATGGCCGGACTTCTGAAGGTTCGCATCCCGCTTCTTGTCCAGCGCCTCGTCACCCTGGCTCCGTCACTGGTCATCATCGGCTTGGGGTTCGACCCCACGCGCTCGCTCGTGGTCTCGCAGATCGTGTTGAGCATGGGCATCCCGTTCGCCTTGGTCCCCTTGGCCCTCTACACGGGACGGAGATCCATCATGGGGCGGCTCGCCAACCCGACCTGGGTGAAGGTGGCCATTTGGGCGGTCACCGCGTTGATCGTGGCCCTGAACGTGGCCTTGATCGTTCTGACCGTCAGGGGCGACGCTTAAGTGTTTGTCCACACGTTGGCATCCTGCCGTTTGCCCTGACGTACCGGCCTCAAGCACAATCCAGGTATGACTGCGACATTGCGGATCGAGGACGTTCCCGAACAGGTGATCGACCTCCTCACCGAGCAAGCCACCGCGCACGACCAGAGCCTGCAGGAATTGCTCCTTGACCTGGTCACCCGCGAGGCCACGAGGCACCGCATCCCGTTGACCCGCACCCAGGCACATCGCATCGCCGTCCCGTCCGAGGTCGCCTGAGCCACCCGCCCATCCGCAGCATGCCCGACGGCGCGTCCTCGCCTCCAGCGTGAACGCTCCCCGCTGCGCGGCGCCACTCTGCCACGACGGCACTGCCAAGTAGACCGCGTTCAAAGTGTCAGGGGTCTCCGGGACACTTGGTTCATGGAGACAACGGCACGTCCCAGCCGTGATCTGGCGGGGACTTTTCAGATGTTGCAGGCGGTCGCGGACCACCTGCAGGGTCGGGGTGTGCCGAGCGCTTCTGCTTCCACCGCCGAGCCCGCTACGTCGACTCGGGAAGGCCTCTATGCCTTGGCTCAGCAGGTCACCCGGGTGCACAACATGCTGGAAGCGCTGAACCTTGATTTGGCTAACCGGTACCGGGACGTGGTGACCGAGGACTTGGCCGCTGTTGATCCAGCTGGGCGGAGGGCGCCCCTGACCGGGCAGCGTTTGACCGAGCAGGCTCGGCGGGTGACGGGTCAGGATCTTTCCCCGGCCTGGCATCTCACCCCGAACGCGTCCCGCAAACGCGTGGGACTGGCCCGCACCGCCACCGACACCCTCCCCGAATGTGTGGACCAGGTCCGCAACGGTGAGGCCACCGAGGAGCATCTCACCGCGGTGCTGCGTGAGGCCGTTGTGTTGGAACCGGAGGATCAGGCCCGTATCGACCATGACCTCGCCCAACAACTCCCCGAGCTGACGGTCAGGGCGGCGAAGGCGGCCGCGTTCAAGCGGGCGGCGGAGTTGGATGCGGCGACCATGGTGGAGCGGGCCGAACGCGCGGCCAGACATGCCCACGTCTCCGTCCGCCCGGCACCGGATTGCATGAC
>NZ_JALAGT010000070.1 GCF_022712295.1 Galactobacter sp.
GGAAGCGACGCGGATGGCGGGGGAGAGCCTGATCGTGAGCGGGAAGGTGACGGGCACCGACCTGTACTCCACGCAGGTCACGGTTCAGCCGCTGGCCGTCGGAGCCCTGATCCGCTCCGTTTGTTCATGCCCCGTGGGGAGCGCCTGCAAACATGGGGCGGCGTTGGCCTTGCGCCTGCTGCAAGACGCCGGAGTCACGACAGACCGGGAGGCGCCGACGCGGCCGGCCGGCGGTCCTCCGGAACCACTGCACTTCCCGCAACGGGGGGATGCAGGCCGAGGGGAAGTCGACAGCCTGCTGCACAGGCTCGGCATCGACTCGTCCCAGGTGGTCAGAGGCTCCGAGCTTCCGGGCGCGGCCAGTGGACGTTCTTTCCCAGGGATGTCGGGCGGCCTGCCGAACTGGGAACAGCAGTTGGATGAGATCGCCGCAGAACTGATCCGTGGCCACGTGGTTGCCGAACATTCGCCGCTGGCCCTGCGGATATCCGTGGAACCCGGAAGGGTCAGCCGCTGGAATCCCGACCCGGCCCCGTTGTTGCACATCATGCCGATGAAGATGGGCAAACGTGGCACCTGGATCAAGTCGGGCGCCAGTTGGACCGCGCTGACCCAGCCATGGAACGAGCCCAAGTTCGTTCCCGCGCAATTCGCGGCGCTCTCCCGTCTGGCCGAGGCACTCAGGGCTCAGGGCACCGATCCCGTATCCACCTATCAGCTCAGTGAGGCCACCCCTCACATGTGGCGTGCACTGGTGGAGGCCCAGGAAGCCGGCGTCGAATTCTTGGCGGAGGGGATGGCGACGTCGGTCCAGTTGGCACCGGAACCGGTGGAACTGAGGCTGGGGGTGGACGCCAGTGAGGAGGACGCCACGGTCATGCTCGGTGTGGCCTGGGACGGGTACACGTGTGCCGGAGCAGCACTCACACCCATCGGCCGCAGGGCGTTCGCCGTGGCCCTGCTACCCTCGGAAGCCACCGGAGATCAGCTCGTGCTGGCTCGTCTGACGGCTCCGCTCTCGGAACGGCTGACCACGGTCCTGGGCTACGGACAGCAGATCACGGTCCCCGCGCGGGATCGAGAAAGGCTGTCCCGTGCGGTCCTGCCCCGCATCGCAGCCAACCTGCCCGTGGCCAGCGACGACCCCGACTTCAGCCCGGCCACACCCGAGCCGCCCGCCTTGGTCGCCCTCGTGGACTGGGACTCGGAGAACCGAGCCACGGTGGACTTCCGATTCCGCTACACACAGGGGCGGGAAGTGCAAGACGTCGTCATGGACCCCACCGCCGGCTCCCGGAACGTGCTGCGGCACCTGGACCAGGAACAAACGCTGTTGCAGGAATGGGTTCCGGGACCGGTTGCCAGGGACCTCGTAACCTTCACCCGTGGCCGCCCGGCCGCGTCCATGACCTATTCCGGGATGAACGCCATCCGGGTGGTCCTGGACCTCATCCCGGAACTCCGCGCCCAGATGCACGTGGAGGTATCGGATCGCGTTCCAGACCTTCGGGAATTGGATGGCGACCCCGAGATCAGCTTCGACGTGGTGGACTCCGGTGAGGACCCGCACGTCGCCCGCCGCCGCCCTGCGCGTCGTCCGGCATCCGACGACGGGGGCGGAGGAGCCGGGGGCGGAGCAGACCGGGAGGATCGAGCGCGCGAGGACTACGACGACGAGGGCAAGGAAGAGCACGTCGCGGACGAGAGCGGCGAGATCGATTGGTTGGACCTGCGCGTCATCATTCGTGTGGACGGCCACGAGATCCCCCTGCCAGAGGTGCTGGCCGCCCTGACCAGACAGGACGAGGCCATGGTCGTGGACGGTAACGTCCTCATCCGGCTGGACCATCCTGCCTTCGACCGCCTCAGGCGCCTCGTCGAGGACGCCGAGTCCACCGGACTGCGCGCCAAGCAGGAGGGCACCATGCGGGTGGGGACCGCGGACGCCTCCCTGATGAAGGAAGCGGAACAGCTCGGGGCCTTACCCGAGTCGGTCCAACGCTGGGTCACAGCGCAGGCGCCGTTGCTTGACGGCGAGCAACCGGTCCACGTGGAAGCCGTGGGCGTGACGACGCCGCTACGCGCATACCAGCAAGACGGACTGAACTGGATGCACCATCTCTACACACATGGGCTGGGCGGCATCCTTGCCGACGACATGGGCCTGGGCAAGACCCTGCAGACGCTGGCCCTCATCTCCACCGTCAAGGGGCACCGGCGTCGTGGCCGCTTCGACGGACCGTTCCTGGTTGTGGCCCCCACCTCCGTGGTGCCTGCATGGAAGGAACAAGCGGCTCAACACACGCCAGGGTTGCGCGTGGAAAGCGTCACGGCCACCGCCCGAAAGCGAGGAACCTCGATCGCCGAGGTCGCATTGGGGGCTGACCTCGTGGTCACCTCCTATGCCCTCATGCGTCGCGAGGCGGACGACTATGCGGACCTGGCCTGGAAGGGGCTGGTCCTCGACGAATCGCAGGCCATCAAGAACCCCGCCTCCAAGACCTTCCAAGCCGTACGCAAGATCCGCACGGATTTCGCGCTCGCCGTGACCGGAACACCCTTCGAGAACCGACTCACCGAGCTCTGGCCGGCACTGTCCATTGCGGCCCCGGGGCTGTATCCAACGCTGCAGGGATTCCGGGACAACGTGGCGCGCCCGGTGGAGAAGGAAGGCAGTCAGGAAGCGCTGGTGCGGCTGCGCACCAGGATCGCCCCGTACATGTTGCGTCGTTCCAAGTCCTTGGTGGCTCAGGATCTCCCCGAGAAGCAGGAGGAGGTGCTCACCGTCGCCTTGGAGAAACCTCACCGTCGCTTCTATGACACCCTGCTGCAGCGAGAACGCCAGGCGGTGCTGGGCCTCGTGGACGACTTCGAGGGAAACCAGGTGGCGATCTTCGCCGCCCTCACCAGGATGCGGATGGCTGCCCTGCACGCGGGACTCGGCGGGTCGGAGGACGAGGACATCCCCAGCGCCAAACTCACGGAGCTCATCGAGCGGCTACGCGAGCTGGCGGACGAGGGGCACCGGGCCCTCGTGTTCTCCCAGTTCGTGAAGTACTTGAAGATCATCAGGCGGGAACTCGCGGCCGCCGGGTTGGACTGCGTCTACCTGGACGGTTCCACGCAGGACCGTGGGAGGGTGCTTCAGGCCTTCCGCGACGGCAAGGCGCCCGTCTTTCTGATCTCTCTGAAGGCGGGCGGCACCGGGATCACGCTGACCGAGGCGGACTACGTCTTCATCATGGACCCCTGGTGGAATCCCGCGGTGGAGGCGCAGGCCGTGGATCGTACTCACCGGATCGGGCAGACCAAGCAGGTCATGGTTTATCGCATGGTCTCGGAGGGGACCATCGAGGAGAAGGTCATGGAACTCAAGTCCCGTAAGGCGGAGTTGTTCGAGACGGTGATCGGCGACGGAAGCATGGACCCAGCGAAGTTCCTGGACGAGGACGACATCCGCGGCCTGATGGAGTGATCAGCCCTCGGCAGCCTGTACCGTGCGGGCCAGGCGGGTGGCGACGCGCTCCACGTCGGCCTCGTCCGGCTTGAGCAGCAATCGCTGCTGAACGGCGTGTTCGATGGTGGGGCCGGAGACGGGGAAGTCCTCGGACTCGGCGATGAGCCGGACCAACTGAGCCACCTCTGCATCGGTGAGCCTGCGATGCAGGACCTCCAGCAGCGGGACGTAGTCCTGCGCGGGGATGCCGCTGGCGTAGCCCTGCCGGAGCCAGTCCAGTGCGCGGGTGATGACGGATGAGTTCATGCCGATCACCCGAACATCTGCTTGCCGAAGACGATCAGGACGATGCCGAACAAGGCGGCGGCGATGCACAGCCCGAAGCAAACCCAGGCCAGGAACTTGTTCCCGCCGGTGGTGGTGGGCCCTTGGGCGCCGGCCGGTTGCGACGTTGTCCCGAGGGCGCGGATGCCCGCGGAGAACAGTGCCGGGAGTCCCGCGCCGAAGATCAATCCAACGGCCAGGACCTGCCAAAGGGAATCGAGGAGGCCGACGAAATCGAGGTGCATGAAAGAGGCTTTCTTTCGAGGTCAGGGGTGTGTGGAGGACTCAGACCGAGGCGGTCTCACGGATCGGGGTCTCGGGAACGGCAGCTTCTGGGGTCTGCTTGCCGTCCCAGTCGTCGTTGACGTTCTTGGAGTCCACGGCGTTGCGGCGGGAACGCAGCCAGATCGCGGTGCAGGTCACCACGAGCAGGGCGAAGATCAACAGCGTGCCGTACAGCCCGCCCACCAGATGGCCCAGTCCCCAGCAAGCGGCACCGACGGCCGCAGCGGCGGGAAGCGTGATCAGCCACGCGAGGCCCATGCGTCCGGCCACGGACCAGCGCACCTCTGCACCCTTCTTCCCGAGGCCGGTCCCGAGGATGGAGCCGGTGGCCACGTGCGTCGTGGACAGCGGAAGACCCAGGTGGGAGGAAGTGAGGATGATGGCGGCGGAGGAGGTCTCAGCTGCCATACCCTGCGGTGCTGAGATCTCCACGAGCCCCTTGCCAAGGGTGCGGATGATGCGCCAGCCGCCCAGGTACGTTCCCAGAGCGATCGCGAGGGCGCAGGAGGCCTTGACCCAGAAGGGGATGTCGTCCTCGCCGGTGACCGCGCCGTGGGCGATCAGCGCCAGGAAGATCACGCCCATGGTCTTCTGTGCGTCGTTGGTTCCGTGGGCCAGGGAGACCAAGGAAGCGGAACCGATCTGTCCCCAACGGAAGCCCTTGGTGCGGGAGCCCTCGGGAGCCTTGGACGTGATCCTGTAGACGGCCTTGGTACCCACCGCGGCAACGAGGGCCGCGACCACAGGGGCCAGCAGCGCCGGGATGATGACCTTGGCGATGATGCCGCCCCACTCGACTCCGCCGCCGCCGAACCCGTGCACCATGCTCCACACCAGCGCGGCGCCGATGAGACCGCCGAAGAGGGCATGGGAACTGGAGGAGGGGAGGCCGAAGAGCCAGGTCAACAGATTCCAGATGATGCCGCCCACGAGTCCCGCGAAGACGATCAGCATGAGCGCCTCACCTTGAGCCTTGTCCAGGTTGACGACATCGCCTCCCACGGTCTTGGCGACCTCGATGGAGAGGAAGGCGCCCACCAGGTTCAGGACCGCAGAGAGGGTCACCGCGACCTTGGGTTTGAGCGCTCCGGTGGCGATGGACGTGGCCATCGCGTTGCCGGTGTCATGGAAGCCGTTCGTGAAGTCGAAGGCCAGGGCGGTGATGACCACCAGAATCAGTATGAGAAGTTCCTCCACACCCACCATCGTGAAGGGTGTTCAGAGGGTCCCGGAACCAAAATCGGCGTTGTTCACCGACTGTTCATGTTGTGGTTCACGTACCTTTCCCGAACCGGTGACCCGGGCCACGTAGAGGGGGTGCCCAAGGCCCGACGTCGGGTGCTCACGGTAGGTCCCAGACCACGCCTTCGGCCCGGTCCTCCTCCTCGTCGGCTCCGGTGGGAAGGTCCTCATCGATGCGGGAGAGCAGGCGCAGCACAGTCTCGTACAGGTGTCTCGTCGCGGCCTCCGAGTCCGCGTCGTCTGCCTCCATGAAGAGGTGTTCTTCACCGGGCAGGAGTTTGACCTTGACGTCGGCGCCGGAGTCGACGAGGTCCTTGGCCGCGTCGAGGTCGCCCTCGTTGTTGAACATCTCATCCCCCGAGCTGGCCAGCACCCTCAGCGGGACCGAGGCGGGCCACGGGCCGGGGAGGTACTCGGATGGAATGCACGAGCCCACCGCCACGACGGCGGCGACCGCGTCGTTGGAGATGGCCAGATTCATGGCAGGCATCACGCCGAGGGAGATCCCGCACACCACGAATCCGGATCCGAGCCCCGCCGCTGCATCGTCGGCGAGATCGTCGAAGGCCTTGTGGTCCAGTGCTGCGGACGCCGCCATCCCCGACTCGATGTCCGGATAGGTCCGGCCGTCGTAAAGGTCCGGGACGAGCACCGTGTGGCCGGCGTCCTCCCAGGAAGCAGCGAGTTGGCGCACCCCGGGAGTGACGCCCAGAACGTGATGGAGGAGGAGCAGGTTGGCCATGGGGACTCCTGGGTCAGATCGAAGACGTGGTCACTGGTCGGACGAGATGTGCCACGGGTTGATATTGGGATCTTGCGACGCGCAGATTTCCTCGATCCGAGCGGATTCCTCGGCGGAGAACTCCGTGGATGAGCCGGAGCTCACGGCAGCGAGGTTCTCGTCCAGCTGGCGGGTGGAGGATGCGCCGATCAGAACGGAGGAAACCCCGCCGGACCGGCCGCCGTCGGGCAGGTCCACGGCGGGGCGGAGCAGCCAGGCGATGGCCATCTGCGCCAGGGTCTGCCCACGGCGCTGAGCCACCTCGTTCAAGGCGCGTGCCTTGGACAGGTTGGTGGGGGTCAGGGAGGACTGCACCGAGCTGCGGCCACCGGAGGGCACCGCGTTCTCGTCGCCCAGGTATTTCCCCGTCAGCAGACCCTGCGCCAGCGGCGTGAAGGCGATGGATCCCAGACCCGTGTCGTGGAGAGCCGTGAGCAGTTCGGGCTCGACCCAACGGTTGAGCAGCGAGTAGCTGGGCTGGTGGATCACCAGCGGCGTCCCGAGCGCGGCAGCGACGTCCACGGCCTCACGCGTGTGCTCCGCGGAATAGGAGGAGATGCCGACGTAGAGGGCCTTGCCCTGCCGCACCAAGGTGTCCAGCGCGCCGATGGTTTCTGCAATCGGAACCTGGGGGTCGTAGCGGTGGGAGTAGAAGAGGTCCACGTGGTCAAGGCCGAGCCTGCCCAGCGAGGCCTCGGCAGAGGAGAGGACGTACTTCCGGGAGCTGCCTGAACCATACGGTCCGGGCCACATGTCGTACCCGGCCTTGGACGAGACGATCAACTCGTCGCGGTAGGGCCTGAAGTCGGTGCGCAGCATGCGCCCGAAGTTCTCCTCGGCGGAGCCGTAGGGCGGGCCGTAGTTGTTGGCCAGGTCGAAGTGCGTGATCCCGTTGTCGAATGCGTGCCGCAACACCTCGCGCTGGGTGTCGAAGGTGCGGTTGTCACCGAAGTTCCACCACAGTCCCAGGCTGATGGGAGGCAGGTACAGCCCCGAGTTTCCTACCTTGCGATAACCGAGCTTGGCGTGACGATCCTCGGAAGCGCTCCAGGGGCGGTGTGTCTCGAAGGTCGGTTCGGGAACGTATGGCTCTGTGGTCATGATCACCAGCGTAGGCGCTGTGGAACGCAGAGGGACAGGGCTTGCACCAGTCAGCGTCCGTCGGTGAGGTCACGGCTTCTCCTCATATGACACCGAGTGACCGCGGTGGACGAATTGTGACGAGGGGCCCCCAAGCCCCCGGGTCGCTGCCTACCGTGTGGAGGGGCCGCCGGCCGCACCGGACGGCCCACCCACCGGACCGTTGCACTGGTTCGGACACCTCGTGAGAAAAGGAAAGCAGTCGCATGTCCAAGATCCACCGCTCCATCGCAGAACTCGTCGGCAACACTCCGCTGGTGGAACTGACGAACTATCAGGCACGTCACGGGCTGAAGGCCCACATCATCGGCAAACTCGAATACCTGAATCCATCCGGCAGCGTGAAGGACCGGCTCGCTCAGGCCCTGATCGAGGAGGGCCGTGCCAACGGTGACATCACCGATGGGTCCACGCTGATCGACGTCACCAGTGGCAACACGGGCATCTCACTGGCGGCGCTCGGCCACGCCCAGGGACTGAAATTCATCCCGTACCTTGAGCCCGGTACCACCCAAGAGCGCATCGACATCTTCGAGGGATACGGCCTGGACACCCACTCGTTCACCGACATCGAAGAGGTCGCGGACTTCGAGGAGAAGGGGCTGGTCCCGGATGACCTGGTTCGCGGAATCACCCGGATCGCCGAGGAACAGGGCTACTACTACGCGGGTCAGACCGTGAGGGAATCGAACCAGGAGGCCCACTACCGGACCACGGGGCCGGAGATCTGGGAGGACACGGACGGTCACGTGGATTATTTCGTGGCGTTGGGCGGTACGGCAGGAACCTTGGTGGGCGTTGGCCGCTACCTGCGTGAGAAGAATCCGGACGTCAAGATCATCGGCGTGCATGGGGCCTCGTCTTCCCGGCCGGACAGCGAGGACTTCACGGGAAACATCATCGATGGGACGTTGCCGTTGGGCGGGGTCTCGGAGGAATTCCTGCCGACGCTCGTCAAGTCGAATCGGGACAACGGTTTCCGCTTCGACGAGATCATCGACGTGAGAGCCGAGGATGCCTACGAGACCGCTCAGGCCACAGCGGAATCCGACGGGTTGTTCCTCGGGACCTCGGCCGCGGCCGCACTCACTGCGGCCATCGAAGTCGCCAAGCGTCCGGAGGCGGCCGGCAAGAACATCGTCGTGATCTACGCCGACAACGGATTCAAGTACCTCTCCACTGGCCTCTACAAGCGGAAGAAGGCCCTGTCGCGCGACGCCCTACCTTCTGCCGTCGATACCGACACCGCCGCCGATACCGAAACCGCAGCCGTCCAGGCCGCCGCCGTATGAGCGGTGGCCGGGCCGGCCGGGTGGAGGGCAAGGTCGCCTTCATCACGGGCGCCGCAGGCGGCATCGGTGCTGCCACCGCACTCCGACTGATCGATGAGGGTGCCAGGGTGGTCGCCGTGGATCTTGAGCGGCGACAACCGGTGCTGCAGCAGCTGCGTGAGTCACTGGAGGACCCATCTGCTCTGTTGCCGGTCTCCGCCGATGTCACCGATCTCCCGTCGCTGCAGCGTGCGGCGGAGCGAGGTCATCGGGAATTCGGCTCGTTGGGCATCGTGTTCGCGAACGCCGGCGTTCTGGTACCGGAAGGTCCCGTCGAGGAACTGCCCGCTTCGGCGTGGGACTCCTTGGTCTCGATCAACCTCACCGGGGTGGTCCATACCGCTCAGGCCACGTTTCCGCTGCTCAAACAGAACCCTGAAGGCTCCAGCGTGATCCTGGCGTCGTCCACGGCGGGGATCCGCGGTGGCGGCAACAGCTCCGGCTACACGGCCACGAAGACCGCGCTCGTCGGGCTTTCCGAGACCTGGGCCCATGAGTTGGGCCCCTACGGTGGTCGCGTCAATACGACCCATCCCACCGCCGTTGGTACCGACCTGGTGCTGAATCGGGACAATCTGCGTCGCTACCGTCCCGACCTGCCGGATCCTCGACCTGACGACGTCATCGAGGCGTTCAAACGAGGCAAGCTGTTGGACGTCGCGTGGATCGATCCAGCCGACGTGGCCAACGCCGTGCTGTTCCTAGCCTCGGATGAGGCCCGCTACATCACCGGTGCACACCTGCCGATCGACGCCGGTTCAACGATCAAGTGGGGATAGGCGCCTCCGCGGCCACATGCTCGGGCGCCGGCAGGGATCAGCGGTCCCAGCCGGCGTCCTTCGCGTTCCCGGACGCACCTCGGGCGGCCGCTCACGAACGCCTCTGGCGTCGCCGTGCCTCAACCCGGTTCGTCATTCGGCGTCATGGAAGGCAATGCCCGGTCATCTGAGTCGCAGGCCTTCCGAACGGGGCCGAACTTCATCAAGATTGAGGGCATCCATCCAGAGCGATTGAGAGACCTGGCTCGTCGAGATCGCAGCAACCACCCCGACCAAGACGGGGACGGTGCTCCCGCCAGGACACGATGGGAACGCCCAGTGCTCCCACCACGTGCAAGGACCGACTCAGGTCCCTGTCCGAGGCCGGCACTGGGACGGGCTCAACAGCCCGTAGCTTCGTTCACCCTCCGCCGGCGGACGCCCGTCGGCGGAGGGAGAGGGAGCAGCCCAGCACGCGGAGCAATCAACCTTCTGGATGGTGCGGACGAGAGGCGAGCACCATGACCGCACAGGCAGATCAGATCACCCCGACCAAGCGAGCCGAACCGACCCGAACCCCCTGGGCCGCCACAGCCGAACGGAGCGCCACCGCGAACGCGGAGGAACTGGCCAGGGTGACGGCCGCGGCCACAAGGGTGGCTCAGGAGCTGGACCAGGACGCGCTGGAACGCGACCGCGCCAACGCCGAGCCGCACAAAGAAGTCGAGCTGCTGCGCCAAGCCGGGCTGCTCACCTTGCTGGCCCCCACGGAAGCCGGCGGTGGAGGCGGTCACTGGGAATCCGCATTCCAGGCCATTCGCATCATCGCCCGGGCCGATGCCTCGATCGCGCAGTTGCTGGCCTACCACTACGTCAACCAGGCGGGCATCGGCTTCTACGCTGCGCCAGAGGACCAGGCGGCCTGGTGGGAACGTGCCGTGGACGGCGCCTGGCTCTGGGGTGATTCGGTCAACCCCACCGACCCCGACCTGCTGCTGACCGAGGACCCCGCAGGCGATGGCTGGCGACTCAACGGAGCCAAACGCTTCTCCACCGGCTCCTCCGTTGGCGAGGTCATCATCGTCAACGCCCTGGTTGCCTCCGGCCGCCGCACCGGGGAGGTCCTGGCCTTCGTGCTGGAAACCGACCGCGCCGGACTGAGCCTCGGTGGGGACTGGGACAACCTGGGACAGCGTCTCACCGCGTCCGGGTCGGTGCACTACGACGACGTCGCCGTGACCCCGGCAGACGTGCTCGGCCCGGTCACGGACGAACCGGTCTCCACCCTGCTGACCCCGGGCCTCCAACTCGCCTTCGGCGGCTTCTATCTCGGCGTGGCAGAGGGCGCATTGACTCGGGCCCGTGAACTGCTGCTCGGCCGGCGCAATTCGTGGTTCCTCTCCTCGGCGGACCGCTACTCGCAGGACCCCTTGTTCCAGGCCAAACTGGGCCGCTACAAGGCCCGCATCAGCGCGGGCACGGCGCTCGCCGAGCGGATCTTCCCGCGCTTCGATGCGCTGCTCTCCCGCGATACCGAGGTCACGTCGGAGGCCAGGTGGGCGCTGGCGGAGGAGATCGCGGAGCTCAAGGTCGTCGCCACCGAGACGGCACTGGATGTCACGCAGGGCGTGTTCGACCTCACCGGTTCCTCCTCCACCGCCAACGAGGTGGGTCTGGACCGCTACTGGCGCAACGTGCGCACCCACTCCCTGCATGACCCGGTGGACTACAAGGCCGTGGAGGTGGGTGCCTACTACCTCGACGGAACCACCCCGCCGCTGTCCCTGTACACGTGATCCTCACGTGTGAGACCCAGCGCCAGCGCTGACCCCCGACCACGAACAAGGACGACGATGACGATCACCGACACCTCCCGCTCCACCGACCAGCCCAACCC
>NZ_JALAGT010000071.1 GCF_022712295.1 Galactobacter sp.
AATATGTCGCGAATGAATTGAATGGTCGGCCGCGGAAGCGGCTAGAATGGTTTACGCCCGCGGAGTGCTTGCGGGAGGCCTTGCAGGCCTGATCGACAACCGTGTTGCAACCACCGGTTGAGACCGCCCCGGGAAGCGCGCACCCCCACGAACGTGATCGGAACGGAACCAGGCGCATCCGGCTGGACGCGGACGGCCAGGGGCAGCGTGCGTGCGGTGGTGGGCTCTTCGACAGCGCTCCGCACCGCGACGACCCGGCCTGTGCCCAACGGGCGGATATCCCGAACGCGGGCCAACGAGCGTCGGGCCTCGAGAATGCGGAGATTGAGCCACTGGCGCCGAATCCAGAAGAACCAGGGGATGGCCAACCCCAACCACGGCGTCGCCACGAGGGCCGCATGGACCCACCACGGTGTCGGCAGGGCGCAGCCGTCGTAGTCACACGGTCGATCGGGATCGTCCAGCATGACGGACTCCCTCACGGCGACGACCATGACGAGGGTAGATCCGACCACCAGGATCAGCAGGCCAAGGCCATTGAGGAGCGGACGGGGCTTGCGCTTGAAGTCATTCGGGTCGGTGGAGAACACCGAGGCGTCCTCGGCGTGGGAGAGCAGGTGGAAGGCCGTCCTGGGTCCGCGCCGCTTGGCGGCCTGTGCATAGGAGAGGGTGTCTGCGTCGTGTGTCATGCCCCGCGTCCTCGCCCTCGTCCGGTCACCGGCTCCTACGGTGTTCTCCATCACTATGGCAGATCTTCGTCTCATCCCGGTGGCCAGAATTGACGGCGGTGGGACAATGGCTTGGTGACTTTGACTGCTCCTGATACCACTGCGCCCGGACGGGAGTCCGCCATGGGCGGCCTGCACACCGACGCGAGCGGCTCGGGCGCAACGCTGAATCTTCCCGCCATTCAGTTCGGCAACCTGACCTTCGACGTGCCCGTGGTGCTGAGCCCCATGGCCGGCATCACGAACTCGGCCTTCCGTCGACTGTGCGCCGAATACGGCCGTGGCATCTACGTGTGCGAGATGGTCACCTCCCGTGCGCTGGTGGAACGCACGCCAGAATCCATGCGGATCATCAAACACGCGCCGGAGGAGAAGACCCGCTCCATCCAGCTGTACGGGGTGGAACCCAACACGGTCCGTGCCGCGGTGCGCATGCTGGTAGAGGAAGACCGTGCGGACCACGTGGACCTCAACTTCGGCTGCCCCGCTCCGAAGGTCACCCGCAAGGGCGGCGGTTCAGCGCTTCCGTGGAAGATCGACCTCTTCAAGGACCTCCTGACCTCGGCTGTCGAGGAGGCCCATCGCGGCGGGATCCCGCTGACCGTGAAGATCCGCAAGGGCGTTGACCAGGACCACCAGACCTTCCGTGACGCCGCCGTTGTGGCCCGCGACCTGGGCGTGGACGGGATCGCCCTGCACGGGCGCACCACCGCGCAGCACTACTCGGGCAAGGCCGACTGGGACGCCATCGCGGAGCTGCGCCAGCTGATCCCGGACATCCCCGTCATCGGCAACGGCGACATCTTCTCCGCCGAGGACGCCGTGGCGATGGTGGAACACACCGGCGTGGACGGCGTGCAGATCGGCCGTGGATGCCAGGGCAAGCCGTGGCTCTTCGCCGACCTGGAGGCCGCGCTGAAGGGATCCCCCGTGAGGGTCCACCCCACGCTCGGGCAGGTGGGGGTCGCGTTCCGGCGTCACGCCGAACTGCTGATCGAGCACTTCGAGGACGAGTTCCGCGGCCTGCAGGACCTGCGCAAGCACGTGGCCTGGTACTTCAAGGGTTATGAGGTCGGGGGAGAGGTCCGCTCAGGGCTGGCTCGGGTGTCCTCGCTGACGGAACTTGATGACCTGCTTGGTCAGCTGGACGCTGACGCCGCCTACCCCGGGGCGGCTGCCGAAGGATCTCGTGGGCGCGCCGGTTCCCCCAAGCGTCCGCACCTGCCACAGGACTGGCTGGACTCGCGCTACATGAATGATGCGCACAAGGCCATGATCGCCCATGCGGAACTGGACATCTCCGGCGGCTGAGCCCACGGTGGACGGGCAAGGTGTCGGGGGCGCGGTCTAGCCTGAAGGTAGCTCCACAAGAGCAGCAATCTCACGGGAGCCGCCATCCCATACGAACGCAGGGAGATGCCATGAACATCGAACTCACCCACCCGCTCGCAGACGCCGCGGACACCGTCGCCGAGTGGGCCCATGCCGGCCAACTCGACAAGACCGGACACGACTACATAGAGCACCCGCGCAGGGTCGCGCAGCGTGTGGCCGCCCGCTTGGGCGGGGACCATCCGGCCGTGATCGTGGCCCTGCTGCATGACGTGGTGGAGGACGCGGACGTCTCCGAAGCAGACCTTCAGGAACGCTTCGGATCGGACATCACAGCCGCCGTATTGGCCATCAGCCGGACGCCGGGGGAGGACCCTGACGCGTACTACGCCCGCGTCGCCGCGAATCCGTTGGCCCTGCAGGTCAAGCAATCGGACCTTGACGACAACACCGATCCGGACCGCGTGGCTCAGCTGGATCAGGCCACGCGTGATCGGCTGGCGGCGAAATACGCCCACGCCAGACAGGTACTGGGTCTCTGAGGTCGCCTGGGTTCCGGGCCCAATCGTGAAAGAATGCGGATCGTGAGTGCAGAAACCGAAGCAGTGACCACGTTCCCGGCTCAGGCCGCCGCCGCGCGCACCCAACGAGGGACACTGCAACCAGCGGCTGCACTCAACCCCGGCTACTCGGAGTGGGATCATCAGCGCTGGGTTCCGGAACCGCCCAAGAAGGCCTATCGATCCGCGTTCGAGCGTGATCGCGCCCGGATCCTGCACTCTGCCGGCCTGCGACGGCTCGGCGCCAAGACCCAGGTGGTGGCGCCCTCCACCGACGACTTCGTCCGCACCCGCCTGACCCATTCGCTCGAGGTGGCGCAGGTCGGTCGTGAACTCGGAGCCTTGCTGGGCTGCGACCCAGACGTGGTGGACACCGCCTGTTTGGCCCACGACCTGGGCCACCCCCCGTTCGGTCACAACGGGGAGAAGACCCTGGACCTGCTCGCGGAATCCTGCGGAGGGTTCGAGGGTAACGCACAGACGTTGCGCCTGCTCACCCGTCTGGAGACCAAGACCTTCCGCGCCAACGGTTCGTCGGCCGGCCTCAACCTGACCCGCGCCAGCCTGGACGCTGCCTGCAAGTATCCCTGGCCGCGTGCAGAGGCGCCGGACACGGGGGAGGGCAAACCCACCAGGAAGTTCGGTGTCTACACGGACGACGAACCGGTGTTCCGTTGGGTCCGTGGACTCAACCACTCCGGCGACGTGGCCCCCGATGCGCCGGACAACGAACGGCCGGCACCGCACCAGACCTGCCTCGAAGCCCAGGTCATGGATCTCGCCGACGACATCTCCTACTCGGTTCACGACGTGGAGGAT